>JAAXHN010000009.1 GCA_012270885.1 Acidimicrobiia bacterium | reverse complement strand
TATTCGGAAACCAGGGCCGACTAGGCGTCCAGCAGGACTTCCAGACCTACCGAGACCCCGCGCTCCAGTCCCGATACTCCCCGCACAGCCAGCATCACCCCGGGCAGGAATGAAACCCGGTCCGTGGAGTCGTGGCGGATGGTGAGGATCTCGCCGGGATTCCCGAACAGCACCTCCTGGTGGGCCAACAGTCCCGGCAAACGCACCGAGTGCACCGGAACGCCCTCCACCCGGGCACCCAGCGCTCCCGAATAGAGCTCCTCCGACGACACCTGCCGGGACTGACCTCCGGTCTCGGCCATACCCGCCGCGGTGGAGACCGCGGTACCCGAGGGAGCGTCGGCTTTCTGGTCGTGGTGGAGTTCGATCACTTCGGACGCGGTGAAGAACCGGGCGGCGGCACGCGCGAAGCGCATCATCAGCACCGCCCCGATGGAGAAGTTGGGTACGATCACACATCTGGTCCTGTGGTCGTCTCCCCACAGACCGCGGACCGAGGCGATCCGCTCGGCGGTGAAGCCGGAGGTGCCCACCACCGCATGGCATTCCATGTCACGGTAATGGGCGAGGTTGTCCATCACCGCCTCGGGGTTGGTGAAGTCGACCACCACTTCCGCCTCCGCCAGGCAAGAGACATCCACCCCGACCAAAGTCCCCGCCGCCTCTCCTTCGAGGAGGTCGTAGCCAGCCACCAGTTCCATGTCCGGAGCTTCCGCCACCGTCTCGGCTATCAGTGACCCCATCCGGCCCAGCGCTCCCGCCACCCCAACGCGGATTGTCATGTGACGTACCCGGTCAGATCCGACTCCGCGAAGGGTCCCACCACTCCCAGGGTCTTCGGACCCGAGAAGAGTTGACGGGCCACTTCGGTGACCTGGGAGCGATCCACCGCCAGGATGTGTTCCAGCCTCTCGTCCATGGAGTAGTGCTCCAGCCCGCAGATCTCCTCACGGCCCAGATGAACCATCCGGCTCTGGGAGTCCTCCATCGCCATGGCCAGGGCGCCCCGGGCGGCCCCCCGCGCCTTCTCCAACTCTGCGGCTGTTATGCCTTCATCCATCAGCCTGGAGAGCTGGCCGTCGATGAGTTCCATAACCTCGGCGGTCTGCCGGGGGGTGGTCCCCACATAGATACCCCACACGCCCGAGTCCGCATAGGAGTGGTTGAAGCTGAAGATGGAATAAGCCAACCCCCGCTCCTCCCGGATG
The DNA here is from genome assembly GCA_012270885.1 of Acidimicrobiia bacterium. GTDB lineage: Bacteria > Actinomycetota > Acidimicrobiia > Spongiisociales > ZC4RG35 > Bin76. Next base: position 121,305 of record JAAXHN010000009.1, on the reverse strand, counting down.
CTGGTGAACAAGCGGGAGGACATCCCCCCACCCAGCACCAGGTTGAGTATCCCGAACGCCCACCGCCGCTCGTCAGCCCGGTCCATCCCTGCCCCTCCCAGCACCAGATGAGCTTGTTCGGTGTCCCGCTCCACCAGTCCCACCGAGGAGGACGGCGAATTCTCAGAGAAGCTGTGGCCCACCTCCCCTCCCGACCACTCCCCGAACAGTTCCTCAACCAATTCCCGGGCTCTCGAATGCTGCACCGCCCCGGCCAGCGCCACCACCACCGAATGCGGACCGTAGCGTCGCCTCCAATAGCCTTCCAGGTCGGCGCGGGTCATCGCCCCGATCGACTCCCGGGTGCCCAGCACGGGGCGTCCCAGGACATGGCCATCGTGAATGGTCCGGCTGAAGGCCTCGAACGCCGAGTCCTGTGGATCATCCTCCCGCATGTTGATCTCCTCGAAGACCACCTGCCGCTCTGAGTCGATCTCGCTCTGACGGAAGGCGGGGCGCTGCAGCATCTCGGAGAGGAGGCGCATCCCAACCGGTAGGTCGTCGTCCAACAGCCGGGCCCAATAGCAAGTTTGCTCCTTGGATGTGAAGGCATTCGACTCCGCTCCCATCCCATCGAAGGTCTCCGCGATCTGGCGGGCGGAAAGCTCGTCTGTGCCCTTGAAGAGCAGGTGCTCAAGAAAGTGGGAGGCGCCGGCCTCGTTGGCGCGTTCGTCGCGGGCGCCGGTGTCCACCCAGCACCCCACCGACACCGAACGCAGTGAAGGCATCTCCTCGGTGATCAGCCGCAAACCGTTGCCCAAAGTGGAGAGACGATAGTGAGTCATACCTGTTCGGGAAATTGTAGATGAACCGATGAGGGATAATGACCGTTATGCCAACCCGCTCAGCCACCGTTCTTCACCGGCTCCTCTCCTCGGAGGAGACCACCATAGAAGAGGTGGTCAGCCGCTACCAGCGGGTGGCGCCCGCCATAACCCGATTCGCCCGCACCCTTTCGGGCGACCCCGAACTTCGGGTCAGGCTAGGTTCCCACTCCCACCATGCCCCCGGCGAGGTGGTGTGCGACCCCCGTCTCTTCCAGAACGCCTATCAGCGCCGCGCACCCGTCACCCCCGAAGAAGTGGCCGTGGCGTCCGCTCTTCACGAGGTGGTGCATCTTCTCTCCAGCCGTTTCGAGGAGAAGCGGCCCGTCCCCGGGCACTGGTCCAGCCTGCTCGGGGAGGATGCCGCCCGACCCGCCCCCGTCTCCGACCAGCCCAGCGACCTGCTGACCGCCCTCGAGCGGACCGGAGGAGAACTGGCCGTGCTGTTCTTCTTCGCCCTGGAGGACGCTCGCCAGGAACATCGGGGACTGGTCAACTATCCGGGCGCCCGGTCCATTCTCGACGACTTGTATCGGGCCGCGGTCCCCGCGCTGGAGTCCCAACCCGACCTATCCCAGTTCGTGGCCGGATGTTTCCTGTCGGCGACCGGCGCTCTCTCCGCCCCGCGGCCGCCCGAGTCCGTGAGCCGACCCGCAGGCGACGCCCTCCGGGACGGGGCGCGACTGCTGGCCGAAGTCCCCGGGCTCACCGATCCCTGGGAGGTGGGGGAGGCAGCCCTCGCCATGCTGCGGATCGCCATGGACCACCGCCTGGTTCCTCCCACGCTCCCCCGCGAGCCCTCCGCCGGGAAGGCGGTCACCGAGAAGGCGGCCGAGACCCTGGACATGATTCGCCTCCCCAGCCCGGCGGTGGCCGACGTCGAGTCCTACCTGGAAGCGGTCGGCGCCGAGAACCGCGCCGGGAGAGAGGCCCAACTCTCCCGGGAAACGGACCAATCCAGCACCGACCAGTTGCTGCGGGTGGGAGCGGCCCCTCTCATCCACCTTCCCACCGGCCAGAGCGGTCGGCTGTTGATCTCCCCCGCTCCTGCCGCCTTCTCCCGCTTCGCCGAGCAGGGACGCGAGGCCTACCGGCGCTCCTCGGAGCAGTGGGGGGTGGTTCCCCGGCGGGTGTCGGGAGAACTGTTCCACCTCTTCACGGCCAACCAGAGGCGGGGACTTCGATCGGGCTTCGACCATGGTGACATCTCCCCCTATTCGGCGCTCTTCATCGGCGCCGGACTCTACCAGCGACTCTACGAGAGGCGTCACCTGCCAACCCGTCGCCACTACGCGGTGAGCGTGCTGGTGGATGGTTCGGCCTCCATGCTGCAGTCCCGGCGTTACTATCCGGTCCGCAGCGGATGGGGCATGTCCGCCGCCCTGTTGGGCGCGTGGACCGTGGCCGTGCTGTGCAACGAGTTGCAGATCGACTTCGAAGTGAGCATTTTCAACCGCTCGTTCGCGGCCCGCCAGCAGGACACCGAGTGGTCGTACACTCGCTCTCTCAGCCAGTCCACGGCCGGTTTGAGAGCCAGCCACGGGGAATCGGCCGAGCGGCTGACCACCACTGTCAACCACTATCTGATCAAGCCCTTCGACAAGCGATGGGCCAGCGCCGAGAAGATACTGGCGGGTATGCTCTGGACTGCTTCTGCGCCCCGGAAGGCCGCCCTGGAAGCCCGCAAGAACCCCCGAACAGCACCGCCCGTCTCAATGTTCGACAAAGCCGCAAACGTGGACGAACTGAACGTGATCCACGCCGCCCAGAGAATGGCCGCCCATGGCGCCCAGACGCGCCTCTTGATGGTGCTGGCCGACGGGATGACCCGAGGATCGGTCCGCAACCTGGCCAATGCCGTCTCCGCAGTCGAGAGAGGAGGGACAACCGTCCTGGGCATCGGGATCGGTGACGACACGGTGGCCGCCGCCTATCCGCGCCATCAGGTGGTCCACCATCCCGGGGAACTGGCCCGGGCGATGGTCGAGGGAACCAAGGACCTCCTCCGCCGGAGCCTCCACAGCCTGAAGGCGCCCGCGGCATGACCGTCCCGGCGACCTTCGCTCATCCTTCCGGCAAACCCGAACGGGAGATCAGCCTGACTCCCTTCTCAGTCACCCCCGACCTGCCGGACTTTTCGCAACGCCTGGGGAAGATTCCCGCGCCCGATCCCTATTACGTGGACCTCGGAATGCTATATCGGTTTGCAGCGCTGGAGAGGGTGCATCGCCTCCGCCCTCCCGGGTACGTCTCCCTCCACATCGCGGTCCGCGGTCACATGGGAACCGGCAAGGATCATGACATCGAACAGTTCGCCGCCCGGCTGGGACTCCCCTACTACCGGATCCCCATGACCGGGGAGGTCCGCGACCTCACTCTCATCGGCTCCACCCGGCTGCACGGGGACGGCAAGGGTGGCACCGAAAGCCGCTGGGAGGACGGGGACATCACCCGGGCGCTGCGCGGCCCGGCCCTCATCAACCTGTCGGAGTTGAACGCAGCCGGCGCCGAGACGCTCTTTGCTCTGCACGGGCTCCTCGATCGCTACGCCGCTCTCGACCTTCCCACCGGCGAGACCATCCGGCTGCGGGACGACGTTCGAATATTCGGAACCATGAACCCCACCGACTTGAGGGATTACGCAGGCACCCAGACGCTCAACAAGGCTTTCTCGGACCGGTGGGTGATCTGGGAGAAGAACTTCCCGACCGCCCCCCAGGTGGAGGCGATGCTCCGGCGGCGCTACCCGGCAATGCTCGATGCCTTCGTCACCGCCATCGCCCGGCTAACCGTGGACATAAACGCGTCTTTCGAGGCCACCGACGCAGACACCCGGGTGGAGACCCCCATGTCCCTTCGAGGCGCCCTCGACCGCCTGCCCACGGGCCTGCGGATCTTCTCCGAGCACCCCGATCCCCTCCGTCGGGCCTGGGAGGAGTTGGTGCTCCCCAGAGTGGACGCCCACGACCGCGACCACTACGAGACGGTGTGGCGAGCGGTGGTCCGGCAAGGTCCTAGTGGGCCGCCTTTTGGGAAGCCGACCCCAAAGTCCTGATAGAATGGGGATGGTGCGCACCATCCTCTCCGACCTTGTAGCCGAGCAGCAGTCCTTGGACCAGTATCTCCAGAAAATCCCGGTGCGCGACTGGGGCACCCCCACCGCCGTGCAGGGTTGGGACATCCGCGACATAGTCAGCCACCTCGCCCACTTCGAAGAGCTTACCGCCCAGACGGTGGTGGGTGAGGCGCCTCCAATCGGCGAGGGGGAGGCGGGGGATCTGCACTGGGAAGGAGTGCGGAGGGGTCGGGAGATAAGACCTCAGGACGTGATCGAATGGTGGAGAAAGGGCCGAGCCAAGCTGATCGAGCCTCTCTCGGAGATGTCTCCCTCCCAGGTGATACCGTGGATGGGTGGCCAGGTCGCGGCGCAGACCGTGGCCATCTACCGGCTGACCGACACCTGGGCCTACGGGCTGGACATCTACGAGGCCATGGGAGACGAGTACGAGGACACCACCCGTATCCGCCACATCTGCTGGCTGGGATGGGCCACCCTGGCCCACCAGTTCCGCGAGAACGGAGAGAACCCGCCCGTCCGGGTGGAGGTGATCGGACCCCAGTACTACAAATGGGTGTACGGGGAGGAACACTCCCCCCACCAGATCAAGGGAAGCGCCTCCGACTGGGCGCGCCTGGCCGTTCACCGCCTGGCGCCCTCGGAGACCAGCCTGGACTGCTCCACCGAAACAGCCGAATACGCCCTGGAGATGCTCTCCGTCTACTAGAACTCCCCGTTGGAGAGCAGACAGCCCTGCCGGACTCTCCGGGCAACTTGTCGCGGAGACCCTCTACCCTGAGCTAGTTGAATGGGAGATTCCAGCCTGCAGCAATTCGCCCCTGCCACCCGCACCTGGTTCGAGGCCACCTTCGAGTCGCCGACGCTCCCCCAGACCCTGGGCTGGCCGGCCATCGCCTCGGGCGCCCACACCCTGATTCACGCACCCACCGGCTCCGGAAAGACCCTGGCCGCCTTCCTTTGGACGCTCGACCGGCTGTGTCACGAGCCACTCCCGCCCACCGGCGGCCGGTGCCGCCTGCTGTACATCTCACCCCTCAAAGCGCTCGCCTACGACATCGAACGTAACCTGCGGGCTCCCCTCGCCGGGATCCGGCACGCCGCGGCGCGAATCGGCGCCGAACCCCCGCCGGCGCTCACCACCTTCATGAGGACGGGGGACACTCCCGCCTCCGATCGCCAGAAGATGCTGCGTCGCCCGCCCGACATTCTCATCACGACTCCCGAGTCGCTCTATTTGATGCTCACCTCGGCCGCACGGGAGCGGCTGGCGCCGGTGCGATGGGTGATAGTCGACGAAGTGCATGCCGTGGCGGGCACCAAGCGCGGCGCACACCTAGCGGTGTCCCTGGAACGGTTGGAGGAGATCACCGACAACCCGCCCCAGCGGATCGGCCTCTCAGCCACCCAGCGTCCCCTGGAGACAATCGCCCGCTATCTGGGCGGTGGGACCGCCGAGCACCCCGAGGCGCCCCACCAGCCCCGCCCGGTGACCATCGTGGACGCCGACCATCGCCGTCCTCTCGAGCTCGAACTGGTGGTTCCCAGCCGCGACATGACCCAGCCCGAACCGGTGGACCCGGACGAGGAGACCCGGACCCGGTCCATCTGGCCTTCCATCTACCGGCGATTACTGGACCTGGTCCGACAGCACACCTCCACCATCGTGTTCACCAACAGCCGGCGACTCGCCGAACGAGTGTGCGCCGAGTTGAACAACCTGGCTTCAGAGGAGATAGCCCGCGCCCATCACGGATCGGTGGCCCGCCGCCGCCGCCTCGAGATCGAGGACGGCCTCAAGCGCGGACAACTCCGGGCGGTGGTGGCCACCTCTTCTTTGGAGTTGGGCATCGACATGGGGGCGGTCGACCTGGTTATCCAGATCGAGTCGCCCACCAGTGTGGCTTCCGGGCTCCAGCGGGTGGGGCGCTCCGGACACCAGGTCGGCGGGACCAGCCGGGCCAAGCTGTTCCCCAAGTACCGGGGTGACCTGCTCACTTCCACAGTGGTCGCCCAGCGCATGCGGACCGGACAGGTGGAGAGCACCGTCATCCCTCGCAATCCCCTCGACGTGGCGGCCCAACAGGTCGTGGCCGCAGTGGTCGCCTCGGAACGTAGCGTCGACGACCTGTACCTCATGTTACGCCGGGCCGCTCCCTTCGCCGACCTCTCCCGGGAGGTGTTCCTGGCCACCTTGGACATGCTGGCCGGACGATATCCATCCGACCTCTTCGCCGAACTCCGGCCCCGGGTGGTGTGGGACCGGATGGAGGACACTGTCAGACCACGATCGGGCGCCAGGCAACTGGCGGTGACCAACGCCGGAGTGATCCCGGACCGGGGCCTCTACCGCGTCCAGCTCCCCGACGGCAGCCGGGTAGGGGAACTCGATGAGGAAATGGTCTACGAGTCCCGACCCGGCGATGTCTTTCTCCTCGGGTCCTCCTCCTGGCGGATCGGCGAGATAACCCACGACCGGATAGAGGTGACCCCCGCACCCGGCGTACCGGGCCAGATGCCATTCTGGCGGGGGGACACGATAGGGCGCTCGGCCGAGACCGGGCTGGCGATCGGCAGGTTCCTGCGGGAAACCTCCGCCCTGGCGCCGGAGGAAGCGGAACGTCGCCTCATGGAGAAGGTGGGCCTCGACCGGTGGGCCGCCGAGAACCTGGTTGCCTACCTGGAGGACCAGCGGACCTCGGGCAGCGCCCTCCCTAACGACCGGACCGTGGTCGTAGAGCGTTTCCGGGACGAGATCGGGGACTGGAGAATGGTGGTCCTCTCCCCGTTGGGGGCGCGGATCCACGCTCCATGGGCGATGGCCGCCATCAGCCATCTTCGTTCCCGCTACGGGATCGAGATCGACGCGGCATGGTCGGACGACGGGATCATCTTCCGCTTTCCCGATGCAGACGATCCCCCTTCCGCCGACGACATCCTATTCACCGCCGACCAGGTCTCCGACCTGCTGATGGATCACCTGTCGGGCACCGCGCTCTTCGCATCCCGGTTCCGCGAAGCGGCCGGGCGCGCCCTGCTGCTGCCTCGCCGGCGCCCCGGGTACCGCACCCCGCTGTGGCTTCAGCGCCGAAGGGCGGCGGACCTATTATCGGTGGCCCGCCGGTTCGACTCCTTCCCGATCATCCTCGAGACCTACCGGGAGGTGCTGCAGGACGACTTCGACCTTCCCTATCTGCGGTCCCTGCTCACCGACCTCCGCAGCCGCAAAGTGCGGTTGGTGGAGGTCGAGCTTCTCCAAGCCTCGCCCTTCGCCACCTCCTTGATGCAGGCCTTCCTGGCGGGCTTCCTCTACGAGACCGACGGCCCGGCCGCGGAGCGCAAGGCCATGGCCATCACCCTGGACCGCCATCTTCTCTCCCAGCTACTCGGTGAAGGCGAGATCGGAGAATTGATCTCGCCGGACGTGGTCGCCTCCCTGGAGTTGGAACTGCAGCACCTCACCGAAGAACGGCACGTGCGCGGGGCCGACGGAGTCCATGACCTGTTGCGCCGGCTGGGTCCGCTGACCCGATCCGATCTGGAGCTACGCGCCCACGAACCAGGAGCCGCCCTGGAGGAGCTTCGAGACGCCCGCCGAGTGATCTCTGTGACCGTGGCCGCCCGCCCGGTCTGGGCGGCGGTCGAGGACGCCGCCCGTCTCCGGGACGCCCTGGGCTGTCAACTGCCGCCCGGGGTCCCGGCGGTCTTCTCCGAGCCGGTCGAGGATCCCCTGGGAGACGTGGTGGCGCGCTATGCCCGCACCCACGGTCCCTTCCCGGCTTCCCAGGCCGCCGGCGCCCTGGGCCTGCCCGTCGCGGTAACCGAGGAGGTGCTCTCGCGGTTGGCCGGCGAGTCAAGAGTGGTCAGCGGCGTGTTTCGAGCGGGGGGACCGCCCGAGTGGGTAGACGCCGAGGTTCTCAGAAGGCTCAAGCGCCGCTCGCTGGCTTCCCTGCGCCGCCAGGTGGAGCCGGTCGATTCGGCGGCGCTCGCCCGGTTTCTCACCGCATGGCACCAGGTGGGAGACGATCCACCCGGCGGCCCCGGTTCCCTGCTGGGAACCATTGCGCGGATACAGGGCTATCCGGTTCCTGCCTCCATGCTGGAGAACGACATCCTGGCGGCCCGGCACTCCAATCCCACGCCGCGGCTCGACCAGTTGCTGGCCGAGGGTCGGGTGACCTGGCTAGGGAGGGGATCCCTCGGTCGGCGGGACGGGAAGGTGGCCTTCTACCTGCGGGACCGGTTCAGCCAACTTGATCCCGGGGGATCGGAGGATCCTCCCGACGGGCCGCTTCACCGGGCCATCCGCGAGCATCTCGAGAACAGGGGGGCGTCTTTCTTCGGAGAGATCCTCCAGGCCGCGGGCGGCGAGGATCTCTCCGAGGTGGTCGACGCCCTGTGGGATCTCGTATGGGCCGGACTTGTGACCAACGACAGCCTCCACCCCCTAAGGGCACATCTCCGCGCCCGTCGCTCCCACACCGGTCGGCGAAGGAATGCGTCCTTTCCTCCCGATACCGCGGGAAGATGGTCGTTGGTGCCCAACCGGTCCGGCGAGAGCACGCGGTCGGCCACCGAGTATTACGCCGCCCTGGGGATCCAACTCCTGGACCGGCACGGGATCGTGACCCGGTCGGTGGTGGCCGCAGAAGGCATACCGGGAGGTTTCACGGGCATCTACCCGGTGATGGCGCGCCTCGAGGAAACCGGCAAGTCCAGGCGCGGCTACTTCATCGAGGGCCTGGGAGGGGCTCAGTTCGCCCTGGCGGGAGCGGTGGACCGCCTCCGGGGGGAACCCGAGCCCCGGCTGGTGGTGCTGGCGGCCACCGATCCCGCCAACCCCTTCGGAGCGGCGATTCCCTGGCCCAAGCTCCACGAGGTCCGTTTCGCCAGAGCTGCGGGTTGCTATGTGGCGCTTTGGAACGGAGAGTTGGCCGCCTTCTTGAACCACCGCCGGCTAACAGTGCGGGACATAGGCGGGCTGTCCTCCCAGATGCTGGCTGAAGGGTTGGCCAAGCTGGGGAGTCGCCACCGCCGGTTCCGGATAGACCGGATCAACGACCTACCCGCCGCCGAGCACCCCCTTGCAGCAGTCCTGCAGGCCGAGGGTTTCGCCATCAGCCTGAAGGGATTGGGCCTTCCCGCCTCGGCCCGACGCTACTGAACCTCTTGCTGCCAGTAACGGTCACAGGTTCCCACCCTCGGCCAGGCAAGGGCGAACGCACACACCGCGGGCTCCACGGACAGCGGGTTGGGACGGCATAGCAGTCCAAATCGGTAATCCTCCTCCAACAGGGCGGGAATGATTACCTCCAGGGCGGAGACCGTGCGGGAGCGGGGACCACCCCCATCATGAAGGAGCACAACCGATCCCGGAGCCACCCGGCGTATCACCCTCCTGGCGATCCCGCCGGCCGAGATGTCGGTCCAGTCGCTTCCGCTCACATCCCACAGTTCGACGGTCAGCCCCAACTCGTTCGCCCATTTCTCCACCCTGGAACTGGTGGCGCCGTAGGGAGGCCGCAGGCAGGTGGCCTGTGTCTTGGTGGCATAGAGCAGTTCGGTCTGGGTCCTGTTCATGTCCCTAATGAATTCCTTGCGGCTGAATGCCGTGAGGGTGTCATGATTCCAGGCATGCGATTGGATGGAGTGGCCCTCCTCAACTATCTGCCGGGCGGCCTCCGGCCACCTCCGCACCATGTCCCCCACCACGAAGAAAGTGGCCTTCACCTCATGGGAAGCCAGGACTTCCAGCACCTGGGGTGTGTAGACGGGGTGAGGCCCGTCGTCAAAGGTGAGGTAGACGACCGGGCGCGGGTTCTCCACCGGATCCGGTCCGGGTGCAGGGTCCTCGGGGTGTGAAACGGGCACCCGATCGGCGTGGAAGCCGGCGGAGACGCCTCCTCCGGGCGGTCCGACACCCAACAAGGCCACCAGTGCCACCGCACCCGCCGCAAGGATGTTGCCAGAACCGATCACGCTTGCATCGAATGGTAAGGACGCAGCGGTCCAATCTCGATCAATAAACCCTCCGGGCCCCTCCCGGCGGGCCGGCCTGCCAAGATGCGACCATCCGGGACACGCTTCGCCGGGTGGTTGCTGGTGGACATCGCCGGACAGTGTCACCCAACACAACCTCGGTTGTGTCAGGTATGTGAGTCCCAATAGAATGAAACCACCAAGCAAAAGGTACGAGACAGGAAGGAGAAGAGATGGCAAATGAGAACCCAAGACCTTCCCTGGAAGAGACAATCGAGACCAAGGTCGACCGGCGTGATTTTCTGAAGAAAGCCGGGATGACCGTGGCAGCCGGTGGTCTGCTGACCGCCGTGGCTGCCTGTGCCAGCGAAGAGGAAGAGACGCCGGCCACCACCGCCGCGCCGGCCACCACGGCAGCCGCCGAGGCAGCCGAGGTGGTGGCTGCGGAAGGCGGTCCGGAGATCGAGTGGGAGATGGGCACCAGTTGGCCGCTGTCGCTCGACACGATCTACGGCGGCGCGGTTGACTTCGCCGAGCGGGTCAGCAACCTTTCAGGTGGACGCTTCCGGATCACACCCCGCGCGGGAGGCGAGCTCGTCCCCGGCTTGGAGGTGCTCCAGAACGTCCAGCAGGACGCCATCCCGGTCGGCCACACCGCTTCCTACTACTACGTGGGTCTCAGCCCGGCAACGGCCTTCTCGACCGCACTCCCGTTTGGACTGACCTATCGCCAGCAGAACGCGTGGATGTACGAGGGAGGCGGACTTCCCCTGATGCGGGACTTCTACGCCGACCGTTTCGGAGTGATCAACTTCCCGGCCGGTAACACCGGCGTGCAGATGGGAGGCTGGTTCAACAAGGAGATCAACTCGGTGGCCGATCTCGAGGGTCTGCGCATGCGGATCCCGGGCTTCGGCGGCAAGGTGCTGGAGCGGCTGGGGGTCACCGTCCAGGTGCTGCCCGGAGGCGAAATCTTCCAGGCTCTCCAGACCGGCGCCATCGACGCCACCGAGTGGGTGGGGCCCTACGACGACACCACCATGGGTTTCCACCAGGTGTCCACGTACTACTACTACCCGGGGTGGTGGGAGCCGGGCCCGCAGTTGGATACGTTCATCCCACTGTCCCGCTGGAACGAACTGCCCGAGGAGTACCAGGCGATCGTCGAAGCAGCGGCCTACGGGGCTAACGCCACCATGATGGCCCGCTACGACGCCAAGAACCCGGTGTCCCTGGCGGAGATCCTCCAGTCCGACATCGAGTTGCGTCCCTTCCCGGATGACGTGATGCAGGCATCCGAGGATGCGGCCTTCGAATTGTTCGACGAGACCGCGGCATCCGATGACGACTTCGCCACGATCTACGAGGCATGGAAGGAATTCCGCGCCGGAATCACCCAGTGGCACGGTCTCGCCGAGACCGCCATGGTCAGCTGGACGGGTCGCAGGGCTTAGTCGGTCCTCGCCCAGACGCAAAGGAGGGACGGGCCTCTGCCCGTCCCTCCTTCAATTTGATAGAAGCCAGGCGGCAAAAGAGGCGCGACCCGGTCGGAGGGACAGGCCTCAGCCGATCACGCTCGGCAACCAGATCACGGTCTGGGGGAAGATCATCACCAGCACCAGCGCCAAGCCCTGGAGGACCATGAAAGGCAGGGCGCCCCTGTGGATGTCAGCCGTCCTCACCTCGGGAGGCGCCACGCTCTGCAGGTAGAAGAGGGAGAAGCCCACCGGAGGGGAGATGAAGGCCATGTTGAGGTTGATGGCCATCATCACGGTGAACCAGATCATCAGTGCCGGAAGGGTGTCGAAGGGAGTTGCGCCGGTTTCGAACAGCACCTTCACCGCAGGCACGAAGATGGGCATCACTATGAAGGTGATCTCGATGAACTCCAGGTTGATCCCCAAAAGGAACACGGCGATGTTGGCGATGATGATGAAACCCCAGAACCCTCCGGGAAGACCGGTGAGGATCTCCTGGGCGAGGCGTTGGCCGCCGAGTTGATCAAAGACCAGTTGGAAGAAGGTCGAGCAGAAGAGGATCATCAGGACCAGGCCGGTTATGCTGGCCGTGGACCGGGACGCTCCGACCAGAACGGAGCGGTTCAGGTTCCGGTTGGCGACCGCCAGGGCCACGGCGGTGGTGGCGCCGACTGCTCCCGCCTCGGTGGGGGTGGCGATGCCGGTGAAGATCGAGCCCAGCACCGCCAGGATCAGCAGGATCACCGGCACGACCGCGATCAGGAGTTCTCGTGCGAGGCGCAGACCCCGGATGGTCCGGGCTTCGTCAGGCAGGGCAGGCGCCGCCTCCGGGTCCTTGTAGGCGCGGTAGATGACATAGAGCCCGTATATAGCCGCCAGCATGAAGCCCGGAACCATGGCGCCCAGGAACAGATCCCCCACCGAGACTCCCACCACCTGGGCCAGGAGGATCAGCACGAGAGAGGGCGGCAAGAGCTGGGCCAGGGTCCCCGAAGCGGTGATCAGCCCGGTGGCGAGGCGGTGGTCGTAGCCGTAGCGCACCATGGTGGGAAGGGAGAGGAGACCCATGACGATCACGGTTGCAGCTACCACGCCGGTGGCTGCCGCCAGCATGGCTCCAACCAGGACCACCGTCAAACCCAATCCGCCCTTCAGGCGCCCGAGGGCCATGCCGATGGTGGTCAACATACGTTCCGCCAAACCGGACTTCTCCAATATCGCCCCCATGAAGACGAAAAAGGGAACCGCCAGCAGGGTGAAGTTGTCCACCGCCTTGAACCATCGGCTGAACAGGATGATCAGCCGGTTGAAATCGAACTCCCCCAGGAGGATGCCGATTGCCCCGAAAACGATGGCGGTGCCGGCGAAGGAGAACGCCACCGGATACCCCGCCAGCAGCAGAACGAGAAAGACCGCGAACATGACGATGGCAAGCCACTCGACGCTCATCAGCCGATCCTCGTCGTCGCTCGGAGGCCGGCTCTCATCACTCGATTCTCATGGGAGCTTCGCGTCCCAAGAACAGTTCCTCGTCCCGCCCGGTGAAGAACGCCGCCAGGCGAATCAGGGAGGCCAGCGCCTGGATTCCCAGGAGTATGAACGCCACCAGGATCAAAGCCTTGATCGGCGCCCGGGGGAGACCGCCCGGATCGGGCGACATCTCCCAGTACACCCATGCTTCCCGAACCGGTTTCCACGAAACCCAGATGGCGAGCAGTGTGAACGGGATCAGCCCGACCAGATGTCCGATCAGGTCGATCCGGGCCTTGACGCGGTCGGTGCGCTCGGCGTACCAGAAGTCGACCCGCACGTTGCCGTCGTAGCGGAGGAGGTAGGGGAACATCAGAAGGAAAATCACCCCGTACAGGTACCACTGCGCCTCGATCCAGGTGTTGTTGACGAGCTGTGCCTGCACATACTGGCCCACGTAGCGAAGGAAGACGTTCAAAAAGCCGATAGGGATGAGGATCAACACCAGCGCCCGGGCAATCCAACCCGCCGCATCGGTCAGACCGTCGGCGACCTTGATGTAGGACCGAACTGTCCAGTCGGTTACCTTGGCGACAGACGCCAGGGCGGGAGGGACTTTCAAATCGTTCACTACCTTTCGCCCGGCGGAGGTTAGCCGGTCAAACTCCACAGCTGGATAATGGCCGGGGTGAACGCCAGACTACCACCCCCGGCCGGGGCGGTCTTCAACTGCGGGACCCGCACGCCGACGGGATGCCCCCCGCCGGTGGGTCAGCGAACTCCCAACTCGTCGGGACCGATCAGCACCTCCCGAGCCTTCGACCCGAGGGAGGGTCCCACCACCCCGCGACGCTCCAGGATGTCCATCAGGCGGCCGGCCCGGGCGAATCCAACCCGCAGTTTTCTCTGCAGCATGGACGTGGAGCCGAGTTGGGAGCGAACCACCAGCTCCATTGCCTGTCTCAGCAACTCCTCGTCATCGTCGTCCTCGGCAGGAGCCCCGGCCGACCTTGCGGAGAGGGCCGTTTCCAGCAGTTCGTCGATCGACCCCTCCCGACGGCCCTGCCGGGTCACCCAGGAAACCACCCGGGCAATTTCGGCCTCGTCGACCCAGGCTCCCTGAATCCGCTGGGGTCGGGGTTGGCGGGCGGTCACAACCAGCATGTCACCCTGTCCCACCAGCTTCTCGGCGCCGACCGAGTCTATGATCACCCGGCTGTCGGTCTGGGACGCCACGCTGAACGCCAGCCGGGAAGGGACATTGGCCTTGATCACACCGGTGATCACGTTCACCGACGGGCGCTGGGTGGCCAGCACCAAGTGGATGCCGACCGCCCGGGCCATCTGGGCGATGCGCACGATCGCCATCTCCACCTCCCGCCCCGCCACCATCATCAGGTCGTTCAGCTCGTCCACCACCACCACCAGATAGGGGAAGAGATCGAACTCCTTCGGATCCAGCGGTCCCATCCTCCACTTCGCCGCGTAGCCGGAGATGTCCCGGACCTCCGCCTCGGCCAGAAGGTCGTAACGGCGGTCCATCTCGGCCACGACCCATTTGAGAGCCTCGGCGGCTTTCTTCGGATCGGTGATCACCCTGGTGAGAAGATGGGGAGCGCCCTCGTACTGGCGCAACTCCACCCGCTTGGGATCAACCAGGACCAGCTTGAGATCCTCGGGACGGGCCCTGGTCAGGAGTGAGGTGATCATGGAGTTGATGCAGGACGACTTACCAGCCCCGGTGGCGCCGGCGATCAGCACGTGGGGAAGCTCAGCCAGATCGAGGAAACATGGCTTACCGCTGATGTCCATCCCCAGCCCCACCACTAGGGGACCGTGGTCCCCCCGGGCCTCGGGGCTGGACAGGATGTCACCCAGCCTCACAATTCGCCGCTGCACGTTGGGAACCTCAACGCCGATCGCCGAGCGACCCGGGATGGGAACCAGCAGCCGTACATCCGGGGTGGCCAGGGCATAGGCGATGTCGTTGGAGAGAGCCGACAGTTTCTGCACCTTCACCCCGGGGGCCAGTTCTATCTCGAAACGGGTAACCGAAGGCCCCGAAACCACTCCCGTGATCCGGGCATCCACCCCGTGGTCCGACAGAGCCTTGCGCAGGGCGGCGGCGGTGGTTTTCAGGCCTTCGGAATTGCCCGTCGCCTTTCCTCCCTTCCTCAACAGATCGAGCGGGGGAAGGCGGTATTCGGAGGATGAAGTGGCCCCGCCGTCCGGGGCAGCCTTCTCAGCAGGAGCACGGCCGGCCGGTGTGTCTCCCGCTTCGCTCACCCGCCCGTTTTGCCCGGACAGGTCCGAACCGCCCGGGGGGGAATCCTCCACCACCTGCAGGCGAGGTGAACCCGGAACGACGGTCTCGGTCTCCGGATCCCCTTCCAACACCTCGACGACCTCCGCCTCCGGAACCACGGGATCGGTGTCCGGAACTTGCACTACCTGAGCGATCGGCCACGGCCCCGACCCGAGGGATCTCCTTCGCCATCCCCGGCGCCTCCCGGCGGTCCTGGCCTGCGCATGCGCGACCGTCGACGACGATTTCGGCGCGGAGGCCGCCACCGCCTTGGAGATGCGGGACAGCGCCCGTCGCCGACGAATCATCCGGGGCGCCCACACCACCAACTCCCCCAAGGCCACAAAGAACTCTCGGAGCGGTGTCCTGCTGACCAGCAGGATGCTCATCGTCACTCCCCCCACCAGGATCACGAAAGTAGAGGCGTACCCGATCGAGCGCTGGAGGGGAAAGGCGACCAGCGCTCCCACTGCCCCGCCGCGTTCTCCGATGACCTCGGCCCCGCTCGCCAGGGAGGGAGCGCCGGTCAGGAGATGGAACAGCCCCAGGGTTGAGAAGAAGAACACCGTCACCCCGAAGAAGAGCCGTCGCTTGCTCAAGGCCGGCTTTCCCAAAACCAGCACCAAGCCCATTCCCAGCAGGGCGAGGGGAGTCAAGGCGGACCACTGACCGAACAGGTACGTAAATGCGGTTTTGACCGCCCCTCCCGCCGGTCCTCCGGCGCCCACCAGAAACAGGGTGAGGATAACCGAGAACAACACGAGGATCACTCCCCACGCCTCGGCGCCCACCTTGCCTATCCGGTCCGAGGCGGCCGACCACAGCCGACTCCGCAGGGGCAACTTGGGTTGAGGGGGACTCACCGGCCGCCTGGGTGCCGACTTCCCTTTGACCGGCTTTTTGGTTTTCCTGGAGGACACCCGCCTCCGCCCGCTCTGCCTCCGACGGGTGGGCGTCCTGGTAGCCACGTTGTGCTAGGACATTCTAGGCCTTCGGGGCAGGCTAGCCAACGTTATTGCTGGCGGGAGGGGGAAAGAGGTGGGCGCGAGACGGCGAGTCCTCGAACGGGAGGACGCCCTGGGAATCCGGACGGCGGTGCCGGGGAACGCCCGTCCAGACCAGGCCTTCCATGAATACCCAGGACCGCCGGTGAATGGCGCTCGGGCCAACCGCGTGCAGGGCCGCCCGGTGCACCGGACAGGGGTATCCCTTGTTGTCCTCGAAGTTGTAGGCGGGAAAGCGGGGGGATTCGGTGATCATCATCCGGTCGCGGGTCACCTTGGCAAGGACAGAGGCGGCGGCGATCGAGAGGGAAGTTCGATCACCCCCCACTATCCGCCGGGTCATCCGATGGCCCACGAAGTCCCACCGGCCGTCGACCAGCACCCCGTCCACCGGCATACCCAGCCCGGCGAGGGCTCGGCGAGCCGCCAACCGCTGGGCGTCGGACATCCCCAGCCGATCGCACTCCGCTGCGCTGGCGTGCCCAACCGCCCAGGCCACGCACCAACCGGCGATCCGGTCGAAAAGAGCCTCCCGTTCCGAGGGCTTGAGGAGCTTGGAGTCCCGGACCTTGTAGACGCGGCGATTCCGGGGCGCCACCACCGCTCCCACCGTGATCGGCCCCGCCCATGCTCCCCTGCCCACCTCGTCCATCCCGGCCACCACCTCCCGGCCCGCCTCCCACATCTCCCGCTCCGCCTTCAACCCCGGGGGACGGGCGGCGATGGACTTGCGCAACCGGGGTACGGTGGTGGTCACCACCCGGCCCAGCATAGACGTACCCACCTTCCCGGGAGGGCCTTGTGGACAGCCGGACCGTCTCCGGAACTGTCTCCCATCCCCAAGGTGGAAAAAGAATCTCTCAGTTGCGAAACCCGGGGGAACCACCCCCTGGCCGAATGTCTCACCACCCGACCACGCTGTCTGGAACAAACATCACGAATGGCCCGGGCCAAAGTCGATCATCGTCAAGTCTCCCGTCTCCGGAGATATCCACTCGCTATCTCCGGACTGGGAGCTAACTAGCCGATCACCAGATCCTCGGTTTCTGAAGGGCCTGCGCCCATCCGGAAAAATTCAACCGGAACGGCGGCGGCGGGTCGGGAGGGTAAACCCAAGAATGAAAAACGCCAGGTGACGTTTTTTGAGCCTGTCTCAGTTGAGTTCGGGGTCGAGCGGCATGGAGGCCAGGAGGGCGATCTGGCCGCCCTGGCGGCTAAGAACCGCTGCCCACAAGTCTCCGGGAACCGGGGAGAAGACATCCCTGGCGAAGGCGGGTGCCGTGATCCAGGACTCCTCCTCGATCTCCTCCTCCAGTTGGCCGGGCCCCCACCCGGCATAACCGGCGAAGACCCGCACTCGGCCTTCCGCCAGGTCTTCCTGGTCCTCACCGAGGTCGACCATGCCAAGTCCCTGAACGGGGGTGGTGTTCACCCCGGTTTCGAAACTCTCCCGGAGCCCGATTGCAACCGTCTGCTCCACCGGACCGCCGTAGAAGACCACATCCGGAGGGGCCAGTCTGTCTACCCACTCGGGAAGGTAATCGGCGACCGGCATCTCGCTCGGACGGTTTATGACAACTCCCATCGCACCCTGGCCATCATGGTTCAACAGCACCACCACTGTGCGGACAAAGTTGGGGTCCACCAGCCGGGGCGAGGCAACCAGGAGCTGTCCCGACAAATAATCCACCTCCCTAATGTTGGCGCGAACCGCCTCCGACAAAAAGCCACGATGCGTCACCTTCCCAAAGTCATCCTGCATGAGCACCTCGACGGCAGCCTGCGTCCCCGCACGCTCCACCGCCTGGCGGAAAAGGCGGGACACCGGCTCCCGGTGGAGAGGCCCGACCAGCTGGGTGATTGGTTCCACCAATCCGGCGCCCACAGCCTGGAGAGGTACCTGCAAGCCTTCTCCCACACGGTGGGGGTCACCCAGGACGCCGACGCCCTCAGACGGGTGGCCTCCGAGGCGGTGGATGACCTCTCCTCCCATTCCGTGGTGTACGCCGAGATCCGCTTCGCGCCCCACCTCCACACCAATGGAGGCATGAGCCCCACGCAGGCCGTACAGGCGGTGAGCGAAGGTCTCTCCGAAGGCGAGGCCAGGACGGGTGTGAGCTGGTCCCTGATCCTGTGTTCTCTCCGCCAAACCTCCACCTCTCTGGAGACGGCTCGCCTGGCTGCCCGGACATCCCCACTGGGTGTGGTGGGCTTCGACCTGGCCGGACCCGAGGCAGGATACCCTGCCGTGGAGCACTTGCCGGCTATCGAGGCGGCCCTGGACGCGGGCG
Organism: Acidimicrobiia bacterium; assembly: GCA_012270885.1. GTDB lineage: Bacteria > Actinomycetota > Acidimicrobiia > Spongiisociales > ZC4RG35 > Bin76. Next base: position 102,839 of record JAAXHN010000009.1, on the reverse strand, counting down.
TCAGGGTGACGCTCCACGCAGGAGAGGCGGCCGGGGTTCCCAGCATCGCAGACGCGTTGTCATGCGGTGCGGAGCGGATCGGTCACGGGGTGGAGGTGATAGAGGACTGCCGTGTCGCCGCCGGCGAGATAGCGGAGACGGGACCGATCGCCACCGAGGTGTTGGAGCGGGGAGTTCCCCTTGAGGTTTGCATCAAGTCAAACCTGGACACCAAAGGCTGGCCACCGGAGCGCCATCCGGTGGGGATGCTGCATCGGGCCGGTTTCACGGTGACTCTCAACACGGACAATCGGCTGATGAGCAGCACTTCGCCCACCAACGAGTTCCTACTGGCGGTGAACCACCAGGGGTTCGGGGTGGATGATCTCGCCAGGGTCACGCGAAGGGCCCTGGAGGCGGCGTTCTGCGACGAGCGCCAGAAAGCCGAGTTGTGGGAGCGGCGGATCGTCCCCGCCTACCTCGCCGAGGGAGCACGGGTCTCCTCCTGGACCCGATAGCCTCACAGCCCTTGGGCCGGCCACACCCGATCGCTCCGGCCCAGGAGGGGAGACCTCTTCCCTCTCGCCACCCTCGCCACCGTCTCCACCAGGGCATCCAGCCGTGACCGCGTCTGCCACCAGCCGACCTCGCACACCATCAGCCCGGGCCATCCGTCCACAGGCCGTTCGGGAACCGAAAGCTCCTCCGCCACCCCCTCCAGCAGAGGGGCGGGTTCGGTCGGGAGCAGCACGGGAAAGCCACGGCCATAGGGGACAGATGGTATGTGAACATCCCGGAGCTGGCGGATCCTGCGGGCCAGGTAATCAGCTGCCCGCCGGCAGCGCTCCGAAGCCTCGCTCGCCGAGCGTCCCTCCGGTAGGGGGACCGGGGCGGTCACCCGGCGCACCCGGGGCGCGTCCCGGTAGTACGAGCGAGCAGCGCAAAGGGGGTCCGACCACCACCAGATCTCCGCCCATCCTTCTCCGGGGGGCAGGGGCTCGTGGACACCCAACCGGTTGGGACAGGCCACCGCCACCCTCACCCCGTCGGTGGGTGGGTCTCCCCACACGGTCACCCCTCCCACCAGGGGGAGGCGCAGGACCGAACCTCCCCGAGCCGGTAGACACCGCGCCAGAACCTCGGAGGGGACCCCGTCGGAGATCCAAAATTCGGTCGGAGCCACAACTCAACTCCGGCGGTAGAAGGCCCCCTCGACAACCTCCGCGGAGACCCAACGGCCACGGATCTCCACCTCTACCGAAGAAGCGTCAAAAGGCGTGGACAGGTATCCCATCCCGATGCCCACTCCCAACATGGGGCTGAAGTTGCCACTGGTCACCGCCCCGGCGGCCCCACCCGCCCTGAGGGCATACCCCTCCCGGGGAATGCGCCTGTCACCCATACGGAAGGAGACCATGCTCCGGCGAAGACCTTCCTTCCTGGAACGCTCCAACGCCTGTCTGCCCACGAAGTCCCGGTTGAACCGGACCGTCCAGTCCAAACCCGCCTCCAGCGGGGTGATGTCGTCATTCAAGTCGTGACCCCAGAGCATTAAGCCCGCCTCCAGCCGCAGCAGGTCGCGGGAGGCCAGCCCGCAGGGCATGGCCCCGCCTGCGGTCAGATCCCGGGCCAGCGTCTCCGCTGTCTGGGAATCGGTGACCAGTTCCACTCCCCGCTCTCCGGTGTAGCCGGTCCCCGCCACCCAAACCTCCTCGCCCCGGTAGGTGGATCTCTTAACCCTGAAGGGCCGGGGGACGCTCCCCAGCAGGGCCTCCACCCGGGAGGGAGCCTCGGGGCCCTGCACGGCGAGGCTGACGGTGACCGGACGCAGGTCCAAGAGGTCAGCCCGGGGTTCGGCCGAGCTGAAGGCATCCATGACCCGCAGGTGATTCACCCCGTTGGGCATGACCGTCACCTCGTCTGCGGTGCGCTTCCAGATGATCAGGTCATCGATCACCCCACCGCGGGAGTTGAGGATCATGGTGTATTGGGCCTGCCCGGCGCCTATCCGCTCATGGTCGTTGCACAGCAGCCTCGAGAGGGCAGAGTCCCATCCCTCCCCGCTCCACGAAAAACGACCCAGGTGCGATACGTCAAACCATCCGCTCCGTTCCCTGACGGCCCGGTGCTCGGTCAGGGCGGATCCATAGGACAGGGGCATCTCCCAACCTCCGAAGTCCACGAAGCGGGCGCCGAGTTCCTGGTGATAGTGATGAAGAGGGGACTGTGGCATGGTCCTGAGGGGATGCAACGATCGAATCCGTAGTCTAAGGGCATCGGGCGGTCGGGAGTCGACCGGGCGGCTCGGACGCCTAGATCACCTCCGACCGGGACGAGGAAGTCCAGTACCCCTCCTCGACGTCTGTAGTCCCGGCCAGTTGGTGAACCTCTCCGGCAATCTCTTCAACCAGCGGCCCCAAGGCCACTCCGAACACCCCCTGGCCCTTCTGGAGAAGGTCGATCACTTCTTCGGGACTCTTCAAGGCGTAGATCGAGGCGCCGTCGGATGCCAGGGTCACCTCACCGTCCTCCCAGCTCCAGGAACTCCTCCGATTGGACAGCGCCCCGAAGGCCGCCCTGATCCGCCTGAGGTCCATTCCGGCGTCCAAGAGTTTCTTGATCACCTTCAGTTGCACCAGGTCCGCAAAGGAATACAGGCGTTGGCTGCCCGACCCCCTGGCCTGCTGTAGGGAGGGCACCATGAACCCGGTGCGGGCCCAATAGTCCAACTGCCGGTAGGTGATGCCGACCATCCGGCAGACCTGGGGAGCGCGATAGCCCTTCTCGGCTTGGTTCACCGCCTTACTCCTTTGTGATTACAGATGGGTGACTTTCCAAAGCATCAACCATACCGGCTCCGACCCCCATCTCCAACCATCTCTCGAAGCCGGCCGGACGCCCCTCAGGGAGAAGCCGGGTCCGGGTCGGGATCGTCCGGACCCACGGAAGGCTCGCCGGACGAGAAGTCCTCCGGGCTGACGGCCTCCAGGAAACGCCGGAATTCCTCGATCTGCTCCTCGGGTTCCTCGGCCGCTTTGATCATCACCCCGGCCTCGTCCAGCACTTCGTGGTGGGCGAACAACGGCGCCTCGGTTCTCACCGCCAGGGCGATGGCGTCCGAAGGACGACAGGAGACCGTCACCTCTCCCCCGCTGGTCGTCAGCACCAACTCAGCGTAGAACACATTGTCGCGGACCTCGGTAACTACCGCTCTGTCCACCTCCGCCCCCAGAGATTCCACCGCCATCCGCAACAGGTCGTGGGTGAGGGGTCGGGGCGGCACCATCTCCTCCAGCGCCGCCACGATGGCCGTGGCCTCGACCGCCCCGATCCAGATGGGAAGGTAACGCTCCCCCTCGGCCTCCTTGAGCAACACCACCGGCGTAGCGGAGGAGAACCCGACCTGGACACCGTCGATCGCCATGGGAATATTTTCCGCCATCGCCAGCCGATACTACCCCTCCGCGAACACGTGGCGGTCGAGAATGTGGGGCTCGGTTTGGAGATCCGGCCGATCCGGTACCGGCCGGAATCGAAGGCAGTTCCCGACCGCGGCCATCCCACTCGATGCTCTCTCCGCAGTCTGCTCGGCTGCGATCACCGGCATAGCCGTCAGGGCGCAACGGCCAGGCCGCCCCGGAATACACCTTATCGGCTTTCTCCCCGGCTAAGTTCGGTGTGTGTGACGACCCGTATCGAGGTGACCGCTGTCGACGACCCGAGAGCGGCCCGAATCGTCCACCTTGTTCGCCTGCTTGGAGTGATGGGTCTGGTCGGCTGCCGGGTCAGCAGGGTCTATTACCTGCAGGGCGATCTGCCCGCCGACGACATCGACCGGCTTAGTCGAGAAGTCCTGATCGACCCGGTCGTGAACGAGGTGATTGTGGGTTCCCCTTCGCCCACTTCCTATCCGGTGGTGGAGGTTGCGCCGCGTCCGGGAGTGACGGATGTGGAGGCTCGGGAGCTGGAACGAGCAGCGGCCGCCCTGGGCCTACCCCCGCTACGGGCTTCCACCGCCCGCCGTTACGAGTTGATTGGCGATCTCGACGAGGCGGCCGTATCCGCCATAAGCCGGCAGCTGCTGGCCAACGAGATCATCGAGTTGCATTCGCTTGGCACGGTCCAGCCTTGTTTCGACTCCCCGGCTTCGGGGGAGGCGCAGGTCAATACCGTGAAGCTGGCCGGTTTGGGGGACGCCGATCTGGTGCGTCTCAGCAGAGAAGGCCTCCTATCCCTGGACCTTGGGGAGATGAGGGCCATCCAGGAGCACTTTGAGCGTGAAGGAAGGGATCCGACCGACGCCGAGCTCGAGACGCTGGCCCAGACCTGGTCGGAACACTGCATGCACAAGACATTCCGGGCTCGCATCCGCCTGGAACACACGAAGTCGGACGGCTCGGTTGCGATCTCTTCCCACGAGGGCCTGCTGGCCGCACTCAGAGAGGTCACGGAGGAACTTGCCCCACCCTGGCTGCGCTCCGCCTTCGACGACAACGCCGGCATCGTGGCCTTCGACAATGACTTCGATCTCGCCTTCAAAGTCGAGACCCACAATCATCCATCGGCGCTCGAACCCTTCGGGGGCGCCAATACGGGTATCGGCGGAGTGGTTCGGGACGTAATGGGGGTGTCGGCGCGCCCGATCGCCTGCACGAACGTCCTGTGCTTCGGTCCACCCGACCCTGCCGACCGTGACCTGCCCCCGGGCGTACTCCATCCCCGCCGGGTGCGCGACGGCGTCGTGGCCGGTATTGGCGACTACGGCAACAAGCTGGGCCTTCCCACGGTCAACGGCGCGGTGATCTATGACGAGGGGTACGTCGCCAACCCGCTCGTCTATTGCGGGGCGTTGGGTTTGCTGCCCTCGGGGTCGCATCCCACCGAACCGCAGGCCGGCGATCGGATCATCGCCATCGGAGGCCGAACCGGCCGGGACGGCATCCATGGCGCCACCTTCTCCTCGGCTGGGATGGACGAAGCCACCGCCGAGCAAGCGGGAACTGCCGTACAGATCGGCGACCCCATCACCCAGAAGGGTTGTATCGAGGTGGTCGAGCAGGCCCGGGATCTGCGCATCTATCACGCCATCACCGACTGCGGAGCCGGCGGGTTCTCCTCGGCGGTCGGTGAGATGGGAGAGCATCTCGGAGCCGAAGTGGACCTGTCAGGCGTGCCCCTCAAGTACGCGGGCCTGGAACCGTGGGAGATCTGGCTCTCCGAGGCCCAGGAGCGCATGGTTCTGGCAGTGCCGAGCAGCAGGGTTGGAACTTTGGGGGAGCTGTGCGAGCACCATGAAGTGGAGATGACCGACCTCGGACGGTTCACGGGGACCGGGCGTCTGGTGGTGCGACATGGTGAAACGCCGGTAGTGGACCTTCCCATGGAATTTCTCCATCGCGGAGCCCCGCGGAAAGAGATGGTCGGGCGGTGGGCGGACCCCGTCCCCGAGCCCGTGGAGATGCCCGAGGTCGACCCCACCCGGGTGCTCCTCGAACTCCTGTCCCATCCGACCGTAGCCTCGAAGGAGGCCATCGTGCGGACCTACGACCACGAGGTACGCGGCGGCACCGTAGGCCGTCCGTTCGTCGGCGTCCGGGCCGATGGCCCGGGGGACGGCGCGGTGCTTAAACCCCTGGGCACCTGGCACCATGACGCGGCCGTTGCCCTGTCGGTGGGTATCAATCCGCGTATCGGCCGTCTCGATCCCTGGTCGATGGCGCTGCATGCCATCGACGAGGCGGTCCGGAATCTCGTGGCGGTGGGGGGCGATCCGGCCAGGGTCGCCCTGCTCGACAATTTCTGCTGGGGCGACCCCACCAAACCCGACCGGCTCGGATCGCTGGTCAGGGCGCTGGAGGGATGCTTGGAGGGAGCGCGCCGCTACCGCATGCCGTTCATTTCCGGGAAGGACAGCCTGTTCAACGAATACGCGGGAGAGCCAATCCCCGGCACTCTGCTCATCTCGGCCCTCGGACTGGTACCCGACCTACACCGGACGGTTGCCAGCGCATTCACCCGGGCCGGGTGCGATCTCTGGCTGGTCGGCGACCCGTCGGACCGACTCGGCGGCTCTCTCGTCGACGACCTGCTGGGGATCTGCGACCGTCGGGTGCCGCCGACCTTGGACGAGCCGCTGGAGCGCTACATCGCTGTTCATCGCCTGATCGCCGACGGCAGCGTGACAGCCGCCCACGATGTGAGCGACGGGGGCATCGCGGTGGCGATCGCAGAAATGGCCATCGGTGGAAGGCTCGGGGTCGAGGCAACCGTCCCTGCGGCGGGATCAGGAGGTATCCTCGCCGCCCTCACCAACGAGGCGGTCGGCCGGCTGTTGTTGGAGTCGCCCCCGGCAAGGCGCGGCCACCTTGCGGCCCGGCTCGGCCCGCTGGGTCGTCGCATCGGTGTGGTGACCGGGAGTTCCTCGATCGAGATCGCCGTCGCAGGGGCGGCCGAGCCGCAACCGCTTCACCGAGAGCCGGTTTCAATCAGCCTCGATTCAGCCGTGCGGGCCTTCACCGGTCGGAGTCGAGAGTCGTGACCTCGCCACCGATCCTCATCCTTCACGCGCCGGGAACCAACCGCGACGCCGAGGCGGCTGTGGCTGTGGAGTTGGCCGGAGGCGACCCGCGCATCGTTTCCATGACCGACCTCCGCAGAGGGGTTGCCTCGATGTCCGATTTCGGCGGCCTGGTGCTGCCGGGCGGGTTCTCGTATGGCGACGCACTGGGAGCCGGAGTGCGTCTGGCTCTCGAGATGCGCACGTGGTTGTACGAGGAACTTGCCAACTCGGTCCGGTTGGGGCGGCCCGTGCTGGGAATCTGCAACGGTTTCCAGGCGCTGCTCAAATCCGGCCTGCTGGGGGAATCGAGCGGACCGGAAGGGCGACTGGGAGTCACGCTCACCGACAATGCCAACGGACGCTTCGAATGCCGGTGGGTGACGTTGCGCGTCGAGCCGGTGTTCCGGTCCGGCTGGCTCGGCTCCCTGGCGGGTATGAAGATCCGCTGCCCGGTGGCCCATGGGGAGGGCCGGGTGGCGGTGAGCGATCCCGAGGTAGTCGGCATCCTCGAGGCCGAGAGAAGGATCGCCTTCCGTTACCTGTCGGGGGACGGCCAGCAAGGCGGGGACCGGGTGGCGGGCGGTCTGTATCCGGCCAATCCCAACGGCTCGGTAGGTGACATCGCCGGTCTCTGCGACGCCACCGGGGCGGTAGTCGGGCTCATGCCGCATCCCGAGGACCACGTGGTCGACTGGCAACGGCCCGGGGGGCCGCCCGGGGCGCGGGGGCTCCCTCTCTTCAAGGCATTCGTCGATGCCGCCCGGTGAGCAGCCCGACGAGATCGAGGTCGTGAGACCCGACCTCAGGCTCCCCCTGGCCCAACCCTTCACAGGAATCGAAGCCGCCGACGTACAGGACGTCGGTCCCGTCGTGCGGGGCAAGGTGCGTGACGTCGTCGATCTAGGTGACCGGCTGGCTTTGATCGCCACCGATCGCCTGTCGGCCTTCGACCGGATCTTGGGAACAGTGCCGTACCGGGGCCAGGTTCTCAACCAGTTGTCGGCTTGGTGGTTCGACCGGATCGCCGATCTGGTCCCCACCCACATGGTCGGGGTGCCGGATCCCAATGTGATGATCGCCCGCAAGTGTCGGCCTCTGCCGGTGGAGGTAGTGGTCCGAAGCCGGCTGACCGGAACGACCGGCACCTCGCTGTGGACCCTCTACGCAGCCGGCGCCCGCCACGTCTACGGCATGCGGTTTCCTGATGGTCTGAAGAAGAACGATCAGTTGCCGCGACCGATCATCACCCCGACCACCAAGGGCGCCATGGGCGCCCACGATCGTCCGATCAGCGAGCGGGACATCGTCGAGAGCGGGCTGGTGGAGGCCCGGTGCTGGGATGAGGTGCGGAGTATCGCTCTAGCCCTGTTCGAGCGGGGCGCACGGACGGCTGCGGAAGCCGGCTTGGTGTTGGTCGATACCAAGTACGAGTTCGGTCTCGACCCGGATGGCAGGGTGGTCATCATCGACGAGGTCCACACACCCGACTCGTCACGTTTCTGGAGGGCGGCAACTGTGGAGGAGCGCCTCGCTGCCGGTGGGCAGCCCGAGAATCTGGACAAGGAAATCGTCCGTCTTGCCTTCGCCGCTCAGGGCTTTGTGGGAGAGGGTGACCCGCCGCCGCTGGCAACCGGGTTGGCAATCAGAACCGCAGAAGTTTATCTGGAGGTGTTCGAGGTCCTCACCGGCCATCCGCTGGTTCCGGCTTGCTACCCGGCGACACCTCGCGTCGTTACCGCGGTTCGCTTGCACCACCGTGCATAATGGTGCCCAAGGCTCCGGCGGGTGGACCAGTTCCTCGCTGGCTTCGGAAGCGGGAAAGGACCGGTGCACTGGTCTGTCTACATAGAGTGATTGCCTTGTCCGGCAGCTCGCCGGCGGGGGGCGGAGGAGAAGGAGCTTGACCGGACCCCCGCTCGTTGGGATCATCATGGGCAGCGAGTCCGATTGGCCAACCATGCGACGAGCCGCTGAAGTCCTCGAAGACTTCGGAGTTCCATATGAGTCCAGGGTCATCTCGGCGCACCGCACCCCTGACCTCATGGCGGACTACGCCCTCTCTGCTTCAGATCGGGGACTCGAGGTGATCATCGCCGGGGCCGGTGGCGCCGCGCACCTACCGGGGATGGTCGCCGGACACACGATTGTCCCGGTCATCGGCGTCCCGATCCGGAGCCGCGCCCTGAGGGGTATGGATTCGCTCCTGTCGATCGTGCAGATGCCGGCCGGGGTACCGGTCGCCACCATGGCGATCGGCGAGGCGGGGGCCACCAATGCCGGCCTGTACGCGGTGGCGATGCTGGCCCGTCACGATCCACGGTTGGCCGGGAGGCTCAAGGCGTACCGTGAAAGGCGGGCCGCGGCCGCGAGCGGGGTCGAGCTCGAACTATGATGAACCGCCCGTTGGAGCCCGGAGGCACGATCGGCATCGTGGGTGGCGGACAACTGGGAAGGATGCTGTCCTTCGAGGCTCATCGGCTCGGCTACCGCGTGGCCGTGCTGACCGGAGGGGCCAAGGACACCCCTGGCGGGCGGGTGGCGGACGTCGAGGTGGCGGCCTCGTACGATGACGATCTGGCCGTGCAGCAGTTTGTAGACCTCTCAGACGTCATCACGTGGGAGTTCGAGAATGTGGAAGTGAGTCTGCTTGCAGAGTTGGCTGCCCGGTCGGATGTACCGGTTCGGCCGGCCGGATCGGTTATAACGGCCGCCCAGGACCGGGGTCGGGAGCGCCGCGCCCTGATGGCCGCCGGAGCGCCGGTGGCGGCGTTTCGCGAAGTCGCTACGGCAACCGATCTGGATCGCGCCGTAGCGGACCTCGGTCTGCCGGTCATCGTCAAGCGCATGCGGTTCGGATATGATGGCCGCGGCCAGGTTCGACTCACGACGGCTGACCAGGCCGCGGTGGGCGGGGTCGTGGAGGCACTCGGTCCCGAGCGCCTGCTGGTCGAGGAGGTGGTTCCCTTCGACGTGGAGATCTCGGTGGTCGTAGCCCGGGGGATCGATGGCGAGGTGGCCCATCACGGCGTCTTGGAGAACGTCCACGTCAACCGGATACTCGACACGACGGTTACGCCACCCTTATCGGTCCCGCCCAGGGTGGTCGGAGCTGCCGTGGAACTCGCAACCGCGATCGTCCGCCACCTCGACCTGGTCGGGGTGCTCTGCGTTGAGATGTTCGTAGCCGGAGACAGCCTGGTGGTGAACGAGATCGCTCCGCGTCCGCACAACAGCGGCCACTGCACCATCGAGGCGGCCTCCACCAGCCAGTTCGGTCAGCACATCCGTGCGATATGCGGCCTGCCCCTCGGTGACGGCTCCTGCCGTCCTGCGGCCATGGTGCAGCTTCTCGGTGATCTTTGGAAGGATCATTCCGGCCGCCAACCTGTCTGGTCGGAGGCCATGTCCGACCCTGGCGTGCACCTCCATCTCTATGGCAAGGAGGAGGTCCGCAACGGTCGCAAGATGGGCCACATCACGTGCACAGACACCACAGTCGAGCGGGCTTTGCAACGCGCTCTGGCGGCGCGCCGCAGGCTTCGGCGGCGGTCATGATCGGCGACCTTGACCGTGACAGCCCCCGCGAGAAGTGCGGGGTGGTGGGCGTCTATGCGCCCGGCCGGGAAGCGGCCCGGATAGCGTTCTTCGGGCTCTTCGCCTTGCAGCATCGGGGTCAGGAGGCCGCCGGGATCGTCAGTTACGACAGCCTATTCACCCACGTGCACAAGGGTGAGGGGCTGGTTGGCTCGGTTTTCAACGAGGACATCCTCTCGACTTTGAAAGGTTCGGTCGCCATCGGCCACAACCGTTACAGCACCACCGGCGGTTCCACCCTTCGCAATGCCCAGCCGCAGGTGATCGAGACCATCGACGGTCCGCTGGCGGTGGCGCACAACGGCAACCTCGTGAACGCCCCCCAGCTTCGCCGGGAGCTTCTGGAACAGGGCGTGGGCTTGCAGACATCCTCCGACACCGAGCTGATGGTTCATGTCCTCACCGGGGCGTCGGGTAGCTGGCTGGATAGGATCCGGACGCTCATGAGGCGGGTCGAGGGAGCCTACTCGCTCACCATTCTCACCCGCCAGGCTATATACGGAGTGCGCGACCCGCGTGGATTCCGTCCCCTGGTGATCGGGGAGATCAATGATGGCTACATACTTGCGTCGGAAACCTGTGCGTTCTCAACGACCGGCGCCAGCTTCGTGGCCGAGTTGCAGCCAGGGGAGATTGCCAGGATCGACGCTTCCGGGCTGAACATCGAACAGGGGGCGCCGCCGCCCGCCCGGGCCTTCTGCACCTTCGAACACATCTACTTCTCACGGCCCGACACCGTCCACGACGGCGACCTGGTGCACAGCGTGCGACAGCGGCTCGGCCGGGAACTGGCGCGAGAAGCCCCGGTCGAAGCGGACCTGGTTCTGTCCGTGCCCGACTCGGGAACGCCCCACGCGGTCGGATTCGCCCAAGAATCGGATCTGCCCTACACAGAGGGGCTGATCAAGAACCGCTACGTGGGCCGGACCTTCATAGAACCGACCCAGGAACTGCGCGATGCCGGTGTGGCCATGAAATTCAATCCCCTCACGGATAACCTGGTAGGCCGGCGAATCGTGATGGTCGACGATTCGATCGTGAGGGGGACGACTGTCGGACAGTTGGTGCGTATGTTGCGCGACGCCGGGGCCGCGGAGGTGCACGTGCGGGTGGCGTGCCCCGCCATCACCCATCCCTGCTATATGGGGATCGACATAGACTCCCCGGAGCATCTGGTCGCCGCCCGCCTTTCGGTGCCCGAGATCTGTGAGGAGATCGGCGCCGACTCCCTCGCCTATCTCTCGCTGGAGGGTCTGATGAGAGCACTCTCTTCCGAAGACGGCTACTGCAACGCCTGTTTCACCGGCAAGTACCCGTTCGAGCCTGAGAGCTTCGTTCAGTTGCAACTAGGTCTCAAGGATCGCTTGGCTTCAGTGTGGGGAGAGTGAGCAGGTGACCACGGTGCTTGTGGTGGGTGGAGGAGGCCGCGAGCATGCGCTCTCCTGGTCCCTGGGCAAGTCCCCCCGGGTGGACCGGATCCTCGTAGCGCCCGGTAACCCGGGCACGGCTTCGGAGAAGCATTGCGAGAACCTGCCAGTCGGAGCAGGTGACATCGCCGGGTTGGTGGCCGCTGCCCGCCATGAATCGGTAGACCTGGTGGCAGTAGGTCCCGAAGCTCCGCTGGCTGCGGGACTTACCGATGCGCTGGATGCGGTCGGTATCCCTGCCTTCGGCCCTACCGCTGCCTGCGCTCGCCTAGAGGCTTCGAAAGCCTACTGCAAGACCTTCTTGAACGCGCTCTCGATACCGACCGGCGCATCGGCCTCGTTCCGTGATCCGGACCTCGCCATCGCCTATCTTGAGCAACTCCCTTCCGCCCCGGTCATCAAGGCCAGCGGACTGGCGGGCGGCAAGGGAGTGGTGGTTGCCGAGACCCATGGGGAGGCGGCTGCGGCTCTCCGGGCGATGCTAATCGAAGGGCGGTTCGGAGAAGCAGGTCGTGAGGTGGTGGTGGAGGAACGGCTGTGGGGCACCGAGGTGTCGGTGCTCGCCTTCAGCGACGGGACCGACTTTGTCGTCATGCCCTCGGCGCAGGACCACAAACGGCTCCTCGACGGTGACGGGGGACCGAATACGGGAGGAATGGGTGCCTTCGTGCCGTCTCCGGTCGCCACCGGAGCGCTCATCGCCGAAGTGAGCGACCGCATCATCCGCCCGACCCTTGACGCGCTCGGGGAGACCGGTACGCCGTATCGAGGCGTGATCTACTTCGGGCTTATGATCACCGACGCCGGACCCAAGGTGCTGGAGATCAACTGCCGCATGGGCGATCCTGAAGCGCAAGCGGTGCTGCCGCTCTTGGAGAGTGATCTCTTCGAGGTCATGCTCGGATGTGCCACGGGTTCGCTGGACGGCATCCCCGTCGACTGGTCGCGGTCGGCGTCCGCCACCGTGGTGATGGCCTCCGCCGGTTATCCGACCGGTTCTGCTCCACCTGCACCGATCACAGGTCTCGAAGAGGCGAAACTGACTGGATGCCTGGTGTTCCACGCCGGGACCGACCGCATCGAAGGCGTGACCCTCGCCGCCGGCGGGAGGGTGCTGGGCGTCACCGCCCTGGGGAGCACCCTGGCGGAGGCGACGGAGCGTGCCTACGCGGGCACCGAGTCGATCTCCTTCGAGGGTGCGCATTACCGGCGGGACATCGGCCGCCGCCTCCCACCAGAGGCCCGATCACTGCCGTGCCGGGAGGTGGACGTCGGATGATCACCTATCGCGACGCGGGGGTCGATATAGATGCCGGCAACAGAACCGTGGAACTCCTGGCCTCGGCAGTGGCCTCCACCACTACCGACGAGGTACTGGAGGGCGGGGGAGGATTCGGCGGCCTCTACGCGGCCGACGGGCTCGGACCCGGGAAGGTGCTGGTGGCATCTACTGACGGGGTCGGCACGAAGGTCGCGCTGGCGGCTCGGTACGACCGCTGGCACGGAGTAGGCGTCGATGTGGTCAACCACTGCATCAACGACATCCTCGTGGTCGGTGCCGAGCCGAGATTCTTCCTCGACTACATCGCGACCTCGAAACTGATACCCGAAGTGGTGGTCGCAATCGTTGCGGGTATGGCGGACGCATGCCGGGAGGCGGGCTGTGCCCTGCTGGGAGGTGAGACGGCGGAGATGCCGGGTGTCTATGCGGCCGGGGCAGTGGACGTCGTCGGAACGATCGTCGGGACAGCCGACCGTGATGGTCTTCTCCCCCGTTTGGACGAGGTGAGGGAAGGGGACCTGCTGGTCGGCCTACCGAGCAGCGGGCCGCATACCAACGGGTATTCGCTGATCCGTCGGCTGATCGAGAACCGGGAACCGCCGAAACCCATGATCGATCGCCTGCTGGCCCCGCACCGCAGCTACCTGCCGTTCATGCGCTCGCTGCTAGCCGAGGGAGTGGCGCCCAAGGCCTTGGCGCATGTGACCGGCGGTGGCCTGGTCGACAACCTTCCCAGAGTGCTCCCCTTTGGCCTGGGTGTGACGGTCGAACTGGGATCGTGGAGGATACCGGAGCCCTTCGTCACCCTTGTGGATTGGAGCGGGATCGAAGATGCTGAGGCATTCCGCACATGGAACATGGGCATCGGTATGGCGGCGGTCATCGACAGGGTCCTGGGGAGGCGAGCCATCGAGTTGGGCTGTCTGGAGATCGGGGAAGTGATACCCATCCGGGACGGGGGTGACCGGGTGGCGTTGGCCGGGTCCTGGCGGTGACGGGACGGCTGGTCGTCCTGGCCTCGGGCTCGGGGACCAACCTTCAAGCACTGATCGACGCGGTCGCAGCCGGTCGGGTTCCAGCCGAAGTGACCAAGGTGATCGTCAATCGCCGGGGGGCACCCGCTCGGGAACGGGCCCGCCATGCAGGAATCCCCGAGGAATGCCGCCTGCTCGGGCCCTATGTCCAAGGTGAACCTGATCTGTTGGCGGCCCGTTCCCGCTACGACGCCGACCTGGCCGACGCCGTAGCCGACGCCCGGCCCGATCTGGTGGTGCTGGCCGGGTGGATGCACCTGTTGTCAACGGCGTTTCTCGACCGATTTCCGAAACAGGTGATCAACCTCCATCCCGCGCTTCCCGGGATGTTTCCGGGAGCTACTGCAATTGAAGACACGTGGGCCGCCTACCGAGCCGGGGAAGTCACCTCCGCCGGCGTGATGGTTCATTACGTCGTGGACGAGGGCGTGGATGACGGTCCCGTCATCACCTGCGAAGAGATACCGATACACAACGACGACTCGATCCACATCCTCACCGAGCGGATCCACCGGGTAGAGCACCGGCTACTAGTCGACACGGTGACGACACTTCTCGAGGAGGGGCGCTGACGACCCGTCAAGAATGGCGACCGTAGCAATCGACGCCGGGGCGCGCTCTCCACGACTGGAGGAGGGCTACCTCTCCGCAAACACGTGGCGGTCCAGCAAATGGGGATCGGTTTCGAGGGCCGACCGATCGAGCACTGCCCAAATCGAAGGCAGCCCCCGGTAGCGGCCATCCCAGTCCAAGCCGTATCCCACCAGGAAGTCGTATCCGACCTCAAAGCCGCGGTATTCCAGAGGCACCTCCATCAGCCGCCGCACCCTCCGGTCCAGAAGGGCAACCGTGGCAATGGAAGCCGGGGCGCGCTCTCTCAACAACTGGTGGATGGCATCGAGGTTGAAACCGGTGTCCACCATGTCCATGACCACAATCACGTCCCGTCCACCGATGTCAGTGAAAAGATCCATGGCGATACCGACATAGGCGCCCTCCCTGTAGCGCTTGAGCGCCAGGAACTCGATCTCCATCTCAAGATCCATGTTCCTTACCAGGTCCGCCAGAAAGCACACCGATCCCTTCATTATCCCCACCATCACCGGGGAACGGTCCCGGTATTCGGTGGTGAGGGCCCTGCCCAGTTCGGCCACCCGTTCCGAGATCTCCTCGGAGGTGAACACCTCCGAGACGGTGCCCGGGCCGAACAGCCGGTCAGCGTCGCTCATGGTTTTCCTAATCTTAATGGCCCCCATCCTATGACTGAGGATCCGACTGCTTGAGGCCGACTGGCGGGCGATCTCCATCCCGACCGGTTTAGCATCTCATCGCCATGCCGCCAAACTACTGCCCATGAAGGCGTCGGAGACCGAGACCCGCAACGGTCACCCCCCCTCAGGAGTCCCCTTCTCGGTTCTCATGCCCGCCTACAACGAGACGGACGTGATCGGGACCACGCTGGCCGAGTTGTTGGAGTACCTTCCGCAGGAGGCCGAAGTGTTGGTGGCCGCCGCCGACCATGTCGAGGACTCGGTCGTGAGAGGGAAGGACAGCCCAACCGGGCAGAGGGCCCTCGCCGGCGGAGACCGCCGGGTACGAGTGTGCGAGGGAGGAGGACTCACCGAAGCAGTCCGCAACGCCGCACATGCAGCCCGTCACGAACTGGTGGTGGTGATGGACGCCGATGGGCAACACGATCCGGCCGTGGTGGAAGAGATGGTCGCGGCCCTCACCAGCGGGTATGACCTGTGTGTGGGAGAGCTGGAGCAACAGGGCAAGGAGTGGTACCGCATGGCCCTCACCCGGACCTCCATACTGCTGACCCGCCTGCGGATGCCTCGCCGGACCAGGGGGCTGTTATTCCCCCAGTCCGGTTTCTTCGGAACCCACCGGTTGGTTCTGGCCGAAGCCCTGGAGGGGATGGCGCCGCATGGCTTCAAGGTCTTGATCGCGGTCCTGATGTCCAGACGGCTCCGGTCCACGGGCGTCCGGACGGTGATCAGGGATCGGGTCGCCGGGGAGTCCAAGCTGAACTGGCGCACCATAACCTCCGACACCCGGTTGCTCCTGAGAAGGTGTGGGCGGTAGGAGCCCGGGGCTATGAGTTCTCGGAGGAGAAGACCCCCAGCATCCAACTCAAGAGATCAGCCAGCCCCCCGGGAGGTTCACCCACCCGGATCGCCACCGGCTGGCGGGTGATCACCACCTCCACCGCCGGGGCCTCCGCGGTATCCGCCGGGACTCCGGGGGTCGTGGTGGTGGTGGCGAACTCGGCCAGTAGCTGGCTGCGGCTTATCCGCAGATCGGCGAAGGCCAACCCGGGGACCGATCCGAATGACTCGAACCCGTAATCGAGCAGCGTCTTGGCCTCGGTGAAGTGATCCTCGGTGTTCATCACCACCGCCAGAATCCTCCTGCCCTGTCTCTCGGCCGCCGCCACCAGCACCCTCCCGGCGTCGTCGGTGTATCCGGTCTTCACGCCGATCGTTCCCTCATAGTCGAAGAGCAGTTGATTGGTGTTCGTGTATACCCGTTCCTGGCCGTCCGGCGAATCCCGAAGAGAGATCTGACGGGTGGCCACCGCCTCGACCAACTCGGGATGCGATAGAACCGCCCGGCTCAGGACCAGGAGATCCCGAGCCGTGGAGTAATGGTCGGGATGATCGAGACCATGGGGATTGGCGTAGGAGGTATTCTGCAGACCCAGTTCCAAGGCCCGGCGGTTCATCATCGCCACAAACTCCTGGGCGCTTCCGCCCACGTTCTCGGCCACCGCATAGGCCGCGTCGTTACCCGAGCGGATCAGAAGGGCCCTTACCAGGGTTCTCAGCAGGAAGACCTCTCCCTCCACGAGATCCACTCCCGCCTCCCCCACCGATACGGCAGCCTCGCTCACCCGCACCGGAGAGGAGAGATCACCTACCTCTACCGCCAGGAGGGCAGTCATCAGCTTGGTGGTTGAAGCCATCGGCCTGGGCTGGTCGGCGTTGTGCTCCGCCAGCACCACCCCGTGGCGTTCATCGAACAGCAGCCACGACTCGGCGGCGAGGTCGGGTGGTTCGGGAACCAGCGTCCAGGGAAGGGGAGGTGGCTCCACCCACAGGGGACTGGCCGTGGCTGTGGCGCACATCACCGCCACCAGGAGCGTGGCCAGGCACGCGACCCTCAACCCGAGGCCGGTAGCGGTTTTCAGCGGCCCAACTCCGCCCGGAGGGAAGCCAGAAGCAAGGCCCGGTGGATGCCAACCAGCGCGTCGGCGCACCCCACCAGCAACTCCTGGACGTGCTCGCCGCCCTCGCCCAGCCACTGCACCCTCACCAGGGGGCCCGCCACCGACCGGAACAGATCCACTTCCCGGTCCACCGCCAGACGGATGGCGCGGAGATGGCGGCCACCCAGACCCCGGTCCATCAGGCGCTTGGCCTCCGACGCCACCGGACCCGCCTCGGGAGGAAAGATGTCCTCATCCCCCGGCAGCGGGGCGATGAGCCGATGGGCAACCAGATCGTCCAGTTGATCGGAGGTCAGGCCGCTGCGTCGCAACACGTCGATGCGGGTTATCGGCTCACCGGCCTCTTCGAGGAGGGAGCCGTCCGAGCCCGCCGGGTCATAGGGGTCGTCTCCCCGCTCCCAGGCAGCCAGCTTGGATTTGATCACCTTGAGAGGTAGAAAGTGATCCCGCTGCTGCCCCAAGATGTACCGAAGCCGGGCCACGTCGGCCCGGTCGAACCGCCGGTATCCGCCTGCGGTGCGCCTCGGGAGGATCATGCCCTTGGTCTCCAGGAACCGCACCTTGGAGACGGTGATCTCGGGAAAGTCCTTCCTGAGGACCTTGATCACCTCCCCGATGGAAAGGCTTTGCTGATCAGTCATCACCCCGGACTACAACCAGGTGGAAGCGTCCCACCATCAGCCTGTCTCCGGGCTGCAGCCGGCTTTCCTCCATCCTGGCGCCGTTTACGTAGGTTCCATTGGTGGAGCCCTCGTCCTCCACCGTTAATCGGTCCCCCTCCGCTGTCAGGCGGCAATGCCGGCGGGATACCGTGATGTCATCCAGGAGGATCCCGCTGTGCAGATGGCGCCCTACTTCGGTAATCCCTTTCGAAAGGGTGTAGGTCCTGCCCGCCTGGGCCCCTTTCTCCACCATCAGCCCCCATCCGCCGAACCCCTCCAAGCGCCCAAGTACCTCCCTGCGAAGCGCCGAGTCGGGATCCACCGGCCGGAAGACGGCGGTGGGATCACTCCCCCGACCGGACGACGCCCCGGCGCCGGAAGATTGTTCCCCAGACAGCAGCGGAAAGTGCACAGTATTCATTGTAACTTGCCCTCCCCCCGCCGGACCTGCCAGTTCGGCCCGAAACCGCCCGGTCTCAGGAGACCAGGTCCCGGTAACCTGCCGCGTCCAGGAGGGCAGAGGGCAGCGAGCCGGCTTGGGACAGATCCAAGATCCAGCCCACGCCATAGGGATCGTGGTTGACCAACTCCGGTCGGGTCTCCAATTCCTCATTCACCGCCAGGATCTCACCGTCGAAAGGCGCGTAGATCTCCCCCACCGACTTGGTCGACTCCAACTCGGCGATGATCTCTCCTTTCGACACCTCGTCCCCAACCTGGGGCAACTGGGCATAGACCACATCACCCAGGGCGTCCTGTGCATAGTCGGTGATGCCCAATCGAGCCTTGCCGTCACCGACCAGAACCCACTCGTGCTCGGCGGTGTACAAGAGGTGGTCGGGGATCTCGATACCGTTTTCTTCCATGGGAACATACCTTATCAGGAAATGGCATAGCCCTGCCGCTTCTCCGCCACCCCTCCCGGCTCGGTACCCACCGGCCCCCAAGCGCGGCTACCGCTTCTCCCGGACCACGCCCAGTCCGTCCCGGATGTACAGGATTCCCGACCACCAGTAGAGCGCCATTCCCACCAACACCGCCACCCAGGCTATCCCCTCGAGGACGGTCCCGAATAGACCGGTGAGGTCGGAAGAGAAGTAGAACAGGGGAATCGCAATGTAGAGAAAGGTGATGGCCACCTTCCCGCTCATGCGGACGTCGAGTGCGGATCGCCGGGCAGTCATCCACCCGGACCAGAAGCCGACCACCACCGATCTGGACAAGATGACCGTTCCGGCCCAGACGGGCAGCAGCATCTCCACCATCCCGCCCAACACCGCCGATGCCATCATCAGCCAATCCCCGACCGGGTCCAGGAGGGTTCCCAGATCGGTCACCTGGTCCAGGCGGCGGGCCAGCCAGCCATCCAGCCAGTCGGTGACTCCCATCACCACCAGGATCAGCGCGGCCGGCGTGGGGCGACCCCCCAGCAGGACCCACCAGAACACCGGCACCAGAAGCATACGCGAGAAGGAGACCAGGTTGGGAACGGTGAGTATCCGCGACCTGCCGGAACGTCTCCCGCTCATTGCCTGACCAGCCTGCAGAAGAGCTCCGCCAAGCGGGCCCGGGGACGGAGGTTGAGCCGGGAAAGCTCCACCCCGGCCTGCAAGATCAGGTCTGCTGAGCGGAGTGCCCTGGCGGGCTCAACCGACGCCGGCCGCATCCCCTTCCCCGGTCCTCCGCCGGACCCTGACAACTCCCGGGCTGCGGCGTCCACAAACCACCCCGCCATTATCTCCAACCCCGACACCCACAGCAACCGGCGCTGTCGGCGCGTCTCCCGCTGCGCTCTTTCCCTCTCGCGGCCAACCATCGACCGGGAGGGCCGAACCCGATCGAGCATCCGCTCGGTGTGAGTCAGCACCTCATCCACCATGGCCAGGGCCTGGCCCGCCCCCAGGTGGTCACGCTCGGCCAGCTGCTCGGCCTTCTCCCTCCAGGCGAAGCGAAACCGCGCCGTCGGGGCTTCCCCCCTGAGCTGCAGCGCCATCTGTGGCCGGCCTCCCGCCACCTCCGCCACGACCTCCGCCTCGGAGCGGTTCACCCCTCTGATCACCAGGGCCTCCACCAATTCGGAAGCGCCCACTTTGCCGAAGTGGATGATGCGGCAGCGGCTGGCCACCGTGGTCGGATAGTCCTCGGCAGAGACAGACACCAGTATGAACACCGTGGAGCCGGTGGGTTCCTCCAACGTCTTGAGCAGCGCATTGGCTGCCGGTTCGGTCATCTCCCGGTCGATTATGAAGACCTTGCGATCCGATTCCACCGGGGTCCGCGCCGCCCTCTGGACCACCCCCCGGGCGTCATTCACCCCGATCCGCTGTCTTTCGGAAGGGCTCACGACCACGATGTCCGGATGTCCACCTGCCCGGGCCTTCTCACATGAAGAACACTCATCGGGGTGCTCACCGCCCAGCCCGCACACCAACCGCTCGGCAAAGCGCCTAGCCACCAGGCTCTTGCCGACCCCCCGCGGCCCCACAAACAGGTAGGCGCCGGTCGGAGCGCGGGATTCGGCGATCAGCCGCTCCCAGACAGGCCCATGCCCGATGATCGGTGGAGGACCTTGCGGCGCCGCTAGCAGTCGGTCAGCCATCCCCGCATCTCCAAGACCGAAACCAGGCGCTCCGCGATCCTTTCGGCGGGCGCCGCGGCGTCAACCCTCACCATCCGACCGCGATCGGAGGTCCACAGACTCCGGTAACCCTTCCACACCTCCCGATGCCACGCAAGGTCGGCCGCTCCGATGCGATCGGTCCCCTGCTGGCGAGCGAGGGCCGCCCCGGCATCCATGTCCAGCCACACCACCAGGTCGGGCAGGGTCCCACCCAAAGCCGATCTGTTTACCGACCAGACCCGGCCGATCCCCAGGCGGCGGGCATACCCCTGGTAAGTCAGGGACGAGTAATAACACCGATCGGATAGCACCCATTTTCCCTCTGAGAGCGATGGGCGTACGACCCTCTCCACCAACTCGGCTCGCTGGGCGGCGAACAGGAGCGCCTCGCTCCAGTCGTTCATCTCACCTCCATGCAGGAGCACTTCCCGGACCGCCTCCCCCAGGCGGGTCCCTCCCGGCTCTCTGACCCTCACCACCTCGATGCCGCGCTCTCTCAGGCGGGCGGCCACCAGATCGCACAGGGTGGACTTGCCCACCCCCTCCGTACCCTCGGTCGCCAGATACCGAGCCCGCCTCACGGCTTCTCGGATCTCCGATTTCTCAGCGTCCCCAAGGCCTGGCCGGTGTCTCTCATGGCGGTCATCGACCTGTCGAACACCACTCGTAACTGGGACCGTACCGCCCAGATGGTGACCAGTCCGGTGAGGAGCACCGCCACGCCGCTGATGAACAGCACGGCCCGGATTCCATTGGTAAGCAGACCGGGGAGAACCCCCTCCAGCGCCACTGCCCCCACCCCCGCCACCGTCAGTGAGATCAGAAGCGCCATCCGTCCCAGGGTGTACAGCGCCCCGAAAGTCCTCCCCCGAATCTCGTCGGTCACCTCCGAGTGAAGTTGGGTGAACCCGGCCACGTAGGCCATGCCGGTTCCGACCCCCAGCAACAGCACCCATCCCACTGCCGAGATGACCGACCGGGAGAAACTGGTGAAGATGATTCCCCAGCCCGCCGCCCACAGGCCCAGACAGAAGATCGGCTCGCGGTGCAAAAGATTCTTCCCGAGACCGGCCAGAAGCACCATCCCGATTGTGACCCCCAGGCCGAGTGAGGTGAGTAACGCCCCGTACCCACTCTCAGTCGCCTCCAGGACCTGCTGGCTGAACGGTTGTCCCATCACGAACAGCCCCCCTCCTCCCAGGAGCGCCACCGCCATTCCCCACACCAGCCGCCGCACCGGGCCCTTCTTCCCCACCAGGGCCCACCCTTCCAGGAGATCCCGCACCGGGGCCGCCAGCGACTTGGCCTTCAACCGCATGCGTCGCCGCTCCGGCAACAGGGTCCGCTTGATGGGGATGGTGAGAGTGATCAGCCCCGAAACCATGAAGGTGGCCATGTCGAACACGAAGGCGGGCAGCACCCAGGCGCCGAACCGGCCCGTGTAGGGAAGAAGTTCGCTGAATTCGGTCAAGAGCGCGAACAGCGCCGAGCCGATCGGGGCAGTGCCGTACATCGAGACCAGGTTGAGCCCGTTGGCCGCCGCCAGATGCCGTGAGGCTATCAGGGTGGGCACCACCGCCTCCCGGGCCGGCTGGCGGAAGAGCCCCAGGAGTTCCACCAGCACGATGATCAGGAATAGCTGGGAGAGGGTGGAAACGAACAGCAGACTGCACACCAGGATCGCCCGCCCGAAGTCGGAGACCACCATTGTCACCTTCCGGTTCCAGCGATCCGCCACCACTCCTCCGAGCATCCCCGCCACCATCCCCGGCAAAAAGCGCGCCACCAGAGGAACGATGATGGCCACGGTGGAGGCGTCCCCCCCACCGCCGATGCGGGCCGCAAGGGCGAGCGTGGCGAAGATGTTCACCCAGTCGCCCAGGCTGGAAATACTGTTCGCCCACCACAACTTGGCGAATGGACCTCGGCGTATCAGCTCCTTGCCGCGGATGTTTTCCACCGAATCCACCCTGACAACACTAACCCACCAACCCGGCCTGTCGGACTTCGGTTAGGCATTGGCCGGCGCGTACGGGTAACTTGATAGGCCAAATGAGCAAGGCGTTAGTCGTCGTCGAATCGCCCACCAAGGCGCGCAACATCTCCTCTTACCTGGGGCCTGATGTAGAGGTGAGATCCTCTATGGGGCATGTGCGAGACCTGCCCGAAAAAGAACTCGGAGTGGATGTGGAGGGCGGATTCCAACCCAAGTACGTCACCTCTCCGGGCAAGTCCGGGCAGGTCAAAAAGCTCCGTGAGGCGCTGGCGACCGCCGAATCCCTGTACCTGGCCACCGACCGCGACCGGGAGGGCGAAGCCATTGCCTGGCACCTGACCCAGTTGCTGAAGCCCAAGGTGCCGGTGAGGAGAATGGTCTTCTACGAGATAACCCGCGACGCCATCCGCCACGCTTTCGACAACCCGCGGGAACTCGACACGGCCCTGGTGGATTCCCAGGAAGCCAGGCGGATCCTGGATCGCCTCTACGGATACGAGGTCTCGCCGGTGCTGTGGAAGAAGATCAAGACCGGCCTCTCCGCCGGACGGGTGCAGAGCGTGGCGGTCCGCCTGGCTGTGGAGAGGGCCCGGGAGCGCATCAAGTTCGTAAGAGCCGAATTCTGGGACCTCGCAGGGGTCTTTCACCCGGTCGGTAAGTCGGCCGACCGGTTCGAGGCCCACCTTGTCTCGGTGGAGGGACGGCGGGTGGCCACCGGCAGGGATTTCACTTCCCGCGGCGAACTGAAGAAGCCCAAGACGCTCAAACTGGCCAAGGACGACGCCGAGCGCCTGGCAGCCGAACTGGCTGACTCGGCATTCTCTGTCACGGCCCTGAAACAAAGACCGTACAAACGCTCGCCTTCTCCCCCTTTCCGTACCTCCACCCTCCAGCAGGAGGCTTCGAGAAGACTCAGAATGAGCCCTTCCCGCACCATGCGAGCCGCCCAGCAACTCTACGAGAACGGATACATCACCTACATGCGTACCGACTCGGTCTCCGTCTCCGACGAGGCCATCGCCACCGCCCGGAGCCTGATCCGGAGCGTCTTCGGCGACCAGTACCTTCCCTCCCGGCCGCGGGTCTACAAATCCAGGGTGAGGGGAGCCCAGGAGGCGCACGAGGCGATCCGACCCTCCGGCATGTCCTGGAAGACCCCCCGGCAGGTAACCTCCGCCACAGGCGAGGGGGATGCATCCCGGCTCTACCAGTTGATATGGAGACAGGCCCTTGCATCCCAGATGAAGGACGCCACGGGGGAGAGCGTCACGCTCACCCTGGGCGGTGTCTCCTCGGGGGGTGAGGCCGTGGACTTCGAGTCACAGGGACGGACAATCACCTTCCCCGGGTTCCTCAGGGCCCTCGGATCCGGGGGCAAGGCGGACGGCGACAAGGGAAAGGACGCCTCGACGGCCCTTCCGGCGCTCTCTGTCGGGCAAGAGATCGAAGCGGACGGCTTGACCGCCAGGGATCACCGGACCAGACCACCGGCTTGGTACACCGAAGCCTCCCTGATCAGGACACTGGAGAGGCTGGGTGTGGGCAGGCCCTCGACTTACGCTTCGATAATGAGCACCATCCAGGACCGCGGCTATGTCTGGAGCCAGAGCCGAGCCCTAGTGCCCACCTTCACGGCCTTCGCGGTAATCACCCTGCTGGAGCAGAGCTTCCCCAAGCTGGTCGACTACCAGTTCACCGCCAAGATGGAGGACGATCTGGACCGGATCGCCTCGCGCCAGGAACAGACCAGGCCGTGGTTGGAGCGTTTTTACTTCGGCCCCGACGGCCTCCGGGCCGGCGTGGAGACAAGTCTTGAGAAAGTCGACACCCGGCTCTCCCGAAGGATCGTGATAGGCCACGACCCCGACGGGAAAGAGATCGCAGCTCGGATCGGCAGATACGGGCCCTACCTGTACTGGGAGGGTCAAACAGTTTCCATCCCTGATCGGATGCCCCCTGACGAGCTGACCCCGGAGAAGGCGCTGGAGATGCTGGCCGAGGGGAGGTCGGGAGGCGACCGCAAGATACTCGGGACCGATCCCGGAAGCGGGCTCGAGGTGTTGGCGTTGGAAGGTAGGTACGGTCCCTACCTGCAACTGGGAGAGACGGAGAGCGGAAAACCCAAGCCCAAGCGGGTCTCTCTACCCAAAGGGACCGAGTTGGGGGGTCTCAGCCTTCCCGAAGCGCTGCGTTGGCTCGGTCTTCCCCGGACCGTTGGGGTGGACCCCGAGACCGGCGACGAGGTGATCGCCCGGTACGGCCGGTACGGTCCCTACATCTCCCGGGGCAAGACCAACCGCAACCTCCCGGACGTGGAGCAACTTTTCACCATTACCCTGGAGGAGGCGCTCGGGGTGCTGGCCACACCCTACCGGCGGGGAGGAAGCCCGGCCCTCCGGCAACTCGGCGCCGATCCCCGCACCGGAAAGCCGGTCGAACTCCGGGACGGCAGATACGGGATGTACGTGAGCGACGGGGTCACCAACGCCTCTCTCGGTGAGACGGACAACCCCGACGCCATTACCGCTGAGCGGGCCAGCGAACTCCTGGAGAGGCGCCGCCGGACCAGGGGCGCCTCGAAGGGGAAAGCCCGGTCACGGCGGCGCCGGTAGATCGCGAAAGAACGGTGACGCCCTCTCCCGCCGCCGCCACCGCGGGAGGGCTCTGCCTGCTGGCCGCCCTGGTGTGGGCCGGCGCCATCTCCGCGGGCGGGGGCCCCTGGGAGCCCGTCCAGTCGGCCGTGCTGGCCGCCGGACTGGTGGTGCTCTCCACGGCCGCCCTGGTAGGCGTGGTGGTGAAGAACTCCCGATGGGGACGCAGGATGGCCGGTGGGCTGGCTGCGGGAGAGTTGGGCCTGGCGATGGCCATCTCCCTTTCAGGGTGGTGGTGGGTGGGTGTCGGCACGGCCGCGGCAACCCTGACCCTGGCGGTGGGCCCCTGGCTTGCAGAGTCCGGGCGTCGCCGGGCGCCCACCCTCGGTCCTCCCGCCCGAGCCGTGCTGCTCCTCTGCGTGCTGGCCGGTCTGCCGGTCGCACTGGCTGCGGTCTCCGTGAACGGGTTGGGCGGGGGCTGGGCGTTTGCGGCCCTCTCCGCGGCCACGGCGGCGATCTACGCCAAGGCTGTGGCGGGTTCTCTCCTCATCACCCGCTTTGTCGTCCCGGCGGTTGCCCTGCCGGCTGCGGTCACCACTCCCTGGCCGGGTTGGACCGTGATAGTCGCCGGGGGCGGCCTCGCCGCCTGGGCCGCCTGGTCGGAAGATGCGCGTCTGGCGGTCCGGCCCCTGGTGGACACCCGACCGGAACCCGTGCCCGGCCCCACGCCTCTCCGCATCAGGTCAGCGAGGGAGACCACCGGATCCCGCCCGGCAGTCGAGCGGAACCGAGACCAGGTATGAGGCGCCGGCCCAACCCCTGGATAGCCATCCCGTCGCTGGCAGCCGGGTTGTTCGGCGGCGGTCTGGGGTGGGTGGTGAACGATGTGGCCTGCCGTTCCGACTTCGGATCGGGATGCGTGGGCAGATCCCTTTTCTGGGGAGGGGTGGGTTTCGCTCTGGGCCTGGTGGGGATGGCGGTGATCATGGTCCTCGTTTCCCGCTCGATCGCCGAGTGGCGCGAATACCAGGAACGGGAGCCCGAAGACCCCCGTTCCTGAATACCTGGACCACTCTGTGGCCGGGCGGAGCCACCACAAGCCTCGGAGACCTCTTCGGGGAGGTCATAGGGCGGCTCATTGTGACATCACAGCATCTCCCCGGTCGTCCGTGGGGAGAAACCGGAGACCGGTATCGTCGTGACGGAACCCGGCAAGCACGGTTCAGCACCCCGACCACACCCGCCATCCGGAAAGAAGGCAGCCATGGAGTTCAGCGAGGCGATCCGGCGGAGACGGATGGTGCGAAACTACCGGCCTCTAGCGGTCTCTCCCGAGGCGGTGGAGCGGATCGTGACCGCCGGGCTGTCCGCTCCCTCGGCGGGCCACTCCCAGGGACAGTCCCTGGTGGTGGTGACCGACGCCGGGACCCGGGCGCAGATCGCCCGGTTGGCCGACGAGCCCCGCTACTCAGACCGCGGCTTCGACCCCTGGTTGTCCGGCGCTCCGGTGCACATAGTGGTGTGCGTCTCCGCCGACGCCTATCACCGTCGCTATCAGGAACCCGACAAGGGGGCCAGCGACGCCTGGCCGGTTCCCTACTGGTGGGTGGACGGCGGCGCCGCGTTGATGGCCGTACTGCTGGCCGCGGTGGACGAGGGCCTGGCTGCGGGATTCCTGGGCGCCCACTCCGTGCCGGGGCTGTCCCGGCTGCTGGGAATCCCCGATGACACCGCTCCGCTGGGCGTGGTGACCGTCGGCTACCCCGCTGCTGACCGCCGCTCCGGTTCCCTGGCCCGGGGAAAGCGGCCCCGCTCGGAGACCGTCCACTACCAACGCTGGAGTAACCGCGGCTGACCTCCGGACCGGCCTCAACTAGCCTGGATAGATGCTTCGCAGGGGGCTCATGGCCGGACTGGTTCTGATCGCGGCCTGCATACCGGCGGAGGCGCCCACCTCCACTACCGCCGCCGCGCCGGTTACCGAGACGGCTGCGCCCACCTCGACCACCGCCGCCGCCACCACGACCACCAGCCCACCTCCGGTGTTTACCACCTCCACAACCCGGATTTCGGAGACCGCCGATCCCCAGCCCATCCCTCCCTGCCTGACCCCCGAGCCCCCTTTCGGAGACGAAGGGGAGATCGGCAGCTACAACCCGACCGGTTCGGACTCGGCGATATTGGCCTCAATCGATTGGCAGTCCTGGGGGGAGTGCGAGCGTTTCCTGCTCTCCATGGCCAGCCCGGAGGGAGCGCCCACCCTGGTGCCACCCCCCGTACTGTTGACCTCCTTACCCGAACGAGGGGTGATCCGTCTACATCTTGGTGAGGGGGATGAAACCTCGGCGGTCTCCTTCCAGTTGGTGAACACCCCCCTGGTTGACCGCATCTACGTGGTGAAGGCGCCCGACGCAGGACTGGTCGTGGATCTTCACGTCTCCGAAGCGGTCTCGGCGAGGATGATTCCCAGTTCCGCACCGGCCACCTTGACACTCGACCTCAAGCCCGGGGACATCCCGTTTTTCCACAGGCCGGTAGTCGGCTCCAAGGCGGTCCTTTTCCTACCGTCGGGTCGGGAAGAGATCCATTATCCCTTCACGGTGAACGGGTATCTCCGCCCCGGGATCGATGAGTCGGTGGCCACCCTCACCGGTCGGGACGGGACCGTAACCGAAGCCAGATTCCCCTTGGCGGGCACCAACGACCTGTGGTCGAGTTTCGTGGCGGTCTTCCTGGAAGGACCCGGTGGATGGGCCACCCTGCAAGTGGAGGACGCCCAGGCCAGGCTGTTCTTCGAGAACTAAAAGCACCGCCCTGGGAAGCAACAACGGCCGGCCGGCGCACCGAACCCCGTAGGGTGCTAAGCCCACCGGGGGGCAAAGACGCGCTAGAGCAATCCGGGAATGTCCACGAGGGTCAGGTATCCGTCGGGAAGATTCACGGACGGCACGAGTTCGTCCACGAAGGGAACCTCCCGCAACCCGGATTCGGTCTCGATCACCAGCCGGCTCTGGGCGTCGGACCACTCCACTCCCCTCACCGTCCCCACCGTCTGCCCTGTCGGCGTCCTGACTTCCAGTCCCTCCAGTTCATCAGGCCAGAATTCCTCCGATCCCAGCGGTCGACGTTGGCGCTCCTCGATGTAGATCTCGGCGCCCCGCAGCCTCTCGGCTGATGTCCGGTCGGACACCTCCACAAATTTGACCAGCAGTCTGTCCAGGTGGATGCGGGTCCTCTCCACTTCCAAAGCTCCCCTTCCCGCCACCATGACCCTTGCTCCGGACTCGAAACGGCGGGGATCATCAGTGTCCGGCCACACATATAGGGCGCCGTCCAATCCGTGCGGGCGCCCCACCCGTCCGACCACCACCTGGTCAGTCGAGAAATTCGATCTCGACAATCCAGTCATCGTCACAGACCAGTTGAGCCAGGGTGCGTATGGCGTTGGCGGTCCTCCCCCGACGACCGATCAACCGCCCCATGTCCTGCTTGGCGGCCCGGACCTCGGCCAGCACCCGCCTCGGCCGGTTCTTGACCATTGTCACGGTTACCTCCGAGGGCCGCTCGACGATCTCTCTGACCAGGTATCCGACCAGCCGTTCCACCCTCTCGGTGTCGCTCATAGCCATCTTGCTCAGGACGCCGGCGTCTCGGCGGCTGCCACCGGTCTCTCCATGGAAGCCTCCGCCTCACCGGAGGCGGAACCGGGGTCCGGCGCCGCGGCAGATGTCTCGTCACTGACTCGATGCGCCTTGCCCGCCGTCACGCGGTAACGGGTCCATGCGCCGGAGATCTCCATCAGCTTGCGGACGCGATCAGACGGCTGGGCCCCCTTCACCAGCCAGTCCACCGCCCGGTCGTTTTCGATCTCGATCAGCGACGGCTCGGCCAGGGGATCGTAACGGCCGATCTGTTCTATGTATCGCCCGTCGCGGGGCTTCCGGCCATCGGTCACCACCACCCGGTAGCTGGGCGTCTTCTTCTTCCCCATCCTCATAAGACGGATGCGTACCGCCATGTCATTTCACCTCTTGCGTCGTCGTCGGGTCCTGGCCGGCTGGAGAAGCCCTTCCATTCCCATTCCGGGAAACTTCCCCCTTCCGGACAGCATGTTCATCATTTTCTGGGTATCGGCGAACCTCTTCAGCAACCGGTTCACCGCCGTAACGGTGGTGCCCGACCCCGAAGCGATCCGGCGCCGACGGCTACCGGTGATCAACTTGGGACTGCGCCGTTCCTCGGGGGTCATCGAGTGGATGATCCCCACAGTGCGGCGCATTTCGTCATCGCTCAACCCGGCGATGCCTGATCGGGCCCCACCGGGCATCATAGCAAGAACCGCGTCCATTCCCCCCATCCGACCCAGGCTGTGAAGTTGCTCCAAGAAGTCGTCGAGGCCGAGACTCTGCGTGGTAGCGGCCCGGACGAACTTCTCCGCATCCGCCCGGGGGGTCACGGCTTCGGCCTTCTCTATCAGGGTGAGCACGTCTCCCATCCCCAGGATCCGGGACGCCATGCGGTCGGGATGGAACACCGAGAGTGCCGACAACTCCTCTCCCTCTCCCACCAGCTTGACCCTCTGCCCGGTGGCCTCACTGACCGAGATGGCCGCCCCGCCCCGGGCGTCTCCATCCACCTTGGAGAGGACGATCCCGGTCAGGTCCACCCGTTCCGCGAACCCCTGCGCCACCGTGACCGCGTCCTGGCCGGTCATGGCGTCCACCACCAGCAGCGTCTCCTGGGGATGTGCGATCTCGGCCATGGCGGCCAGTTCGTTCATCAGCCGTTGATCGATCTGCAGCCGACCGGCGGTGTCTATCACCACCGCGTCGTTGCCCTTGCCGCGCGCGTATCGCAGACCGGCCCGCACCACTCGCTGGGGACCGGACTCCTCCGGCTCCTGATAGACGGCCACCCCCGCTCTTTCTCCGAGCGTGACCAACTGCTCGACCGCGGCAGGGCGCTGCAGGTCAGCGGCCACCAGGAGAGGCCGCTTCTGGTACTTCTCCCGCAGGTGAAGCGCCAGCTTGGCGGCAGTTGTGGTCTTTCCCGACCCCTGGAGGCCTACCACCATCACGGTTAGCGGAGATCCCTTCACCACCAGGGGCGCGGGCGTCTCACCCAGGGTCTTGACCAACTCGGAGTGGACGATCTTGATCACCTGCTGGCCGGGTGTGAGGCTCTTCGACACCTCCGCACCCCGGCCTCTCCTGCCGATCCGTTCGCAGAGACTGTTGACCACGTGAATGTTGACGTCTGCTTCCAGCAGGGCCAGGCGCACCTCCCGGAGCGCCGATCGCAAGTCTGCTTGCGAGAGCCGGCCCTTTCGGTTGAGGCGGGTAAATATGGACGAGAATCTCTCGGTGAGGGACTCGAACATCACGTCCTCTTTTCGGGCATGAACGGCACGGCGCGGGGTGCGTCTTCGAAACTCAGCCCGTCGACGGAGTAGCCTGGCAGTTGTCCGTCAAGGAGCGACATGGAACGCCAATTACCCACCATCGGTATCCAGCGTACAGGAGATGTGCTGACCGCCGTCATAGATAACCCCCGTTCGCCTCTCAACACCGTGGACGGCCAACTCCACGAGGACCTGACCGCCCTGTTCAGGATGCTGAAGCGAGAAGACGAGGCCCGGGTGGCGATCCTCACCGGCAGAGGGCGGGCGTTCTCGGCGGGCGGGGACTTCGGATGGTTCCCGACTCTGCGGGACACAGAGACCCTGGATCATCTCCGCCGGGACGCCAAGCAGCTCATCTGGGACCTGGTGGATATAGAGATCCCCATCATCGCCGCCGTCAACGGCCCGGCGGTGGGCCTGGGTGCCTCCATAGCCCTGTTGTGCGATGTGATTTTCATGTCCGCCGACGCCGTCATCTCCGATCCCCACGTCCGGGTGGGCCTGGTGGCGGGAGACGGGGGCACCGCCATCTGGCCGCTTCTGGTGGGCCCGGCCCGCGCCAAGGAGTACCTGATGACAGGGGATCCCCTCTCCGCAGAAGAGGCGGAGCGGATCGGGCTCGTGAACAGGGTGTTTCCTCCCGACCAACTTCTCCCCGAGGCCGTCGCATTTGCAGAACGGCTCGCCCGAGGTGCTCCCCTGGCCATCCGCTTCACCAAGATGGCCGTCAACAAGCTGATAAAGGACGCGCTGAACGTGGCCTTCGACTCGGCGGCAGGATGGGAGCTTTTTACCTTCCTGTCCGACGACCACGACGAAGCCCTCCGGGCCATCGCCGAGAGGCGGCCCCCCAACTTCAAAGGCCGCTGACCACTCGGCCCGGTCGTTCCCGGGCCTTGTGGCGTGCGCCGATGTATAGTGATCACATACTCCCGCGGTTGGGGGTGCGGTGCAGTGGAGTACTCGGGAGCCAGCCGGGAAAGGGGACGACGTAAGATGGCAACAAACGTAGATACTCATAGAGAGGTGAAGAATCTCGTGGGCGCCGGATTCGAAGAACCCCCAGGCTGAGGCGGTGGTTGGCACTGTCATGGCAGGGCGTGCCGGACTGGCGACCAAAGCAGATCTGGATCTCCTACGGACGGAGTGGCGGGCGGATCTGGACCTTCTGCGGGCAGAAGTCCGGGCAGATCTGAGAGACCTGAAACTCGAGTTGATCAAGTGGCTGGGCGGCACGACCATTGCCATGGTCGGCATCGCGGTGGCGGCGTTGAGTCTGATCCTGGGCTAGTGGTGTTGTCCTCCACGGGTTGGAGACTGAGACTGTGCCCGCACGCCATTTCTTTTCCCTCCCACCCCAATAATCACATAAGCGCGAAGATTTCTTAGTCCCTATCGCTTTATTCACAGGCTGCGGTAGGCGTCGCCCCGACACCGCGACAGGACATAGGAGTTCACCCTAGCCGACGTCCATGTAGGCCCGGCCGGCTTGGGCTGCGGTGTTCAGGGCGCCGCCCAGCATCGATTGGAGAGAGAGAATTCTGCGGTAGTAGAGGTGGAGGCCGTACTCCCAGGTGAATCCGATCCCGCCGTGCACTTGGATGGCAGACTCGCACACCTCCCGCGCATAGGCGGGGACCGACCAGAGCAGTCCCGCCAGGAACCCGGGGTCCCCGGAGCCTTCATCCATCAGGAAGGCCAGCCGGGCCACGGCCGAGCGCATCAACTCCAAACGTGCTTTCATCTCAGCCAGGAGGTGCGTCACCGCCTGGAAACGGGTGAGAGGGCGTCCGAACTGCTGGCGGCTGCGGGCATGGGAGACCGACAGCGTCATGATCCGCTCCGCCCCGCCCACCAGGTCGGCCAGGAGCCCCGCCAGCCATCCGGCAGCCACGGCCCCACCGTCGGTCCAGCTATCCAGCATCACCTCGAGCTGGACATCCGAGGCCGACAGGGTATGAACGCCCTGGCCCCGGTCCAGGGCGTCGGCCCGCTCCAGGCGCACACGCGGGTCCTCGAGGGAGATCACTGCCGTCCAGCGAGGATGGCAGAGCGCCGCTAGCCTGGCTCCCGGCGAAAGCCTCACTCCCACCCCGGAGACCGTCAGCATCCCGCCGGCATCCACATCCCCCGATCCTTCGGTGACGTATCCCGCTCCCCCGGCCACCTCACCCTCCACAACCCCCGCCAGACCGGAGTGGCCGGCCGCGGCCAGGGCCGGCGCCAAGAGCAGCGACTCGTCCAGCAGCGCCACGGGCAGGAGGTGCTCACCGGCCACCGCGCACAAGTCAATGACCTCCCCGACCCTCAACCCCAAACCACCGGCCTCCTGGGGCGTCAGCAGCCCGTTCCAACCCATACCGACTATCTCCGCTCGTACTCGGGGAGACAGCGACCGGAACTCCCTGGCCCGGTCCAGCGCTTCCGAGAATGGGAGCAACTCCCCCAGGGCCTGGTGGAAGGCCGCGGCGAGATCGCTCATCTGATCCCCAGGAGACGACCGACGATGATGTTCTTCTGGATCTCGGATGTACCCGAATAGATGCTCACCGAGCGGGACTCCAGGAGGTCATGTGTCCAGCCGTCGTCGGCCAGCGTCACCTCCGGTCCCAGGATCTCGGCCGCGGTGCCGAACAGGTCCTGGTAGACCTCGGCCAGATAAAGTTTGTCCACCGAGGTGGCTCCGGGGAGCAGCGTCCCGGCTTGCTGATGGGCGAGGGTCCGGTAAGCCTGGGCAGTGAGCATCTCCAAGGATGCGTGGATGCGTCCGATTCCGGCCAGGGCGGCCCGGTCGGCGGCTCCCGATGCCCGGACCCGCGCCGCCAGTTCCGACAGCCTTCTCCGCAGCCGGATCGAACGCTCCAGCACGAAGATCCCCCGCTCATACCCCATCGCCTTCATCGAGACCCGCCATCCCTCGTTGATGCCGCCCAGCACGTTGGTGACCGGGACCCGCACCTCGTCGAAAAACACCTCGCTGAAGTGCGGCTCGCCAAGCATCTGGGGCAGGGAGCGGATGGTGATCCCGTCGCTTTTCATGTCGGTGATCAGCAGGGTGAGCCCACGATGCTGCCCGGGCTCCCCGCCGGTCCGCACCAGGAGGGCGTTCCAGGTTGACAACTCGGCGCGGGAGGTCCACACCTTCTGGCCGGTGACCACCAACTCGTCGCCGTCCACCTCCGCTCGGGTCCGGACACCGGCCAGGTCCGAGCCGGCGTCGGGCTCGGAAAACCCCTGGCACCATAGTTCCGAGGCGTCCAGCATCCCGGGCAGGAACCGCCGCAACTGGGAGGGCTCGCCCATGTCCATCAGGGTGGGTCCCCAGGTGTAGAGGGCTAGCCGGTTGATCAGTTCCGCGGCGCCGCTCCGGGCCAGTTCCTCGGCCACCACGGCCTCGGCGGCGAGGGACATCCCGCGCCCCCCGTATCGCACCGGCCAGGAGAGTCCCATGAAACCGGCCTCGCACAGAGCGGCCTGCCAGCTTGTCAATGCCTGGATGCGCGCCCCGTACTCGGCGGGGGGCGGGCCCGGATCGTGATCGGCGATCCAAGCGCGGAGCTCGGTGCGGAGATCCTCTTCCGCGGGCCCCATGTCAAGCGTTTCGGGAAACGGCTGCAGAACTACCTCGATTACCGCGCAGGCAGCGACATTTCTGCGGACGCCGAGTGCAGCCAGCAAAGCACCCGATGGAGGTCGCCCGTGGTGGCTTCGCCGGGAAACTCCTCCCGGCAGACATCCATCACCTCCGGGCACCGGGGAGCGAAGGAGCAACCCGGGGGGAGATCGATGGCAAGGGGAGGCTGCCCGCTCACCGTCAGCAGTCGCTTCTTGCGCGACTCCAGGCTGGGAAGGGTCGCCAGCAGCGCCTTGGCGTAGGGATGGGCGGGCTCGTTGAAAATCTGGCGGGTGCTCCCCGTCTCGACGATCCGACCCGCGTACATGACCGCCACCCGGTCACACAGCCGGGCGACTATTCCCAGGTCGTGGGTGACGAAGATCATCCCGAACCGGAACTCCTGCTGCAACTCCGACAGTAGCCGCAGGTACTGGGCCTGGACGGTCGCGTCCAGGGACGTGGTGGGTTCGTCCGCGATCAGAAGCGAGGGACGGCACGATAGGGCGATGGCGCCCGCCACCCGCTGGCGCATCCCGCCCGACATCTGGTGCGGGTACTGCTTAAGGCGCCGCTCCGCCTGGGGGATGCCCACCTGGCTGAGGATCTCGACGACGCTGTCCCGCAGTGCCCTTCCCCGCAGTCCCTGGTGGATGCGGATCGCCTCGGCCACCTGGTTGCCCACCGTGTATCCGGGGTTCAGGGAACTGAGGGGATCCTGGAGGATCAGGGAGATCTGGCCCCCTCTGATCTGTCTCATCTCCCGCTCGGAGAGGTCCAACAACTCCTCTCCGTCCAAGCGGACGCTCCCTCCGACGATGCGCCCGGCAGGCGCTTCCACCAGTCGCATCAGCGCCATGCAACTCACGCTCTTTCCCGAGCCGGACTCTCCCACCAGTCCCAGAGTTTCCCCCCGGTCGAGGGAGAAACTCACCCCATCCACCGCCTTCACCACTCCTCGACGGGTGTGGAACTGGACGCGCAGGTCCTCTACTTCCAGCAACATGGCTACAACTGCCGCAGCTTGGGGTCGAAACGGTCCCTCACCCAGTCCCCGAGAAGGTTGGCGGCCAGCACCACTCCGAAAATGGCGATCCCGGGGATGATCGAGACCCACCAGGCCCGGCCCAGGATGTCCCGCCCGTCGGCCACCATCAACCCCCATGCGGGCGTGGGAGGCGGGATACCCACCCCCAGGAAGCTGAGGGAGGCTTCGAGGAGAATGATCAGCGCCACCTGCAGGGTGGCTAGCACGCCGATGGTGGGCATCACGTTGGGGAGGATGTGTCTCCAGAGGATGCGGGGATTGGAGAGACCCGCCACCCGGGCGAGGTCGATGAAGTCCTCCTCGCTTATCGCCAGGGCCTCGCCGCGGATCTGCCTCGCGTAGTAGGGCCACAGCAGGATCACGATCACCAGGAGCACGTTGGTGAGGCTGGCCCCCAGCAGG
Organism: Acidimicrobiia bacterium; assembly: GCA_012270885.1. Taxonomy (GTDB): domain Bacteria; phylum Actinomycetota; class Acidimicrobiia; order Spongiisociales; family ZC4RG35; genus Bin76. Next base: position 67,399 of record JAAXHN010000009.1, on the reverse strand, counting down.
GCCACCAGCACGATGGCCATCAGCATCAGAGGTAGCGCCAGGGTCATGTCGGTGATCCTCATCAGGAGGATCTCCACCCATCCCCGGTAGAAGCCGGCGATCAGACCCACTATGGTCCCCAGCACCCCGGCCAGCCCGGTGGCCAGGATCGCCACCATCAATGAGACCCGGGCGCCATAGAGGATGCGGGTGAAGATGTCACGGCCCAGTGTGTCAGTGCCCAGCAGAAAGTCGCTTCGGCCTCCCTCCTGCCACACGGGCGGGATCAGCTTGTTGGAGAGTTGTCCCACCTCCGGATCGTGAGGGGCGATCAGAGGGGCGAAGACCGCCACCAGCACTACCAGCGCCAGCACCACCATGGAGACAAAGGGGAATCGGATGGTGGTGGCCGCCCCCCGCACCTTCACTCTCGGCTCTTCCGCCTGGGGCGCTCCCGAATCGGACGCAGTGGTGGTCATCGGGTGTACCTGATCTTGGGGTTGATCCATGCGTAAGCCAGGTCGGCCAGGAAGTTGCAGAGCACGAAGGCCGACCCGATCAGGATCACCGCTCCCTGGATGACCGGGAAGTCCCGTTGGATCACTGCTCTGATCAAGAGGCTCCCCAGACCCGGCCAGGCGAACACGTACTCGGTGACGATGGCGCCGCCGATCACGGCCGCGAAGATGACCGTTGCGTAGGTGATCACCGGCAGGGCGGCGTTCTTGAAGGCGTGCTTCCAGATCACGACCGACTCCCGCACCCCCTTGATGCGAGCCAGCTTCACATAGTCCCCGTACAGGGATTCCAGCATGGAGGAGCGGGTGAGTCGCATGATGCCTGCCGAGACGAACCACCCCAGGGTAAAGGTGGGCAGCACCACCGAGAGGAGTCCCTCTCTCCCTCCGGTTGGAAACCACTGCAACTGCACCGAGAAGATTCGCAGCATCACCAGCCCCACCAGGAACGACGGCGCCGCCCCTCCCAGGATGGAGAAGATCCGAGCCACATAGTCGCTGCCCCGCCCCCGGTATTTGGCGGCATAGACCCCCAGAGGCAACGCAATCAGCAGGGCGAACAGCATAGAGAAGACCGACAACTCCAGGCTCGGCAGGATCCGAAGCGACAGGAGTTCGCTGACGGTGCGCCCCCGGAAATACAGTGAGGTCCCCAGGTCTCCCGTCGCCAATCCTCCCAGGAACACCCCGTACTGAACGATGAGAGGCTTGTCCAGGCCGTACGCCCGCTTCAGGTCGTTGGCCACCTCCTCGGTCACCTGGGGGGGAATCATCCTCTCCACCGGATCCCCGGTCAGCCGGACCAGGAAGAACAACACCGTGATGAGGACGAAGATGGAGACGACCGCCTGGGCCAGCCTTGCCAGAACGAAGCGCCTCATCTTTGCATCACTCTCCGGGATTCCCGCTTCTGTAGAAACCAACCATTTTCAGGTTAGAGGACCGCTCGGGGCGAAGGGAATAATCATCGCCGCCAATCTCAGAATATGCACAGGGGATTGACCGCCGACCCGGTCCCTCCCCTGAGACGCAGCGGCGCCATCATCAGGACGAACTCGGCCCGGCCCTCTGCGGAGCACACCGCCTTAAGCGCCTCGGTGTCCGGCCAATCCAGGAGTGCGAGGCCCATCCCCGCCAGTCCGAGGGAGTGGAGAGGAAGTTCGAGACCCGGGTATGGAGAGGGCATCCTCTCGATGCAATCCCCCCCGTACACCGCCACCTCCCTGCGATGAAGCCAGCGGATGGCGTCGATGCCGAGGCCTGCCCGCTGTCCCGGAGGGGGAGGATCATCCCCGGATTCATGGACCATCCGCCCCGAGCGGACCAGCACCGCGTCACCGGACTCCGCCTCGACTCCCCAATACTCCTCGGCCGCCTCCAACTCGGCTGTGCCGATGGTGGCGGTCGGATCGAGGTAGTCCATTCCCAGCGCCGAGGCCACGTCCAGTAACACCCCCCTGGTCACCACCCCCTCCGCCATCGCCTCTATCGACCCGAAATTCATCCCGTAGCGATCCACCTCGTCCGCCGCCTGCCGACCGTTGTACATCTCCCCCTCGAAGTAGACATGACCCACCGCGTCGAGATGGGTGACCGAGAGGCCGTGGGGAGCGATCCCCACGAAGTCCATGGTCGCCTCGGCGCGATGCGCGGCGTAGAGAAGGTAATGGACCACCGGCCGGGGATTGGAGGGTCCAGACACGGTGTCGAGGTCCCTTCCTATCGAGACCACCCGGCCCGACCGCACCAGTGCGAGCGCTTCCTTCACCTTGGCGGGCGTTATGTAGTTGAGAGTCCCCCGCTGATCGTCCTCACCCCACCGGCCACGGTTGGAGAGTTCGGAGAAGATCTCCCGGTAGTTCATCCGCCCGATCCTCTCACGCACGAGAGCCTGGGGCGGATCTCCGTCACGAACAGTTCCAACTGCTCCAGGATGTTCTCGGTCTCCGGGCCGGGAGGCGTGGCGATCTGCAGGTGCGTCGTCCCGGCCTCGGCGTATCTTTCCATCGAATCAACGATCCGGTCCACCGATCCCCGGCACGGGTGGTCCGGATCGGAGCGATCGGTCACCTGCAGGTTTACCCGGTTCGAGTACACGAACCCCTCCGGATCCCGACCGTACCCTGCCAGCCTCTCTGTAATGTCCTCCCGGATCCTCGGGATTCGGTCGGGGAGCACAAACGCTCCGTGCCAACCCGTGCCTATCCGGGCGGCCCGCCGGCGGGCCGGCAGGCTGTTTCCCCCCACCCAGATCGGGATGGTCCTCTGCACAGGTTTCGGGAAGAAGCAGATGTCGGGAGGGAGGCGGTAGAAACGCCCCTCGAATCCCGGGTGATCCTCTCGCCACAACAGGGTCATCACATCCAGGTACTCGTCGGTGACCGCTCCCCGGTCCGCCCAGGAGGCGTCCACCGCCGCATACTCCTCGGGAATCCACCCCACCCCCACTCCCAGGATCAACCGCCCTCCGCACAGTACGTCGAGGGTGGAGAGCATCTTGGCCGCCACCACCGGGTGCCGGAGTGGCACCACCAATGTCCCCAGGGCCAGCCGGATCCGCCGCGTGAGCGCCGAGAGGAATCCGAGCAGCGTCAACGGCTCGTACACTGGGTCGTCAGCCTCCATGTCCCCGATCCCCGCTTCGCTCCACGGCCGGGGACCGGTGATCTCTTCCTTTCCGCTGTAAGGGTGAGGAGAGGTGATGTTTCTGGCCAGCACGATGTGATCTCCAATCCACACATCGTCCAACCCCGCCTCCTCGGCAGCTTCGGCCACCCTGCGGAAGGTCCCGACATGGGCGGCTCCCCTGAAATTGGGGATACTGATTCCGAACTCCATCGATCTATCGGCTCCCGAAGGCAACCTGTTGCCACGACCGGGTGCCCGATCCCGGATAGAGATGGCACGAGACCCCGTGACCCGGCTCCAACTCACCGTGCTCGGGGGCGAGATCGGAGCACTGGTCCATCACATAGGGACAGCGCGGGTGAAAGGTGCACCCGCCCGGAGGGTCGATCGGACTGGGGACCTCTCCCTCCAGAATGATCTCCTGGCTCTCTATGTCGGGATGCGCCGGCGGAACGGCCGACAGGAGGGCCTCGGTGTACGGATGGGCGGGGGTGGAGAACAGCGACTCGGCGCCGGCCAACTCGATCACCCTGCCCACGTACATCACCATCACCCGGTCGGAGAGATGGGCCACTCCGCTCAGGTCGTGGGAGATGAGCAGATAGGCAAGGTCGAAGCGCTCCTGGAGATCGGCCAGCAGGTTCATCACCTGGGCTCGGATGGAGACGTCCAGGGCGGAGACCGGCTCGTCGAGGATCACCACCTTCGGGTTGGGCGCCAGGGCGCGGGCGATGGCGATCCGCTGCCGCTGGCCGCCGCTGAACTCGTGGGGGTAGAGATCGGCGTGGGCCCCGTAGTCCAGTCCCACCTGGCTCATCACCTCTCCCACCCGGTCGGTGGTCTCCTGACGGCTCTGCTCGCCGGCCGACCTGATCGGCTCGGCGATTATGTCGCGGATCCTCATACGGGGAGAGAGCGAGGAAAAGGGATCCTGAAAGACAACCTGCACGTTGCGGCGGTAGTCGACCAGTTGCTCCCTGGGGAAGTTGATACTCACCTCGTCGCCCTGGAAGAAAATCCGCCCCTCGGTTGGAGACTCCAAGAGCAGCAACAGGCGGGCCAATGTGGTCTTGCCGCATCCCGACTCGCCCACCACCCCCAGCGTCTCCCCGGGCCACAGCCGCAGATCAATACCGTTCACCGCCTTCACCACGCCCTGGCCGCCGAACCCTAACGCTCCGGTCATGACGAAGTGCTTGTGGAGGCCCTCGGCCTCCAGCAGGGGCTTGGAGTCGGTCACGTTCTCTCTCCTGGCGGACGCGAACGCCGACGATCTCCCAGCAGTTCTCTCAACTCGCGTTTGAGGACCTTGCCCTGGGAGTCGATCGGCAAATCAGAGACAAACTCTACTCGCTTGGGGGTCTTGTAACCGGCCAGGCGAGCCCGGCAGAACTCGATCAACTCAGCCTCGGATACGCTTTGCTCCCGCCCCGGCACCACCGCCGCGGTCACCGCCTCGGTCCACTCCGGGTGCGGCGTCCCCACCACGGCCGCCTCCATCACCCCGGGGTGCCTTCGGATGGTCTCCTCGACCTCGGCCGAGGAGACATTCATCCCTCCCGTCTTGATCATGTCCTTCAGCCGGTCGTGGAAGAAGAGGTTCCCACGGGAGTCGAGGCGGACCACGTCGCCGGTGTGCAGCCAGCCGTCCCGGAGCACGGCCTCGGTGGCCCGGGGATTCCGGTAGTAGCCCTCCATCACACCCGGAGACCGGCACAGCAACTCGCCCACCTCGCAGTCGGCGCCCTCTTCGTCCACCACCCTAACCTCCACGTGGGGAGTCGGTCGGCCGATCCACCGGGAATCCCCCTCCGGGATCTCCGAGGGGTCTGTGAAGAACCCGATCACACCCAGTTGGCTGAGTTCGGATTGGCCCCAGTAGGTCGCCCAGGTCACCCCGGGAGCGCGCCCGGACAACTCGGATACCACCCCGAAGGGGATCGGGCCTCCGTACACGTGCGCCTGGCGAAGGGAGGAGAGATCCCGCCGGGGGAAGTCGGGGTGACGGATCATGCGGTGGTAGAACGTGGGGGTCTGCGAGGTGTTGGTCACCCCTTCGGCCTCGATCGCCTCGAGGACCGCCCCAGGTTCGGTGCGGGGAATCATCACCAGCGTCGCTCCCATCGAGATCAAGTTGGTCACCGCTCCCGTGCCGGCCATGGTGTACATCGGCGCCAGCAGCAGGAACACATCTGATTTTGCCACGTACCCTTCGTACGACCAGGAGGGCGTGGTGGAGATCATCATCGCCCGGTGGGTGACCATCACCCCCTTGGGGACGCTCTCGGTGCCGCTCGTGTACATCACCATCGCCAGGTCGGTCTCCTCCACCAGCACCTCGGGTATCTCATCGGAGACGCCGTTCAGCATCTCGGAGAAGCTGACCTCGCCCGGTCGCGGAGTCCCATCCATGACTACCAGGCGGGGCTTGGCGCGGGTTCCGGCCACTCCGGCCCGGGCCCGCTCGGCCACTCCGGGTCCGGCGATCACCACCCGGGGAGTGGCGTGGTCGACCTGGCGCGCCACTTCCGCCGGGGTATAGGAGGGATTCAGGGAAGTGAACACCGAACTCTGTTTCAGGATGCCGTAATAGATGCCGACCGCCTCCGGCGCGTTGTGGCTCATCAATGCCACCAGGTCGCCCCGGCCCACCTCCAGGCGGGCCAGCCCGTGAGCCACCCGGTTGGAGAACCGGTGCAGGTCCTGGTAGGTGATTACCCGCCGGCTCTCGTCCCCCGATCGGGCGATAATGGCCGGCTTGTTCCCCTGCCGAGCCGCCTGCCTCCGGACCATGTCTCCGAGGGCGGCCCGTCGCAGCAGGTTCTCGACCAGACCATCCCCGCGTCGAGCGGGCCCGTCGGAGGTCATCTCAAAGGCTCACCTACTCCGATTCCAGGACAGCGCCGAGCGCCCGGAGGAAACGGGCTCCCGTAGCCCCGTCCACCACCCGATGATCGAAAGCTCCCGACACATAGAACGTCGGCCCGGCCACCACCTGGCCGTCCACCACCATCGGCCGTTCCGCGATCGTCCCGAAGTAGACGGTGGCCGCCGTGTTCACGCTGATGATCGGGGTCCCGAAGTCGACTCCTCTCGGGCCCAGATTGGATGTGGTGATGGTGGCGCCCCCGATGTCGGAGAATGTGAGTTTCCTTCGACGGGCGGCATCGGCGAGACGGCGTATCTCCCCGGCCAGTTCCCCCAGGCCCATCCGGTCGGCGCCGTGAACCACCGGTGCGGCCAACCCGTGGGGGGTGTCGACTCCCACGGCCACGTTCACTTCGTCGTACACGATCACCGCCTTCCCGGACAGAGCGGCATTCACCTCCGGGACCTCGCGACAGGCTTCGGCCACCGCGGAGACCATCAGATCGTTGAGAGAGACCTCCAGGCCCTCCGACCGGCACGCCGCCAGACGGATGAGGAGAGGCCCGGCCCACACCGACACCGTCTGGGAGAAGTGGGGGATCTCCGTCCAGTTGCGGGCCATGGCGGCCGCCATCGCCCGGGGATATCCCCGCAGGGGACGCCGTTCCCGGACCCGGGGACCGGACGGGCCCGCCTCGGCAGCGGCTGCCTCCACATCGTCGGGCGTGATGATTCCGGCCCGGCCGGTGCCCTGCACGCCGGCTAGATCGACCCCGAGGCTCTTGGCCAGGGCTCGGGCCTTGGGCATGGCCCGGATGCGTTCCCGTGCGGCTGATTCCTTTCTCTCCGGCGTCAGCTGGGTCGCCGGGCCGGGCGCCGACGGCCCTCCCGCCGGGGCGTCGGCGATCGACTCCCCGGAGAGGAGTGTGGCGATCTGCTCCTGTGTGGGCATGCTGCCCACCTCGGCCATGACCGCCACCGGCGCACCCACCCGGACCTCGGTGGAGACGGGAGCGACGATCTTGGCCAGCAGGCCCGCCCCCATCGCATCCACCACGATGGCGCTCTTCTCGTTCTCCACCTCATAGAGAGCCTCCCCCACCGCTACTTCCTCTCCCTCGGCCTTGTACCAGGCGATGATGGTGCCCATCTCCATGGTTTCCCCCAGTGCGGGGAGTCTCAGGATGTGCATGAGTCAGTCAAGCCTCCTTACCGCTTCGGTCACCGAGGCGGCGGTGGGTATCAGGAACTGTTGGAGATAGCGGCTCTGGGGGATGGGGACGTCGGCGGACGCCACCCGTATGATCGGCGACTCCAGGTACTCGAGCGCCTCCTCGGCGATGATGGCCGCCACCTCTCCCCCGGCGCCCCCGGTCTTCGGCGCTTCGTGGGCGATCACCACCCGGCCGGTCTTGGCCACCGACTCCAGGATCGTGTCCAGGTCCAGGGGACGGAGCCCCCGGGGATCGACCACCTCCACATCAATGCCCTCCGCTTCCAACTGCGCGGCCGCCCGAAGGGACTCCCCCACCATGCGCGACCAGGCGATCACGGTGACATCGGTTCCCTCCCGCTTCACCGCAGCCTCGCCCAGCGGCACCAGGTGGTCGCCGGCGGGCACCTCCCCCCGGTGGGCGTACAAACCGGCATGCTCGAAGAACAGCACCGGGTTGTCGTCCCGGATCGAGGACTTCATGAGACCCAGGGCGTCGGCGGGGTCCGACGGGATGACCACATACGCTCCCGACGCGGAGAGGAACAGGGCCTCGGGGCTGACGTCGTGCTCGGGACCGGCCCCCTTGGCGCCCTCGGGAAGTCTGATCACCAGCGGGACGGTGAAGACGCCCCCGTGCATGTATCGCCATCGCGCCACCTTGTGGTAAAGCTCGTCCATGGCGATTCCGAAGTACCCGCTGGACTGCAACTCCGCCACCGGCCGCAGCCCGGTGATGGCGGCGCCCACCGCCGCTCCCACGATCATCGTCTCGGAGATGGGAGTATCGATTACCCGCCGGGGGCCGAACTGCTCCAACAACCCGGCGGTCGCCCCGTAGATGCCCCCGTAGACGGCCACGTCCTCCCCCCAGACGAAAACTCGGTCATCGCGCTCCATCTCTTCTCTGAGCGCCTCCCGGATGGCCTGGGAGAAGGTGAGCGTGCGGGTGGCGGTGGCCTGGCTCATACGTAGAGACCTTCATAGAGCCGCTCGGGGCCGGGCATGGGCGCCGATGACGCCTCCTGCACCGCCCGGTCTATCCTGTCCTGGACCCTGACCTCCAACTCCCCGAGGCGCTCCTCGCTGGCGATGCCATCCGCCACCAGGCGGTCCGCCAGGTTGGTGATCGGGTCGAGGGCCAGCAGGCGCTCGGTCTCCTCCTCGGTGCGATACACCTGCGGGTCTCCCTCGTAGTGTCCCCGGAAGCGATGGCAGATGGCCTCGATCAGGGTGGGGCCCTCCCCGGCCCTGGCCCGGCGCACCGCCTCGCAGGTGGCCCTGTACACCTCGGTCACGTCCATGCCGTTGATACGAACCCCCGGCATCCCGTATCCCGCCGCCCGGTCCACAATCCGTCCGGCGGTAGACTCCGCAACCGGCACCGAAACCGCATACCCGTTGTTCTCGCATATCCACACCACCGGCAGCTTCCAGGCCGCGGCGGCGTTGACCGACTCATGGAAGGCCCCCCGGTTGGCGGTCCCGTCCCCGAAGAAGCACACCACAACCTGATCGGTCCCCCGGTACTTGGCGCTGAACGCCGCCCCGGTGGCGATGCCGAAGCAACTCCCCAGGGTGCCCCCCTGGCCGAGGATCCCCAACTCGGGGTCGGCGAAGTGCGGAATCCCCGCCCCCAGCCCCCCGGTCGTGCCCGCGGTGTTGGCCATCAGGTCGCCGAACATGGCGGCCAGCGACATCCCCTTGGCGATCGTGTACCCGAATCCCCGGTGGGCGTACATCAGATAGTCGTCGCGGCGCAACGGCGCCACGCCCCCCGCCGGTATCGCCTCCTGTCCTCGTCCGGAGTGGTACCCGGCCAGGACTCTCCCCTCCTGCAGCAGCCGCAGGGCGGTCTGGTCCCAGAGCTTCATGGTCACCATCGACTCGTAGAGTTCCAGGAGCGTTGCGGGAGCGATCGCGGTCATTTCCTGCTCGATTTCATGTCTTGGCCCAAAACATCACCTTACTCAGAACGCCAGGCCCGGCCTCATCGCCGGGCGCCGGGTTCAGTACATCACTATCCCGCCATTGACGTTCAGGTCCTCACCGTTGATGAACACCGCGGCCGGACTGAGCAGGAACAGCACCGCCGAGGCGATCTCCTCGGGCCGGGCAGGCCTTCCCAACTGAGCGGTGGCGGCCGCCGCGTCGAGGTCCACCCCTTCTACGAGCCGGCCCGCCTCCACACCGAAGCCGCTCCTCATCGGGGTGTCGACGTGTCCAGGGCAGATGGAGTTGACCGCGATGTCGGGCGCCAACGCCTTGGCCGAGGAACGGGTCAGGCTGATCACCGCCGCCTTGGAGGAGTTGTATGGGGCGGAATAGGGGCCGGGGACCTTCGCCGCGTTGGAGGCGATGTTGACGATCCGACCCCCTCCGGCGGCGCGCATCAGGGGGGCGGCGTACTTGGTCATCAGGTAGGTGCCGTACACGTTCACCTTCAGCTCCACCTCCCAGTCCTCCCAGGTCATCTCCTCGAAGAGGTGCGCCCGTCCGATGGCCGCGCAGTGGGCCAGGCCTGCCAGCACCCCGCCGGTTGCCTCCGCCACCTGCCGGTAACCCCCGGCCACCGATCCCTCGTCGGAGATGTCGGTCACCACCGGCAAGGCGGTCCCCGGTCCGTCCATGTCCGCTATGGCCTCCCGGAGTCGATCCTCGGCCAGGTCGAAACACCAGACCCTCCCACCCTCGACCACCAACATCTCAGCCGTGGCCAGACCGATCCCCCGCCCTGCCCCGGTCACCACGAAATCCTTGCCTGCGAAATAACTCATCCCCGGGAGGTTAACCTGTCAGCTCCAGCCGCCCGTAACCGCCCCAAGGCCCAACCGAAGTGCGAACATACCGCCCCGAAACTGCCCATGGGTTCACATTTAGTTCGTTTTCCCCCAAAAAGCGAACCCGACACCGCGACAGCATCTCTCGATATGCGGTGCAGACCGGAAGAGACGTGCCGGTTGGCTCGATCAAAGGTTAACTAAACCGCTACAACAGCCCTAACAGTTACATTTTCCCATCCAGAAAAGCAAACAAAACCTTCTACTCAGCCAATCATGTATGACTTTCCCCCAGGCAAAAGCAAACTAAAAAGGCCAAAACAGTTCGATAGATCGCCATCAGACAGACGGCCAGCATCATCAGCTCGATCGGCGGGTCCCGGCCCTCACCAGCTAGGCCGGGACCAAACCTCCTGACCCCACCGGGCACCATCAGGGTGAACACCGCGGCCTTTAGAAAGGGGCTTCAACCCTCCGAATCTACTGTCGAAAGTCCGGCCCCGGCCTTGTTGGGCTTGCGGGCCAGGAAACAGTACAGCGGCGTGAATATCCCGGTCTTCCCGCCCGCAACGTAGGCCCTTGCGGTCCGATCCAGCAGCCTGACGATCTCCGCGGAACCCTTGGGAAACACCCTGACCACCTCAGCCGCCCTGAATACCTTCATGAGCGCCCTGCGACCAAGCGGAATCCTGTGCAGGCCGCGGCCCACTGTTTCCCGGGAGGTTTCCATTGGCTGGTACCACGGTGTTGTCTGACCGTACTCCTCCCCAGCCCGATCAATCCCTTCGACGACCTCAAATCCTGCCGCCACAAGGTCTCGGTTCACCTGGTCCACCGTGGCAACTTCCGGAAGCGCGATGCCGCGCATCAATTCCTGCTTGATGGCCCGGTGCCGCTTGTCGTCAGGGTCGTACCTGTCCGTCATGCACATTTCCTGACCCCAGAACAGGGCTCCTGGCTTCAGCACCCGGTGGATCTCGGTGAACGCCCCCACCTTGTCCGGCGCATGGCACGTCGACTCGATGGCGTACCCCCGGTCGAAGGTGTCGTCAGGAACGGCCCCCATGTCCATGAAACTGCACTCCAGGTAGTCGACCATGTGGTCGAGTCCCGCCTCGGCGTTCAACGATCTCGCCCTGTCAAGCTGGACTCCACTCCGGTTGACGCCGACGACTCTGACACCCGCCTCACGGACCACGCGGCGCATCGGGCCGCCGATTCCGCAACCTATATCGACCACGTTCATGCCCTCACGCAAATCCAGTTTGGCGATCATCAGTCTTTGATGCCGGACCTGGGACTCCCCCAAGGTCTCCTGAGGCGAAAGCGGCGCGAAATGCAGGGACTCGCCCCAACCGTACACCATGAACTCATTGCAAAGGTCGTAGTACTCCCCGACCGTTTCAACGTGGTCGTACCCCCTCCCGTCTGCCTCAACGGCTGACGTTCTGTCGATCCAGCCGTCGAAGCGTTGCACCCGACGGACCACGTCCGTCCCGCGGTGGGCGTTCCGGAGTCCCCTGTGCAGTTCGCGGAGTCTCGCCAACATCATTCAGGGAGCAACAAGAGGGGCATTCAATCTAACGGTCGGCCCTGCCACCGGACAGCCCCGGAGGGTTAACCGCCCCCCCTCGACTGCGAGAGAACCGGGGTAACCAGCGGCCCACCCGAGCCTTGTACACCTCGTATTCGGCGCCGAACTTCCGGGACAGGTGCGGCTCTTCGTAAAGGCGCACGAACATGGAGAAGAATACGAACAAGAAGACCCCGCACCACGCCAGGACCACTGATGCGAAAAGGATGGCCCACCCGGAGATCAGGGTCAGCAGTCCCACGTACATGGGATTTCGGGTATAGCGGTAGAGACCTCGAACAACGAGTCGCTTCGGTTCGTCTATGGGAGCGGGCGTCCCCTTCCCGAACACCGCGAAGTCCCAGACGCAACGCAGGTACATGGCCGCCCCGATCGCCATCAAACAGACAGCCAGCACAAATAGCGCCCCATCCGCCGCATCCCGTCCCCGCACCAGCAGGGCGGGGACCAAGCCCCCGAACCCACCCAGCACTACCAGGGTGAACACCGCGGCCTTCACATAGAGCTTCATCCCTCCAAATGTAGTCCGCCAGCGCCCGGGTCTCAACGCCGTGCGCTGACTCACACCTGGCCGACAACAACCAGTCGGACCGTATCGCGGGCTATCAGAGACTCCTCATCGGTGGGCAAAACCCAAATGGGGATGGGACTGCCCTCTGTGGAGATACGCCTCCCTCCCGTCACGGCATTCCTCGAGGGATCGAGGACCAACCCCATGGATTCCAGGTCACTGATCACCATCCGGCGCACCTCGAGACTGTTCTCGCCGATCCCGCCGGAGAAGACCACCCCGTCGCATGGCGCTGCCTGCACCAGGAACGCCCCGAGGTAGCGGCGGATGCGATGGACGAAGATCTCCACCGCCAAGGCGGCGGAGGGGTTCCCAGCGCGGGTCGCTTCGGTCAGTCTCCGGAAGTCCGAGGAGATCCCGCTCAGACCCAAAAGGCCACCCTCCCTCTCCAGGCCCCGGCGGATCTCGGACGCCGACAGACCCGCCTTCATGAGGTGAAACACCACCGCCGGGTCGAGGTCGCCGCTCCGGGTGCCCATCACCAGCCCCTCCAGGGGGGTCATCCCCATCGAGGTGTCGACGGCCCTGCCGTCGCGGACCGCGCAGGCCGACGCCCCCGCGCCCAGGTGGAACGTCACAAGGTTGGGGCGCGGTTTGCCCAGCACTTCAGAAGCCCGCTCCACGAGATAGCGGTGGCTGATCCCGTGGAAGCCGTAGCGCCGAACACCGTGGCGACTCCACCACTGCGCCGGGACCGCGTAGCGATAGGCGCGCTCGGGCAGCGTCGAGAAAAAAGCGGTGTCGAAGACCGCCACCCCCACGGCCTTGGGCAGAAGGTTGCCCGCCGCTTCGATACCGGCCCGGTTGGCGGGGTTGTGAAGGGGCGCCAGGGAGTCCAGGGCTTCGATGGCTTCCATCACCGAGGGATTGATGATCACCGAGGAGGAGAACCGCTCCCCGCCGTGCACCACCCGATGACCCACCCCCACGATCTCCCGGGAGTCGGCCACTGGAGGGGTCGGCCCCCACTCCGACAGCGCCTCGACTATGCGTGACACCCCGGAGCGGTAATCGACGACCGCCACCTCCACCGCGGTCTCCCAGTCCTCCACCCGGTGCCGGTGCCGGGCGCTCGGGGTGCCGATCCCTTCAATGATCCCCTCTGCCAGGGAATCTCCCACCTCCACGCCGTACAGCTTGTACTTGATTGACGAACTGCCGCAGTTGATGACCAGGATGCGCATCGGCCCCAACCCTACGGCGTCCCGGCTCGGCTTTCTACTTGAGGAGCAGCTCCCGGGGAAGTCCCAGCATCCGCTCTGCTATCACATTGAGAAGAATCTGGGAGGTTCCCCCTCCGATGGTGAGCGCCGGGGAGAACAAGAACCCCCAGTTCCACTCGTCGGTCTCCTCTCCGAAGGGACCCCGGTCGGTACGCATCCCGTCGGCCCCGGCCAGGTCCTTGGCCAGGTTCATGATCCGCTGACCGGCCCGATCCGCCATCAGCTTCTTGACCTCGGCTATCGCCCCCGGCTCCCGCCCGGCCACCAGGTCGGTGAGGATCCGCAGGCCGATGAGGTGGATGATCTTGTCCTCGGTGTACAGCCGGGCAAACTCCTGTCGGTGGGTCTTTCGATCGACCCCTCCGGCGCGAGCCCGCTCCAAGAGATCGTGGACGCTGGGTCCCATCCCCCAGATCGCTCCTCCCCCCGAAAGCGCCACCCGCTCGTTGGCCAGGGTGTAGCGGGCCGCCCGCCATCCGGTGTGGAGTTCTCCCACCACGTTCTCGGCGGGAACGCGCACGTCGGTGAGGAACACCTCGTTGAAGTGCCGGTTCCCTGTCATTTCGATTATCGGACGGATCTCGATCCCGGGTTGTTCCATCGGGCAGATGAACCAGGTGATCCCCCGGTGCTTGGGTGCGTCGGGATCGGTCCGGGCCAGAAGCATCCCGTACCGGGAGACCTCCGCCCCGCTGGTCCAGATCTTCTGGCCGTTGACGACCCACTCGTCTCCGTCAAGCTGTGCCCGGGTCTGAAGGGAAGCCAGGTCGGAACCGGAGTTGGGCTCCGAGAAGAGCTGGCACCACTGCTCCTCACCGGTGAGAATCGGCCACAGGTGCCGTTCCTGCTGGGCGGCGTTGCCGAAGTTGAGTAGCGTCGGCGCCGCCCAACCCAGGGCGATGGTGTTGTCCGGGCGGCTCACGCCCGCCGAGGCCAACTCCTCGTCGATGATCAGTTCCTCGAGGACATCGGCGCCCTGCCCGTACGGCGCAGGGAATCGGGGCTTCACATAACCGGCCCTGGCCAGCTGTTCCGGGCTTGGATCGGGGTGATTAGAGAGCCAGTCGCGGACCCGCAGGCGCCTGGGATCATCGGCCGAGGCCAGAGCGAAGTCCACCTCTAACTCTCCTTCCTTCGTTGTCCGTTTGCGTCGCTGGTGATTGTAGAGACGAAGGACGGAGAATGAAGATAAACCGACCATCCCGCCCCTTACTTCTTCCGCGGGAGGCAGAATGGGAGGTGTCCCCAATCCCTACATCTACAGGTTTCCAGACCAGGAGGTGCCTGATCGACCCCGAAGAGATCACCCGGCGGCTGACGGAGGCCCGGTCGGCCACTCTGGGAACCGTCGACCGCGCTGGCCGGCCTCACCTGGTTCGGATCGTCTTCGCCTACCGGGACGGGCGTCTCTACACCGCCGTGGACCGCAAACCCAAATCCACCCTACGGCTCAAGCGGCTCCGCAACATCGAGGCCAACCCCAACGTCTCGGTGCTCCTGGACCGCTACGACGACGACTGGACCCGGCTGTGGTGGATAAGGATCGACGGTGGGGCGAGGGTGATCGACTCGGGGCCGGCCTTCCAAGAAGGAATCGCCCTCCTTACCCGCAAATACCAACCCTACAGCACCCAACCTCCGCCGGGACCTGTCATAGAGGTCCGTGTCGAGACTATCCGCGCCTGGTCGGCCACCTGACGTCGAACTCAAACGACCCTGGGAACTGACGGCAGCACCTACCACCGGGGCAGAACTCGGTTGGGAGTCTGGGGTAACTACTCCGGCAGGCCCTTGGCCATCAGGGGCCTGCAAAAGAAGACTTCCGGCTCAGAAGCGAGCAGTTCGGCCATCTCTTCCACCGCTGAGGCCGCCCACTCGGCATGGGCCGCCAGCGCCTCCCGGCTGGCGTACACCTCATAGGCCCAGAAGGCGTCTGGATTGCGGAAGTCGACCTGCCAGGAGAAGACCAGCGTCCCCTCCTCATCCTGCACCCGCTGAAAGTGCTCCGTGAGGCGAGCTTGGAGTTCCTCTCGCCTTCCCTCGGCGGCGACCAGCTTGGCAACGACGGCGATGCGGCCCATACAGACCGGAATCCTAGCCAGGGCCGACTCAACTGAACTAACGGCTGTCGGATACCACAGCTAGAAACCCCTCGGTCTGGTGTATCCATCGATCCAACTCCGCCGCAGTTGGATCCGACTCCTATTGATGATGGTGACAGGCGCGGCTGAGGGATGCCCAGGCTGAGCGAACATCCGCAATCAGTAGCGTCCCGGACGACTACCTTGTCAATCTCGAAGTGGTCCGGATCCAAGCCCTTCTGGCCGACAAGGGCTTCTACGGGGGGCCGGTGGACGGGTACCAGAGGGGGGAGATGCGACATGCCATTGTGGCCTTTTGCAAGGCGGCGGATCTGGATCGTGTCCCCACCTTGACACCCGGTGACATGGAAGTCCTATCGGCATGGGAAGCACAGGTTCCAGAAGTGCCGGATCAGCCCAATAGGGTGGAAGTCGATCTCGAGAGGCAGGTGTTGCACCTCGTCGAAAAGGGAAGGGTGGTGGCCACCCTTCCCGTATCCAGCGGAAGCGGAAGAAGGTACTTCAGTTCTATCCCGGGGTTCGGGTGGGCCTGGGCGTTCACCCCTCGGGGGATCCTCCCTATGAAAGACTGCCCCGCGCCGTAGACTCCAGGCACGGTACCATTCTGCAAGGAACTGAGCCCGACGGTTTCCCGCGGCGCGATGATGGATTCCCCTTTGCACGATGAGGGTTGGAGAGATGAACACCAAGCTCTACGACGATCAAGAGATCGCCCAACTCCAAGCGTTACCGAAGCGCGTCACCAATCCGAACGCACGCTGGTTGAAGAAGCCCAAGGGACGACCCTCACATCGGCAACGCAACTATAAGGTAACCGGACAAGATTCGGAGCCGCGCTTCTCTATTTATCTGCGTGAGAATCTCAATGACACCAGCGACTTTTCTTGCGGGATCCTCTACATTCCACGGAGCAGTCCATCTTTGACTTTGGCTCGTTACAACGGGTCGAGTCATCCGCATGGGGACATCTCCTACCGTCCCCACATCCATCGTGCAACCCAAAAGGCCATTCTAGCTGGCAGGAAGCCCGAGTCAGAGGCGGAGGAGACCAACCGATATAGAACTCTGAGCGGGGCTCTTGCATGTCTTGTTGAAGACTTCAATGTCAGCGGGCTTCAAACCCAGCACGATCAGCCGAGGATATTCCAATGATCTCAGATATCGAAACTCTTAGGAGGCTGCTGTGCGAACGTCTTTGCCAGGACGTGGGAATAGAGCAACGCCCCGACGGTGTATTGATGTTGCGGACCCATTTCAGATTTCCTGATGGAGATGGCTATCCGATCTATCTCTCGGAGCTATCGGGCGGCGGCCTTCGCCTGTCGGACCGCGGCCACACTCTAATGCACATCAGCTATGAGCATGACATCGACTCGTTCATGGACGGCACGCGAGGCATGCTAATGGAACGAATCATGAACGAGACCGGACTTAGCTGGGAGGACGGGGCTTTCTGTTTGGACACGACTCCTGAGAGGCTTTCGGAAGCCGTGTTCGGACTCGGCCAGGCGTTGACCAGGCTATTTGATCTGACCATGCTCTCCAGAACAAACGTTGGCTCCACGTTCTACGACGACTTGGCAGACCTATTGACAAGCCTGGTGGATGAAGCCAAGATACAGCGAGACTACCTTCCTGAGATTCCCAATGCCCAAGCATATCCGGTCGACTACAGGATTGAAGGCAAGGGCATGCCGTTGTACGTCTACGGTATACCCAATCGTGACAAGGCAAGGCTGGCCACAATAATGCTGTCCTACTTTCATCGGCACACCCTCAAGTTCGAGTCGATCCTAGTCTTCGCAGACCAAAGCGAGATTCCCAGGATGGACCTGGCAAGACTCTCGGACGTTGGCGGTGAAATGATCTCGTCACTGGCCTCACACGAAGACTTCACTCGAAAGATCATCCGGCGCGTTGCCGCCTGACGGCCCGGATCCCCAGGCTTCCGGCTCAGGTAGTAAGGACGCAGGCGGAGTTGTTGGCTTGGGCGCCGTAGACCTCGGTGATGGCCTTGCGGGCGCCTTCCACCTGGCGGGTGCCGGCAGTTCCGCGGAGTTGCCAGGTCACCTCCACGATCTGGAGGATTCCCTGGGCCATGGTGGCCTCCCCGAAGGAGGAGAATCCTCCGCTGGGACAAACCGGCAGCCGTCCTCCCAGCGCGGTCTCCCCCGCGTCCAGGAGCTTCTCCGCCTCGCCCTCCCCGCAGAACCCCATGGTCTCGAGGTACTGCAATTCATGCCATGAGGAGTTGTCGGGAAGTTCCACGAAGTCCATATCCTCGGGCCCCAGACCGGCCTGCTCGTAGGCCATCTGGGCGGCTAGCCGGCTCTCGGAGAGCAGCGGCGCGGTGGCTGCACCGTCGGAGGTGGCCGCCAGGAGCGGGATGCGGATGGTGGGATCCCCGAACTCGCCGCTGGCCAGAGAGCAGGCCGCGACCTTGACAGGCGGGTTTACACCCAACCGACGGGCCTTCTTCTCGCTCACCAGCACCACCGCGGCCGCGCCGTCGGAGGTGGCGCAGATCTCCAGCAGGCGGAGGGGATCGCACACCATCGGGGAGGACAGCACCTGCTCCAACGTGAATGCCTTCTGGTAGCGGGCGTAGGGATTGAGCGAGCCGTGGCGGGAGTTCTTCACCTTCACCTGGGCGAGATGCTCCTCGGTGGACCCGTAGGCCTCCATGCGCTTTCGCATCTCGAGCGCCCAGTAGGCGGGATTGGGGACTCCCACCTGCCAGCGCACCATGTCGACGGGGGGACGCGGCTCGTCGGCCAGCACCGGCACGCTGGGAAAGTACCCTTTTGGGGACTTGTCCGTCCCGATCACCAGCACCGAGTCATGCATCCCTGAGGTGATCATGGCATACGCCGCCCTCATCAGGGAACCCCCCGATGCGCAGGCGTTGTTGATGTTGGCGATCGGCACCCCGGTCTCCCCCAATGCCGCCGCGATGGTGTTGCCCGACCGCATGCCCGTCGACCCTCCCCACTGCATGGCGCCCGAGACCATCGCCTCCACGTCCGTCCACTCCATGCCGGCGTCCGACACCGCGTCCAGTGCCACGTCGGCGCCCATCTCGACCCAGCTCTTCTCGGGGAATTTGCCCCAGGGGTGGAGTCCCACACCAGCCACTATCACATCACTCATCGGCATCTCCTTCGGTGGGACGGAACTTCCAGCCGATCACCTCTCCCGAGTCGTCGGAGTAGTAGACCTCCACCACCGTCTCCATCGCCATCCCCATCCGAAGCCCCTCCGCCGAGGCACCGACCAGGGGACCCACCACCTGGATTCCCTCGGAGACGAACTCCACCTCCACCACGGTGATCGGCACGAACGGATCGGGCGCCACGAAGGGCGGGGGAGGCGGGAAGTGAACGGTGGTCCAGGAGGCCAGCCGTCCGGTGCGGGAAAGGGAGGTTGCGACGACATCCTTTCGTGCGCAGCGGGGATTCGGGCAGGTGAAGCTGGCCGGGAAGGCCACGGTCTCGCAGGAGCGGCACCGGCTTCCCACCAGGACAGGCTCGGGATCGGAGACGAACGCGCCCTCCAGCACCGGGGTCTGTTTCATCGGTTCTCCAATCTAACCCGGTTGGCTCCCGGCAGGCGAAATCACCCGCCGTTCCGGTAGGCCGCCATGAAGTCCTCCATGGCCGAAAGATGCTGGTCGACCGTGAAGTCATATCCCATCGTTCCCACAAAGGCATGGGTGACCCCGGCAGTCCCCCACACCCGGGTGCGTTCGGCGTACTCGGCGGGATCCCATCCCACCCTTCCGGTGAACCCAACCTCGCCTACCAGCATCCCCAAGCCGATCTCTGCGGGGTCCCGTCCCTTCTCGCGGGCGGCTTCCTCCACCAGTTTGAACCGGTTGCGAAGCCCTTCGGTGTTGCCGGTCCGGTCGGGCAGGTGGGCGGTCTTGAGGGACCCGGCCGAGGCCAGCCAGCCGTCGGCCCACCAGCCGATCCGCTTCATCACCGGGTCGGCCCAGCCGCCGATCCAGAGCGGGATGCGCCGGTTGGGCAGATGGTTGATCCCCGCTCCCTCCACCGTGTCGAACTCGCCGTCGAAGTCGACCAGTTCCTGGGCCCAGAGTCGGTTGAGCAACTGGACCTGCTCCTCGAACCGCCGTCCGCGGGTGCGGAAGTCCTGGCCGAGGGCCTGGAACTCGACCTGGTTCCAGCCCACCCCCACCCCCAGGGTGAACCGCTCGCCGGACAGGAGGTCCAGGGTGGCGGCCTGCTTGGCCACAAGGGCGGTCTGTCGCTGGGGCAGCACCAGCACTCCCAGCCACAGTTCTATCCGCGAGGTTATCCCGGCCATGTACCCGAACAGGACGAACGGCTCGTGAAAGCCGTCGGTGTGGGTGTAGGGGCCGGTGAGAACGTGGCGGGAGGGGTCCGCCCCCAGGACGTGTTCGTAGACGAGGATCGAGTCGAAACCCAGCCCTTCGGCGGTCTCCGTCCAGGCGCGGACCGCGGCCCGGTCGGAGCCGATCTCGATTTGAGGGAATACCGCCCCTATGTGCATGGCGCCTCCTTCCTAACCCTGGGACGCCAGGTACATGTCCCGCAGGTCGCCCTTGAGGATCTTTCCAGACGGGTTGCGGGGAATGGCGTCGATGGTCCCCACCGAGGTGGGACACTTGTAGTGGGCGATCCGGCTCCGGCAGAACTCGATGATCTCGGCTTCGGTGGGCGCCTCGTCGCCGGCTGCGACGATCACCGCCCGGGGCGTCTCGCCCCACCTCTCGCTGGGCACGCCGATCACGGCCACGTCGGCCACCCCCGGATGCTCCATCAGGGCGTTCTCAACCTCGGCGGGGTAGATGTTCTCCCCGCCCGAGATGATCATGTCCTTGATCCGGTCCCGGATGTACACGAACCCGTCGGCGTCCACCGATCCCGCGTCTCCAGTGCGCATCCAACCCTCGGCATTGACCGTCTCGGCGGTGGCCTGCGGGTTCTTCCAGTAGCCGCTCATCAACTGGGGAGAGCGCAACCAGATCTCGCCAACGTCGTCGGTTCCCAGTTCCTCGGTCGAGACCGGGTCAACGATCTTGAGTTCCACGTTGGGATGGGGACGGCCCACCGACAGCATCCGGTAGGCATATGGGCCGCCGGGATCGTGCTCGTCGGGAAAGAGCGTGGTCACGCCGTTGCAGGACTCCGTGAGCCCGTAGGCACCCGCGAACTCACAGCCCAGCACCTCGATGGACTGGTTGAGCACCTCTTCGGAGATGGGCGAGCCGCCGTAGACGATGGTCCGGAGCGCCGAGAAGTCGGCGTCTTCCACTCCCGGGACGGTCAGCATGAACTGCAACAGCACCGGCACCAGGAAGGCGTTCGAGACCTGATGGTCGACGGTCAGGTCCACCAGCAACTGCGGGATGTTGTCCCGGGCGACGATCGAGGTGTTGCCGTTGTACAAACCCAGACACGACCAACCGACCCCGCCGATGTGGAACATGGGGAGGTTGACCAGGTTCACCGAGTCGCCGTCGAAGCCCCACATCGGCGAGCACATCTTCTTCAGCTCCATGAAGGCGTCGTTGGGGATCATCACGCCTTTGGGGAATCCGGTGGTGCCCGAGGAGTACAGCAGGAACACCGTGTCGTCCCCTTCGGCTCCTCCTCCCGGATCGGTGTCGGGGTGGCTGTCGCGCCATTTCTCGAAGGACTGGTGGCTCCTGTGGCCGCCCACAACCAGAATCTTCTCCACCGTTTTCAGGTCACCGGCTATCTCGTCGAGGATGGGTACGTACTCCTCTCCCACGATCAACAGCTTGATCTCGGCGTCGTTCACCACGCCGGTGATCTCTCGGGGCGTCAGCCGCCAGTTGATGCCGGCGTGAACGGCCCCCAGCTTGGCCGCGCCGAACAGGAAGTCGAAGAACTCCATGCAGTTCTTGTCCAGGAACCCGACATGGTCCCCGTGTCCCACCCCGGCCGCCGCCATGGCGTTGGCGGTCCGGCTCGAGCGTGCGTCGAGTTCGGCGAAAGTGACCTCTTCGGTTCCGTAGACCAGCGCGGTCTTGTCGGGCTGTGCGGCGGCGTGGTGCCGGACGACCCCGGCGATGTTGCTGATGCTCATGTGGACGGCTCCCTATAACTGAAGGCGTGCGTTTGCGTGGCGATTGTCGGATCCGCGGATCTCACCACTCCATGGCGCCGGCCCGGTCCAGGGTCCGGTCGACCATCGAGACCATCTCGTCGATGTCCGAGCGGGTGGAGATCAGAGGCGGGCACAGGAGAATCTTCGGTTCCCCGCGGTCGTCGGCGCGGGTGTAGAGGCCCTCCTCCATCATGATGGGAGGGAGCGTCTCCTTCAACAGCACCGCCTCCTGTTCGGGGGTCAGGCGCCGCCCGGTCTCCCGGTCGGCGGTCAGTTCCACTGCGTAGAAGAACCCCATGCCCCGCACTTCGCTTACCATACGGTGCCCGGCGGCCATCCGGTCGAGTTGCTCCCGGAAGTGCCCGGCCAGGCCGCGCACGTTGCCCACCGCGTCCTCGTCGCGGAGAGCGGTGAGATTGGCGATTGAGGTGGCGGCCACCACCGGATGTCCTCCCCAGGTGGCCCCGTGGTTGAACATGCCGATGTGGGAGTCCAGCAGTTCATCGAAGACAGGTTGGCGGACCAACAGCCCTCCGATCGGCGCGTAAGATGAAGTGGCGCCCTTGGCGAAGGTAAGGAGGTCAGGGACCACTCCCATCACGTCCGACCCGAACCACTCTCCCAGGCGTCCGAACCCGTTGATGACCTCGTCCGCGCACAATAGCACGCCGTAGCGGTCACAGATGCGGCGCAGTTCCTGCCAGTAGCCGGCGGGGGGTACGATCGAGCCTCCACCGTTCTGCACCGGCTCGGCCAACACCATGGCCACCGACTCGGGGCCCTCCTCCACGATTGCCTCCTCCACGCGGGCGGCCGCTTCCATCCCGTCGTCAAACCCCAGCGTGTTGGGGACCTTGCGGAACCCGTACAGCAGCGGGCCGTAGGCCTCCCGGATGCCGGTGAGGCCGGTGGCGGACAGCGCCCCCATGGTGGTCCCGTGATAGGCCAGGTTGCGACTGATCACCTTCACCCTCTGTGGCTCGTTGCGGGCCGAGTGATACTGGCGGGAGAATTTGATGGCCGACTCCACCGCTTCCGACCCCGAGGAGACCAGGAACACCACATCCAGATCGCCAGGGGCGAGGGAGGCGATCAGATTAGACGCCTCGATAGTGGCCGGCGTGGTGGCCGACCACGACGGCATGTAGGCGAGGGTCTTCATCTGCTCGCCGGCTGCGGCGGCGATGTCAGCCCGGCCGTGGCCGATCTGGACCGAGAACAATCCGGCCAGTCCGTCGATGTAGGAGTTCCCCTCCTGGTCCCAGATGCGGATGCCCTCCCCGCGTACGAAGATCGGCGCCGCGCCGCTCCGCAACAGCTTCCCCGGAGTGAAGTGCAGGACGGTGTGCGCCAGGGCGCTGGTGGTGAGAGTGGTGGTCATAGAAACCTCTCCTCGTTGCTAGGTTGTGTCAGCGGCTAGATGCCGATAGCGGTCCAGGTGCCGGATGGGCTGCTGAAGGGCGTCGCGGCGGAAGGGCTCGGCCAATTCCTCGGGGTCGACCATCACCTCCACCACTGTGGCCACCTCGGGGTCGATCGACTCCCCGAAGGCGTCCTTCAGGTCGGCCGGGTCGGTCACCCTGATCCCCCGCCCGCCCATGGCAGTGGCGATCTCGGCGAAATTGAATCCTCCCAGGTCGTGTCCGATGTTGGTGCCCACGTAGCGGTCGTCGTAGAAGTCGATCTGGTTGCGCTTCTCCGCTCCCCACTGCTGGTTGTTGAAGACCACCGCAGTCACCGGCAGGTCCTCCTCCACCGCGGTCATTACCTCGGCGAGACTCATCCCCCATGCGCCGTCACCGACTATTGCAACCACGGGCGACCCCGGCGAGGCCAGTTTGGCCCCCAACGCCCCCGGATAGGCGAACCCGCAGTTCCCGAAGCCCATGGCGGCCATGAACCGGCGGGGCTTGGTGAAGCGAAGGTAGCCGTTGGAGACCGAGCAGATGTTGCCGATGTCGGTGGTGACGAAGGTGTCGTCGGTGAGTTGGGCCGCCAATTCGCTGAGAGCCCGGCGAGGGCTGATGGGAGCCGAGTCGGAAGCCGAGCGGGCCGACAGTTCCTTCTCCCAGCGGGCCTTGGCGTCGGCGATGTGGTCCAGCCGCGCCCCGTTCACCGGGCGTTCGCCGCCTGCGGCCAGACGGGCCGAGATCGCCTCGGCGGCCTGGCGGGCGTCGCCGATTATCCCCAACTCGATGGGCTTGGAACGGCCAAGCTGCTCGGGATCTATGTCGATCTGCACCACCTTCGCCGATTGGGGATAGAAGTCGAGACCGTACTGGGGGACCGTGCCGAACACGTTGATCCGACAGCCCAGCATCAGCACCACATCGGCCTCGGACAGAAGCTCCATGGCCGCCTTCGATCCCATGTAGCCCAGGGGACCCACCGAGAGAGGGTGGGTGTAGGGGAAGGCGTCGTTGTGGAGATAGGAAGCGGCCACCGGCGCGCCGAGTTGCTCGGCCAGCCGGGCCGTCTCTTGGTAGGCGCCCGACAGCACGGCTCCGTACCCGGCCACGATCACCGGGTTGCGGGCTTCCGACAGGATGGCGGCAGCCCGGTCTAACAGGGCGGGATCGCCCGCACCCCGCTCTTCGGAGCGGTACTGATTCGGCTCGAGGATGTCTTCGTGGGACTCGCCATAGAAGAAGTCGCGGGGGATGTCCACCTGGACGGGTCCGAGGTGGGCCATGGCCATCCGGAAGGCGGTCCGTATCGATTCGGCCATGCGATCGGGGCGGGGAACCTGGAGTTGGAATTTGGTGATGGAGCGAAATATGGAGAGCTGTTCCACTTCCTGGAATCCGTCCAGTCCCACCGAGCCCGAAGTTGCCGAAGGGGTGAGGATCACCACCGGGGAGTGGGCGTGATAGGCGGCGGCGATGCCGGTGACCATGTTGGTGATCCCCGGCCCGTTCTGGGCGGTGCAAACTGAGGGCCGGCCGGTCGTCCGGGCGTAGGTGTCGGCCATGTGGGCGGCGTTCTGTTCGTGACGGACCGGCACGAACCGGATGCCGGCTGCGGGGAGAAGGTCAAGTGCATCCATGAAAGCCGATCCGACAATCCCAGGGATCTCGGTCACTCTCTCCACTCGGAGGGTCTCTACCAAAGCCTCGCTAGGGGTCATCACCATTGGGGTATCTCCTGTGTGCTCGTCGAGAATACGGGCTTAAAGTTACCAGTGCGGAGCACCCCTAAAGCCTCTGAGCGGGGAAAGCTCGGCCGGTGAGCCGGCGGGCCTCCTCCACGATCGCCGAGAGGGAACTCCCCGGGGGGAACACCCCCACCCCCCGGTCGGTCAGCCGGGGAATGGCCTGGGGAGGCACGGTCCCCCCCACGAACACCGGGACGTCGCCCAATCCCGCCGCCTCCATCTCGTCCAGCGCTCTCTCCACCACCTCCACCCGGCCGCCGACATTGATGCCCACCAGGTCCACGTCCTCGGCGGCGGCCACGCTCGCCATCTCGCTGGGACGGAGCATCCCTCCCAGGATCACCTCGAATCCCGCCTCGCGGAGGGCCCGGGCCACCACCGCCACTCCCCGCCAGTGGCCGTCCAGGCTGCTCTTGGCGACCAGCACCCGCGCCGGGGGGAGAGGGCTCGATCCGGGCTCAGACACCGATCGGGACCTGCCAGTCTCCAAAGGTCTCCCGCAGCACGTCCCCGATCTCCCCTATGGATGCATCGGCGCTCACCGCCTCCATGAAGGCGGGGATGGCGTTGATCGAGTCGTTCCGGCACACCTCCTCCAGGTGACGCAGGGCTTCCACGGCGCCCCGGCGGTGACGGGTGCGACGCAGATCAGAAAGGCGCTCCATCGCCATCTCCCAGGTCTCGGCGCCCGAGCGCCCCTCGAAGGCTTCGACCTCCATGATGGGATCGTCGATGGTGTGGGTGTTGACTCCCACGATCGCCCGTTCGCCCGACTCCAATCCCGCCGCGATCTGTTGGTTGTTCTCCTCGGCGCATTCCAGGAGGAACCCGTCGTCCAGCACGGCCAGAAAGCCCCCGCGGTCCTGGATCTGGCGGAAAAACTCCCAACCCCTCTGTTCCAGTTCTCCCGTGAGCGACTCGACGTAGTAACTCCCGCCCAAGGGATCGGCGATCTCCCGCAGGTTTATCTCGTTCTGGAGAATCTGCTGGATGCGGATGGACATCAGATGGGCGTGATCGGACGGGATGGACATCGCCTCGTCGTAGCCGGAGACTCCCAGCGACTGGGTGCCTCCCAGGACCGAGAACAGCGCCATCAAGGTCCCCCGCACGATGTTGTTGAATGGCTCCTGGTAGGTCATGGCGCTCCCGGCGGTCACCACGTGGATCCTCATCTGCCGGGCCTTCTCGTCGGTGATCCCGTAACGCTCTCCCAGCAGGTCCGACCACATCTTGCGGGCCGCCCGCAGCTTTGCGGCGTCCTCGAAGACCTCCATCGAGACCCGGAAGTTCACCCCTCCGATCCGGTGGGCCAGCCGCTCCACGTCCACCTTCCCCCGGGCGGCGATCATGTCCAGGTACTGGACGGCGTTGGCCATCACAGCTCCTAGTTCCTGGTGAGCGGAGAGTCCGCTGTCGGCTGCGTTGTAACCGGCGATGGAGACCGGTACCCAGCGGGGCATTCGCTCCGAGCACCACTCGATCAGATCCAGATTGAACCGGATCGCCGCCTCGGGCGGGATCTGCTCCTTGGTGGGGCACCCCAGGTAGGTAAGGAAGAAGTCGCTCTGCCCGGTGCCAGCCAGCTTCTCGAGCGGTATCCCCCGGCGGCTGGCCACCGACCAGTAGGAGGGAAGGGTGTACACCGCGGACTGGGGGACTCCCCCTCCCGGCTTGGCGTAGATGGACTCGAGAGGCAGGTCGGAGAGGATGGTCTCGTAGTCCCGCAAGCCAACCGTGACCGTGCCGGTCAGGCCCACGTCCTCCCGGCGTTCCACGATCTCGGGGTGGTCGACGTCGTAGAGATGGTCGTCGGTCATCCGGTCGTGCTTGATAATGATCCCCGTCTCCCCCGCCTCGAACAAGAGGAATTTGAGCCGCTCGTTCATGTCCTCGGGGTTACCGTATCCCGAGAGCTGGAAGATCCTCCACGGCCGGTCCCGGTACATGCGCGGATAGGCGCCCCGCAGATAGGGCGCTCTCCCGGGCGGGGTGGCGAGGGCCTCCCAGATGTCGGTGGGCACGTCATCCGGCCCGTACAGGAGCTTGAGAGGTATTCCGGAAGTTGTCTCTGGCTGGTGCTCGGTCATGCGGGACTCTTGGCTCTGATACTGCCAATCACTTTACCGATCCCGAACCTTGCCTGACCGGCCAGGTGCGCCGGGAACAGTTGTCACCATCCGTCCGAGAGCCGGCCCGGCGCGGATCAACTAAAGTGTGGGAGCGGCTTGACCGTGGCAAAGAGAGTCTGTCTGGTGGTCGTGATCCACCTCTCCCGGGGAGAGGGAGAGGAAGTGGGACCATGACCCTGGTGCGAGGGGCGGCAGATGCCTGGCGCGGTTCGGAGTACCGGGAGAACACCGCTCACCACCGGGCCTTCGACCCACCGGTGGTGTGGAAACTCGGCCTTGGCGCCGGCGACTCCCTGTTGGACGTGGGGTGCGGCGCCGGAGATCTGACCGCCGCCCTGGCGGACCATTACCCCCGAGCCGAGGTGATCGGGATCGACGCCTCGCCCAGCCAGGTCGAACAGGCCCGCCGGTATGAGAGCCCCCGACTCCGGTTCGAGGTGCGCAGGATCCAGGACCTCGGATGGGAGAAGCGCTTCGCGGCCGTGGTCTCGATCGCCTGCCTGCACTGGATCCCCATCCCCGAACACCCCCTGGTGCTGGAGAGGATTTATCACGCCCTGGTCCCGAGCGGCAGGCTGGTGGCCAGCTTTGCCGGAGAGACCAACATCGAGGAGATCCGGAGGATCATCTTCTCGGTTGCAGAGCGCCCGCCCTACCACAAATACCTACAGGGTCGCCTCCCGCATCACCCGTGGCCCTCCCCCCGCCGTTACCGGGAGATACTGGCCCGCTCGCCCTTCGGCGGCGCCGAGGAACTGCGGACTGAGACCCAGCCCCGCTCGTTTTCCCGCACCAGGCTGACGGGCTGGCTGCGCACCCAGACCCTCACCGGGTACCGACCGAGGCTGCCTCCTCCGGTGTTCGAGGACCTGGTCGCCGAGGTGTCGGAGAAGGTGGCCGACCTGACACGGGCCGGTGACGATGTCTTTGTCGTACCCTTTGTGCGACTGCAACTGCAGGCCCGCCGAACGAAAACCGCCACATGAACTCTCTGAATCTGACCGGTTGGGTGGGAAACTCCGAGACCCGCCATCAGCGTCTCGACCCATGGCCGGTCGCCGCCCTCTCCGCTCTTTTCGATTTACCTGCTCCGGCCGCGGAGGTGGGAGACCCCCTTCCCCCCATGTGGCACTGGCTGTACTTCCTCCCTTCGGCCCGGCGATCCGAGACCGGAGAGGACGGTCATCCCCGCCGGGGAGGGTTCCTTCCCCCCGTCCCGCAGAGAAGAAGGATGTTCGCGGGCGGGACCACCGTCTTCCACCGTCCGCTGCTGGTGGGAGAGAAGGCCCGCCAAAGGGGAACCGTGAAGAGCGTGGTTCGCAAGGTAGGCCGGAGCGGACCTTTTGTGTTGGTGACGGTGGAATACCGGATCTGGGGAGAGAGGGGACCGGCCCTCACCGAGTCGCAGAACCTGATCTACACCGACGCCGCGCCTTCGGGTCCCGAAGATCCCCCCTCCAGCCCCGGGCCGCCCCGGAGACCCTGGAACCAGGACGTCACCACCGATCCGGTGCTCCTGTTCCGGTTCTCGGCCCTCACCAACAACTCCCACCGCATCCACTACGACCACTCATACACCACCGGGGTGGAGGGATACCCGGGCCTGGTGGTGCACGGCCCGCTCACCGCCATGCTGCTGGCGGACCTGGGGCGGCGCAACGGCGTGATCGGACCGGCGCGCTTCTCCTTCCGGGCACGCTCGCCGTTCCTCTGCGGCGACACCCTGCACCTGCGCGGGGGGCCCGACGAGCAGGCCGGGGAAGGCCGATGGACCTTGGGCGCGTATTCCGAGCACGGTCGGCTGGGCGTGGAGGCGGAGTTATCTGCCTGATCCAGCCCTGGCCCCACCGAGCCACCACCCCGCAGCGATACCCTCTAGGCCCATGAACGACCAACCTCTCTGGGCGCCTTCGGCTCGGAGAGTCGAGGCCTCGGCCATGACCTCCCTGCGCCGGGAGGTCAACCGCAGATACGGGCTCGACCTGCCCGATTCGGTGGCCCTGCAGCGCTGGAGTACCGAGAACATCGCCCGGTTCTGGGACGCCGCCTGGGACCATGTGGGGGTCCTGGGTAGAAAGGGCGACCGTGTCTTCGTTCCCGGGGATTCGCTGACCACCGCCCGCTTCTTCCCCGACGCCCGGCTGAGTGTGGCGGCCAATCTGGTGGATGGACGGGGGATGGACGGGGACTCGGCCGCCATCCTGTACCGGCGGGAGGACGGATACTCCGAGGACCTGACCTGGAACCAACTGCGATCACAGGTGGCCGCCGCCGCGGCCGCGCTCTCAGCCCACGGGGTGGGGGCCGGGGACCGGGTGGCGGCATGGATGCCCAACCGGCCCGAGACGGTGGTGCTGATGATCGCCGCCGCCAGCCTCGGCGCCATGTTCAGCTCCACCTCTGCCGACTTCGGCGTCGCCGGGGTGGTGGACCGGTTCGGACAGATCGAACCGGTGCTGCTGCTGGCGGCCGACGGCTATCCCTACGGAGGAAAACCCTTCGACCGCCTGGAGGCCCTTTCGGAGATAAACGAGGCCCTTCCCACCGTGCGGCAGGTGGTGATGGTCCCCAACCTGGTTCCCGAGCCCGACCTGACCACCGTCCCCGGCGCCATCTCCTGGAGCGAGTTCCTGTCGATGGGCAAGGGGGCCGAACTCCCCGCCGAGAGCTTCCCCTTCGATCATCCCTTGTTCATCCTCTTCTCCTCGGGCACCACCGGTCCTCCCAAGTGCATAGTCCACCGGGCGGCGGGGGTGATGTTGAAGAACATGGGAGAGCATCAACATCAGGTGGACGTCCGAGCGGGCGACCGCGTCTTCTATCTCACCACCTGCGGCTGGATGATGTGGAACTGGCTGGTGAACGCGCTCTCCTCCGGGGCGAGCATCGTCCTTTACGACGGCAACCCCTTCCATCCCTCCCCCTGCCGGTTGTTCGACCTGATCGACTCCGATGGCGTTACGCTGCTGGGCGTCTCGGCCAAGTTGATCGACGCTTGGCGACAAACCGGCCTCCGACCCAAAGAGACCCATCCCCTGGACACGCTCCGCACCATCTGCTCGACCGGGTCGCCCCTGTCTCCCGAGGGCTTCGAGTGGATATACGAAGAGGTGATCGAAGATGTCCATCTGGCGTCCATCTCGGGCGGTACCGACCTGTGCGGGTGCTTCGTGGGGGGCGATCCCACCCTGCCGGTATGGATGGGAGAGATCCAGGGCGCCGCCCTGGGCATGGCCGTGGAAGTGTACGACCCCGAAGGCCGGCCGGTCAACGGGCCCACCGGGGAGTTGGTGTGCAGCAAACCCTTCCCATCGGTGCCTCTCAGGTTCTGGAACGATCCCGGTGGAGCAAAGTTCCGCGCCGCCTACTTCGAACGGTACCCCGGAGTCTGGACCCACGGGGACTACGCCAACTGGACTGCCCGCGGCGGCATGGTCATCCACGGCCGCTCCGACGCCACCCTCAACGTGGCGGGCGTGCGGATGGGGACCGCCGAGATCTACCGGCAGGCCGAAGAGGTGCCGGGGGTGATCGAGGCGATCTGCGTGGCACAGAAGTGGGAGCGGGACACCCGGATGGTGCTGTTCGTGCGCCTCGACGAGGGCCGAACGCTCACCGACGACCTGGTGGCCGAGATCAAGGACCGCCTCCGCCGCAATTGCTCACCCCGCCACGTGCCGGCGGTGGTGCTGGAGACCGCAGACATCCCTCGCACCCGCTCGGGAAAGATCACCGAGTTGGCAGTCACCGCGGTGGTCAATGGCAAGGTGGTGAAGAACACCGAAGCCCTCGCCAACCCCCAAGCCCTGGACTACTTCGCCGACCGTGCCGAACTGGCTTAAGGGGACCGCGGAGTGAGACGGCGTATCCCCGTGGCGTTGATCGGGCTGGGAAGCATCGCTCAGATCCAGCACCTCCCCAACCTGGCTCGGCTCGACAGTCTGTTCAGGGTGACGGCGGTGGCCGACATCTCGCCTCGCCTCACCCGAGCGGTCGCCGACCGGCTTCCCGGTGGGGTCTTCACCTCCACGGATTGGCCGGAGGTCTGCGCCCGTCCCGATGTCGAAGGGGTGCTGGTTCTCACTACGGGATCCCATGAGGAGATCGCCGAAGGGGCCCTCAGGGCCGGACGCCACGTTTTCGCGGAGAAGCCCCTGTGCCTCACCGTGGAAGGCGCCGAGCGGCTTCATGGCATGGCCGCCAGCAAGGGTCTGGTGCTCCAGGTCGGCTACATGAAGCTCCACGAGGGGGTCCTCCCCGACCTGCGGGCGGGACTGGGAGCCATCGGCGATCTGCGGCTTGTCCGCCACACTGTCTACCACCCGGACGACTCGGTCTGTGTAGGACCGGCGGAGACGCTCCGATTCGATGACGCCGATCCCGCGGTCTTGTTGGATGCGGCCGCCTTCGAGGAGCGGCGAACCGCCGAGGCGCTGGGAGAGCTATCCGGACAATGGGGACGGCTCTACCGGGAAGTGCTGGCGGCCTCTTTCATCCACACCGTCTCCTTCCTCCGGGACGTGATGGGAGGACTGCCCCGGCTGAAGTCCGCCGACCTCTGGCCCCCGTCGCCGCCCCGGCCCGCGGACCAACCTCCCTGCCTTCTGGCCCGGGGCCGGTATCCCGACCAGACCACAACGGAGATGACCTGGCTGTGGCTTCCCTCCTCGCCTGCATACCGGGAGTCCTTCGAGGCCCACGGAACCCGGGGATCGCTCGAACTCCGGTTCCCTAACGCCTATCTGCGTGATAGAGCGGCAACCTTGACCGTCAAGAGCCGGGACACCGTCGCCCGCCACACAGGCGGGGAGGAGTCGGCCTTCCTGAGAGAACTGCGAAACTTCCACAGAGCCATAACCACCGGCGATCACCCCACCGATGCCCTGGGCGCCCGGGACGACACCGCATTCCTGCAGGAGATGGTGGCCGCGCTGGCCCGCAAAGACGGGCTGGCCGCAGGAGGCGAGGCGGGAGGGCGTCTATGAAGGTCGGCGCCGCACCGGTGAGCTTCGGCGTCTACCGACCTCCGGAAGCAGGCAGCGGGTTGTCACCCGATCACCTGGTGGCCGCCATGGCTTCCTCGGGCTACGACGGTGCGGAGTTACCACCCGCCGGGTACGCCGGGCCTCCGGGCACCGCAGCCCGGCTCTTCGAAAAGCACGGCCTGGTCCCGGTGGGCATCTACATCCCCATCCACTTCGCGGACCCCGAACTACGGATCGGTGATGAACACCGCATGGAAGAAGCCCTCCGGGAGTTGGAGGAAGCCGGCGCCGGACCCCGTCTGGCCATCCTCGCCGACGAGGGCAGCGATTTCCTGCTCCGCCATCCCGCCCGGGGCGACGATCCCACCCATGCGCTCGCCCCTGAGGCCTTCGAGGAACTGTGCGCCGCCGCCCACTGGATGGCGGACGAGATCCGCCGGCGGGGCTTGGTCCCGTCCTTCCATCCCCACATCAGCACCTACGTGGAGAGCCCGGACGAGGTCGAGAGGCTCCTGGAACTCACCGACATCGATCTCACCTTCGACACCGGCCACATCGCCCTGGGCGGCGGGGACATACTGGAGCGCTTCGCGGCCTGGCGGGAGCGGATCAACCACATCCATCTCAAGGACGTGCGTCACGAAGTCCTAGAGGAGGCAAAGTCCCGGGGGCGGGATGACTTCGATGTGTGGTGGGCGGATGTCTCCGTCCCGCTCGGAGAAGGCGACCTCCCACTGGGGCAGTTCCTGGTTCAGCTGTCGGAAGCCGGGTACCGGGGTTGGGTGGTGGTCGAACAGGACCGGGCGCCGATTTGTTCCGAGGCTGGACTCCGTTCCGCCGCCGGTGTGCAAACCAGGAATCTGGCGTGGGTACGCCAGGTGGAAAAAGGATTATCCGGAGAGTCCTGATGTCACCTCCAGCTCTCACCCCACGGATCTTCGAGGACGAGAAATCACTGGGTTGGGCCCTGGCCAGCAGGATCGTGGACGGCGTCCGTCGGGCAGGCTGGCAGGGGAGGAACTACCTTCTGGGCTGTCCGGGCGGGAGAAGCCTCCTCTCCACCTACCGCGCCCTTCCCAAGGTGGTGGCCCAACAGCCGGTGGGCCTTTCACCTTTGGTTGTGGTGATGATGGATGACTACGTCATCCAGAACCGCAGCGGATACCTCCATGTCCCGATCGACGCCCACTACTCCTGCCGTCGCTTCGCCACAGAGGAGATCGGCAAACCCCTGGCACATCTGCCGGGCGCACCGGGGAGAGACCGCATCTGGATGCCGGACCCGGCCGATCCCGCGGCCTACGACCGCCGCATCGCCGACGCCGGGGGAATCGACCTGTTCCTCCTGGCCAGCGGGGCTTCGGACGGCCACGTCGGGTTCAACCCCTCCGGCAGCCCCCGGGACTCGACCACCCGGATTGTGGAACTCTCCACCCCGACCCGCACCGACAACCTGAGGACATTTCCGGAATTCGATTCGATGGACGAAGTCCCGACCCACGGAGTGACGGTGGGGATAGGCACCATCGCCGAGTTGAGCAGGTCGGCGGTGATGGTCTGCCTCGGAGCGGAGAAACGTCCCGCCGCGGAGAGAATCAGTTCCCCCCGTTCCTACGATCCCTCCTGGCCGGCCACCATCGTCACCGAGATCCCCGACGCTCAACTATGGATCGATCCATTAGCCGACTGGAGAGAGCAGTCCGTCACCGCACGGTGAAGGGCACAAACCAAGAGAACCCGAAAACAACTCAGTGATCGCCAACACCCGAAAACAACTCCAGTAAAACCGGGGCGGCTCAACCTCCCCCCTCCCCACAAATACGCGAAGCCTCACAAGAGAGGAGGCTCCCCTCAGAGGGGAGCCTCCTACTTTGTGGGGCAGGGGATTAAAAGTTAATCCATTTAGCCCGTCAGTCTGAAGATGCTGGTGCCGTCAACGTCATAGGCCAACACCTGGATGGTGTTGCCGCCGTCCGTGATCTTGGCAGCGAAGCTCTCCATGGTGATCTCAACACCCTCAGATCCGATGCTGTCGATAAAGATGTCATCCGAATCGTAGCTGTATACGAGATCAGCATCTTCATCCTGGTCATTGCTGGCTAGGAACTCGCCTTCCAACGCGTGAGTGATGGTCAACTCTGCGTCTCCGACGTTGGTGGAAACAGCCCTGCTGACCACCTCCACGGAGTCCGTGCCGTCCGTTGTGACGGAAGCGGCACGCGAATCGAACAGGTCCGTGGCATCTTCGTTCAGGATGTCCTTGTACTCTTGGCCGTCACCCGGCTTGGACAGAGCGTTGCCATCATCACCGTACTCGGGACTGGTGTCACTGGCGCCGTCTTCGGTGATGACCCTTCCGTCGTTGTAGGTGGTGCCATTGTCGTCAAGGTTGTCGTCATTGCTGGCATTTTGGACAGCCACACCGTCGCTGTTCCGGGCAAGCATCCGCACATCGTAAGCGATGTCCTCGGGTTCGCCGGCATCCGTTTGCAGAGTGTGACTCCAGCTTGCGTAGCCTCGGCTGATAACCGGCCTGATCGAGGTGTCATCATTCTGGGGATCGCCAATCTTGGAGTTGCCGATCGTGATGACTGCCTTCTGATCCCTGTGTGACTGGTGCGGGTCTCCGTACTGGTCGTACAGATACACAGTAGACCTAATAGCAGAAGAGGCGCCGGCCAGCACGTAAACAGGAGACTCGATACTGGTGGTAGTCAACACAGGATCTTCTTCAACCCAAAAGACATCATCTTCGACAGCACTGAGTCCTGCTGCGTTGAAAACGACATCATCTGCCCGGGTTTGACCGTCTATCTTGGTGTTGTCAGCCGGTCCCGACACCGTGAAGGAAACCTGACCGTCTTCGTTGGTCTCCAACTCGGCCTCGTGACTGTTCACATAGTCACGTTCGTCGCGAGGCTCATCCATACCTTCGGCGCCTTGCCGATACTCGACCCGGACCGCGATCCCGGCACGCTTGACAGCGCTGCCGTCCTCGTCGACGAGTTGCGCGGTGAAAGTCACCTCACTCACGGCACGGAGATCAACCTTCTGACCCTGCTCGCCGTCATAGGCTTCGTCGGCGTGCGCGTTGATGGTTGAACTGATGGTCACATTGGTCTGTTCCTTCATAGCAGTGACAGACGCGGTTGCTTCATCAACTTGGTCGGCATCGAACTCGACGCCGTCCTTGGACCCTACCCAAGCGTAAAACAGCCTGGTGGTTCCCTGCAGAACATTCTCCTCGAGAATCAGGTTGCCGTCCACGTCGGTGGGATCGTCATTGTCGTTCCACGTGCAGTCACCATCGATGAGGTCACCGAAGTTCACATCATCAGGATTGGTGCCGAAATTGCAGGTGCCGTCCTTGCGGAGACCGTCTCCCGCCGAGATGGTGCTGAACACATCAACCGCCTGATCCTCCACCGGCATAAAACTGTCATCCCGCACCGAAACCATCACAGTGGCAGCAACATCTCCCCAACCCGAACCGGGCGTGGCCTGAATACTCAGACCGGCCGGACGGACATTGGAGTGATCCAACACGCCAGCCATGAACCCGGCCATCGAAGCCCGGGTAATAGCCGCGGAGGGAGCATAACTGGTGTCAGAAATACCCGAAGCAACACCCAACTCATACAGATTGGTAATAGAGTCGTACCCGTCTTTGGTGGCCGAACCCAAATCGGTATATGGAGAACCGATGTCGGCGTCCATGTCGTTGTCTTCCACATCAGACGGGGTGTAACCATATTGAGTGGTGCTGGCCCACCCGATGTCACCATCGGCCTGGGGGGTCATCGAGTCCATCAGCCGGGAGATGAACTGTGCCATCTGACCACGGGTCACACTGTCCGCAGGTGAATAGGTGGTGGCCGACGTGCCCTTGGTGATCCCCAGATCAGCCAACTGCGCAATCGCGGTCTGCGACTCCATCGACAGATCGTCATCATCGGTGAACCCAGGATCAGCAGGGTTGTTATTGACGTCGATACCCACCAAAGCGGCAAGGCGCATCAGGAACAGCGCCATGTGCTCCCGGGTAACCGACATCAACGGCGAATACGTAGTAGCCGAAGTGCCCTTGGTGACCCCGTAGTAGGCGATACAGTCGATATCACCAGCATTGACATGCCCCGAGGGAACATCCGTGAACCCCGAATCAGGCGCCATACCACAGGCATCAAACGTCGCCGTGTAATCCGGCGCCGGGTCAGCAGCAACAGCAGGCGCCGCCACCAGCACACTGGCCAGCATGGCGAGCGCCGCCAACACTGCTATCCGCCGCCTGAAACGGCTCAAAGAAGCAAACATAAGTTTACTTAGGAGGAATAAGGGGCGCTATGAACTGTTGCCGCCCTCTATTTTAAGTAATAGTTATTGTATAAATATTACTAAGAGGGTTGTTAGCTAATGGCGAAGCTACTTCCGAGAACCTGGAAACCCAACTTTGAGGGCCAAAGCCGCCAAGACCGAGAGGGGGCTTCTACGAATCCTATCAGCCCGATCCCTCAAAGGGGTGGAATCTCTCCTTGCCGGGAGACTTGGCCGCTGACATCGCCGATGCCGAGAAGGCGGTCCGGGATCTCAACACATCGGAGGTTGCGCCACCTACCGGCACACCTCTCCTCCTGATAGTCCAGCTCGGTCGGAAGGCGCACATGCCTGGCTCAGGACCTTTGCGTTCGCCACCCGGCGCCTGTATTCACGCCCACCATTACGCCTCCGCAGTCGCCACCCTACACAACCGCTGGATAGAGCGGATAGGACGAGCACGTCGGAACTTTTCCGCCAGACTGTTGCTGGCCGCTCTACCGGGAGCCCCACTCACATCCGTCAAGACTGCAGCCCCTCTCATCGGGCGTTCAACAGTCAACACCAGCGCCGCCATCAACCGACTCGTGGAGGCCGGGGTGCTCACCCAACGCAACATCGGCAAGCAGCGATATCGCGTCTTTGAAGCTCCCGAGATTATCGATCTGATCACCGAACGGGAACAAGTCATTTCCTCCTCCACTCCGGATGGCGACGGCAGCCAAACTGGGAGGACAGGACGATGGGAGTGACCAGGAAACCCAAGTGGACCTCCGAACAGATCCCTGACCTGGTGGGCAGGGTGGCGGTAGTCACGGGAGCGAACAGCGGCATCGGGCTGCAGACGGCCAGGGAACTGGCCCGGGCGGGCGCCCACACCATCCTGGCCTGCCGATCGGAAGAACGGGGGCAGCGGGCAGTCGGAGAATTGCAGGCCGAGATGCCCGACTCCTCAGTGGAGTTGATGGAGCTCGACCTGGGGAGCCTCTCGTCCATCCAGGCTTTCGCCCTGGACTTCGCGAAGGGCCATACCCGCCTCGACATGTTGATCAACAACGCCGGCATCATGGCCGTTCCGTACTCGCTGACCGAGGACGGTTTCGAGAGCCAGATGGGCATCAACCACCTGGGGCACTTCGCCCTGACCGGAAGGTTGCTGGAGCCGCTGTTAGCCACCCCCGGAGCCAGGGTGGTGACGGTCAGCAGCGTCGGACACCGCGGCGCCACCATGGACTTTGAAAACCTGCTCTTCGAGTACGGCGGATACACGCCGTTCCGGCCCTACTGGCGCTCCAAGCTGGCCAACCTGCTCTTCACCTATGAACTCCAGAGGCGCCTTCGGTCCGCCGGCGCACAGGTGTCCGCTCTCGCCGCCCATCCGGGATTCTCCTCCACCAACATCGGAGGCCACCTCGACTCCCACTGGTATTCCCGGATACAGCAACCCCTGATGTCCGGGTTCATCCAGAACGCCGCCATGGGTGCCCTCCCCACCCTGCGAGCCGCGGTCGATCCGGATGCCGAAGGCGGCCAGTACTACGGGCCGAGCGGGCTGGGAGGCCTACGGGGACACCCCGTAGTGGTCTCATCCAACGCCGCCTCCCGTAACCGGGAGAATGCCCGCCGCCTCTGGGAAGCCTCCGAAGAACTCACCGGAGTCCACTGCGCCCTGCCGCCCTCCGGCGCTTCCGATTAGACCCGGATCTGGGTCGATTCCGGAGACACCTTCGAAGCCTCCCGGGAGATCCTCCTCTCTGCGCGGCCCGTCGCGGCGATCAGATCCCCAGTATTCGCTTGGCGATCACTTTGGCCTCGTCGATGTCCTCGACATAGCGATCCTTGGGGACGCTGCGCAGGATGTCGAGCTTTTGGAAGCTGGCGCCGACCGCGCCTCCCAGGCCCATCACTATGCACTCGGTGTCTTCCTCGATGGCGACATCCACCAACCTCTCCACCACGAACGCGGCGCTGTCGTCCATGTAGTCGGTCTGCGAGAAGTCGAGGATCACCACCTCGTGGTCCCGAATGTCCACGCTTATGGTGCTGAACATCCGGTTGGAGGACGCCACGGTGAAGCTTCCCCGGAACGAGACCAGGCCGCACCGGGCGGAGAACGGATCGAATTCATCCTCGTCATCGTCGTCATCGCCCAGCATGCTGTCGAGGTCCGGGTCATCGTCCTCCTCTTCCTCCTCGTCGGCCAGAAAGCTGATGTCGAGGAGGGGAGCGGAGATCACGCTGTCCAACTCCAGGTACTCGAGCTGGCGGGCGCTGACCAGCGCCGCCACGATCAGACCCAACATGATGGCGCTCAACAGGTCGGCAGACACGGTGAACCCCAGGGTGATGACCATCACCACCAGGTGTTCGCGCTGCACGCGGTGGATCCGGGTGATGAATCGCCAGTCGATGATGTCCCAGCCCACCTTCATCAGGATGCCGGCCAGGACCGCATGGGGGATCTCTCCCACATATTCCCCCAGTCCCAGGACCAGGGACATGAGGACCAGCGCGCAGAGCACGCCCGACACCGGTGTCCTCCCTCCGATCCGGGCGTTCACCACGGTGGCGGGGATGTTCCCTGCGCCCGGCATGCCGCCGAAGAGCCCCGAGAAGATGTTCCCCACCCCCTGGCCCATCAACTCCCGGTTCGGGTTGTGAGTGCCGCGAGTCAAAGAATCGGCGATCAGGGACATGAGGAGGGTGTTGATCGAGGCCAGCAGAGCAAGCACCAGGGCGGGCTGGAAGGAACCCACCGCATGCTCGAGGACAGAGTGAGTGTCGATGACCTCGGGAAAGCCCGTGGGAACTGTCCCGATGCGCGGCGCGTCCTTCAGCCACAGCACCCCCAGGAGCGTGCCGGCGATCAGAGCGGCCAGGGTAGGCGGCAAAGCCCGGGCGAGCTTCGTCGGCCAGACCACCGTCACCACCAGGGTCAACAGGGCAATCCCCAGTGCGTGGTAGTTGATCGACCCCACCGCGTCGGGTATAGCCCGGATCGCTCCCACGGTCCCCCCGCCCGGCGACGAGGCACCCAGGAACGGCAACACTTGGAGCAGCACGATGATCACCCCCACACCGGATGTGAACCCCGAGATCACCGAATAAGGCGTGTAGGCGACGTAGCGACCCGTCTTGATCAGACCCAGGAGGATCTGTATGACGCCGGCCATGATCACGATCGTGAATGCTTCGGTGATGTTCTCGGCATAGGTCCCGACCACCACCGCCATGGCGACCGCCATGGGACCGGTAGGACCCGAGATCAGCGCCTTGGTGCCCCAGAAGAGGGATGCGAACAGCCCCACCGCCACCGCGCCGTAGAGGCCGGCGATCACCCCCAGGCCGGACACCACCCCGTAGGCCAGGGCCATGGGCAAAAGGACGACGGCCGAAGTGATCCCACCAAGAACATCTCCGCGGAGAGTTTGAAGGTCGTAATTCGTCGCGATGCCCTCGTCCCGTCTGGCACCGAAAGCGTACCACTCTGCGGGACTTCGGTTCGGGATGCCGAACCTCGTTCAACTGATTGCGTCCACCTTTTCCACGAAACGGCGGTCCCGGGAGGTGAGCCCGCCCACATCGTGGCTGGTGATCGCCAACTCCACCCGGTTGTAGACGTTCGACCACTCCGGGTGATGGAACAGGCGCTCTGCTATCAGCGCCACATGGGTCATGAAAGCGAATGCGGCCCGGAAGTCGGAGAACTCATAGGACCGCCGCAACACCTCCCTATCCCGCCGCCAGCCCGGATGGGCCTCCAGCAAGCTGGCGATCTCCTCTTCGGTCAGGAGGACCTTGGAACCCGTCACTGCGGTGCCTGGAGGAGTTCAACTCGAAAGCCGTCGGGATCGAGCATCAGCACCGTCCTTCCTCCCTTGTTGGGACCGATGGTGGGCGTGACGGGCGCCGAGACCGACTTGACCCCCTTCTGCGTCAACTCCTCGTACAGCGCGTCGCAGTCGTCCACCCGGAAGGCGACATGGGCCGTGCCGGGATTGGCGGTGCCCGGGTCGATGGCTTTGCGCTCCACGTTGCGATACTCCAGGATCTCGAGGACACTGTCGGAGTTGGGCATCCGCATCACCACCCCGTGCATATCAACGCCGGGATACCCCAACAACTCCTCGATATAGGGCGCCTGGCGATTCCACACATGGACCACTTCCAACCCCAGCAAGTCCCGGTAGAACCGCAAAGACCTGTCCAGATCGGTGACCTGTATCCCCGTGTGATGGTGGCCGGTTATCGCTCCCACTCGCAACCTCCTTGGAAATCAGGGAATGTCACTCCGAAACATACAGGAGAGATCCCTCCTAAGCTTGAAAGCCGTCGATGCGGGACAGCACCCCCAGCATGGTCTCGTCGGAACCGCCGCCGATCGAGCCCAGGCGGCTGTCGCGGAAGAACCGGGCGGTCCATGTCTCCTCCATGTAACCGATCCCCCCGTGGAACTGGAGCACCCAATCGGCGGTCTCCCGCATGAGCCTCCCCGACTTGAGCTTGGCGATGGTGGCGAACTTGGTGGGGTCTTCTCCCCCCATGTGTGCCTCGGCGGTGGCGTAGTTGTAGTGGCGCAGAAGATCTAGCTCGGCCGAGAGCTCAGCCAACCGGTAGCTGATGTACTGGTGAGCTAGGAGGGGCTTTCCAAACACTTTCCGCTCCCGGAGGTACCGGGCGGTCCGTTCCAACGCCCTCTCACAGGATCCGACCGCCGAATAGGCCGCCCACATCCGCTCCACCACGAACTGCGACATCTGCTGCTGGAAACCCTTCCCCACCTCGCCGATGGTGTTGGAGACCGGGACCGCCATGTCCGTGAAGGTCAGAAGGCCCGTGTCCGAGGCCCGCATCCCCAGCTTGTCGAGCTTTCGGGAGACCTCGAAGCCCGCCACGTCGGTGGGGACCAGGATCTGGCTCATCCCCGCGTACCCGCCCTCGTCGGAGGTCCTGGCCAGGAGGCACAGCCAGTCGGCCTGCAGGCCGTTGGTTATGTACATCTTCGATCCGTTGATGATCCATTCGTTCCCGTCCCGGACGGCCCGGGTCTTGATGGCGGCCACGTCCGATCCGGCGTCTGGCTCGGTGACCGCGATGGAGGTCACCATCTCGCCCCGGAGCGCCGGCGCCAGATAACGCCGCTTCAGGTCCTCGGATCCGTGCTCCCCTAGAGAGGGGGTGGCCATGTCCGTCTGCACTCCCACCGCCATCCCCATCGCCCCGTGATCGGCCCGTCCCAGTTCCTCCGCCAGAACCACGGTAAAGAGATGGTCGGCACCCTGCCCTCCGTAGGCGGGCTCGTACTCCAACCCCAAGAAGCCCAGGTCGGCCATCTGGGCGAACACCTCGTGCAAGGGCATCTCACCGGCCTCCTCCCATCCGTCGACCCGGGGATTGATCTCCTCCTCCACGAACCGGCGGACCACTTGGCGAAACATCTGGTGCTCTTCGGAGAACGGCATATCTGCTCCTTGGGTTTGGGGACCGGCTCGAGGAACCTCCCTCCAGCGATGCCCTCCCCACCGAAATTACACGAAAGAAGGGCTTGCTTAGAGTTCGGCCGAGCGGAATGCCTCTCTGATCCCTACCCTGCTTCCGAAACGTAGCAACCCGCCCAGGTACACCCGGCCCGCCAGGCGGGTTGTCACCGCAAGGGTGAGGACCATCAACGCCACGGATAGCGCCATCTGCCAGAGGGGGATCGCCTGGAAGGCGAAGCGCACCGGGGCCACGAAGGGGGCCGTGGGCGGGATGAAGGTGGTCACCACCGACAGGGTGCTGGTGGGATTGCTCACGGCCTGGATGGCGATGAAGAACCCGGCCACCGCTACCAGGGAGATCGGTGCCACCACGGTCTGGGCGTCCTCCGCCCGGGAGACGAGAGCGCCCGCCGCGCCGAACATCACCGCGAACAGGGAGTACCCGAGGATGAACCAGAGCACCAGCACCAGGATGCTGTCGACCGGGAACGCCGGCAGGTCCACGACGCCGGTCAGGTTGATTCCCACCAGAGCGATCACCACCGTGCCAACGAACTGGAACAGTCCCAGCATTCCGATTCCCAGGATCTTTCCCGCCAGCAGTTGCCAGGGTTCGAAGGCGGCCAGCAGCACCTCGACCACCCGGTTGGTCTTCTCCTCGGTAACGCCCGACAGGATCAGCGATCCGTAGAGAAGCACCGCCATGTAGAGCAGCATCAGCCCCCCGAAGGCAATAAGCGAACGTCCGCTGTTCTCCTCGGCGTCGGCGCCCGACAGAGATCTCACCTCGAGTGGCTGGGAGGTGAGAATGTCCACCACTTCTCCTGCCCCGGAGGCGACCAGGCTCTCGATCTGAACCGAGCGGGCGCCCCGCTGGAGAAGGGACTCGAGGGCGCCGCCCGCTTCGCCTCCCGCCCCCCGGACCACTATCTGCATGCCGTCCATCAACACACCGTCCACTTCCTCGGTGTCGGCGGCTCTCTCGGCCGCTTCCCGGGTGGCGAAGGGAACCACTTCGATCGTCGTCCTCACCTCCCTTCCGGGGGGATTGGCCAGCGCCACCGCCGCGTCGATCACCACCTGATTTCCGTCGCCCACCACCCCCACCTCGTAACGCACATCGTCATCGGCGAAGATCAGCGGCAGGAATAGGACGGCCGCCACCAAAAGCAACGTGATCGCCACCGAGACGATGAAGGCTCCCGACCGGGACCGCTCCCGGATCTCGCGTCCCATGACCAGCCGGATCGCCTGCCAGGACGTCATCCCGTCACCGCCTCACGGAAGAGTTCCGACAGAGAGGGTGCGGAGAAGGTAAAGTGGCGGACGTCGCCGCCCAGGTCGAGCCGGGAGACAAGATCGCTCAAATCTCCTCCCTTCCGGACGACGATCCGGTGCCGATACCCGTCGAAGTCCACCGAGACCACCGATTCGAGCCGACTCAGACGCCCGGTGTCTACGGCCCTCATCTCCATCTCGATCACCCAGTAGGGAGA
This sequence comes from Acidimicrobiia bacterium, assembly GCA_012270885.1. Classification (GTDB taxonomy): domain Bacteria; phylum Actinomycetota; class Acidimicrobiia; order Spongiisociales; family ZC4RG35; genus Bin76. The sequence continues at coordinate 24,245 of JAAXHN010000009.1, read as the reverse complement.
GTCCATCTTGAGTCGGCGGACCTCCCCTCCCATGACCACCCTGCCCTGGTGGATGATCGCCACGTCCTGGCAGAGGTCCTCCACCATGTCCAACTGGTGGCTGGAGAACACCACCGCCGCGCCTGCCGCGGCCCGGGAACGGAGGATCTCCGACATGGTTTCCACCCCGAAGGGGTCCAGTCCGCTGAACGGCTCGTCCAGCACCAGGAGTTCGGGATCATGAATCAGGGCGGCCGCCAACTGTACCCGCTGCTGGTTCCCGTGTGACAGCTTCTCCAGAGGATCCCCGATCCGGTCGGATAGTCCCAGTTCCTCCAGCCACCGCTCAGCCGTCGCGCCGGCCTCGGCACCGGTCATGCCGTGGATTCGTCCCAGATAGGTGAGTTGTTTGCCGATCTTCATCTTCGGGTAGAGGCCTCGCTGCTCGGGCATGTAACCGAAATGCAGGCGCTCGGTCTGTCCCACCGGCCTTCCCCTCCAGGTGACCGACCCCCCATCGAGGCTGACCAGGTTGAAAACCGAGCGCATGGCGGTGGTCTTTCCCGCCCCGTTGGGTCCGAGAAAGCCGAGCATCCGTCCCCGCTCCACCCTGAAGCTGCACTCGTCGAGAGCCACGACCGCCCCGTAACGCTTGGAAAGTCGGCTCAGTTCAAGCATCCGATACTCTTCATTCCTCTGGTTTCGAATCATATTGGAGAGCCGTCCGGCGCCAAAAGTCATACCATGGGGCCGCGATTCCTTCCGACACTCCCTTGAACCCCAGCGTCCTATTCCTTTGTCTGCACAATGCCGGACGGTCACAGATGGCGGCCGGGTTCATGCAGTTGCTGGCCGGAGGAAGGGTCGAGGTGTTCAGCGGCGGGTCGGAGCCCGCACAGGAAATCAACCACGCCGCCGCCCAGGCCATGCTGGAGAAGGGGATCAACATCACAGAAGAGATCCCCCGGCCGTGGTCGGACGAGATCGTCCGGGCCGCCGACGTGGTGGTGACCATGGGGTGCGGCGACGCCTGCCCCATCTACCCGGGGAAGCGCTATCTCGACTGGGAGGTGGACGACCCCGCCGACCGCACCATGGAGGAGATCCGTCCCATCCGCGACGACCTCGAACAACGGGTGCGAGGCCTCCTGGCCGATCTGGACATCGAACCGGTCTCGTGATCCGACCTGCCGAGTCGGTTACAGCCCCAGAACCACCAAGAGAACAACCACCACTCCGTCAGGTCTATCCAACAGCTCGAGAATGCGCCTCTGCTGAACTGAAACGGAACGCCTTCCGGCAGCAGGTTCCTCTCGGACAGATCCTCCCCAGGGAGTTGTGGCGCATCGACGTCGAAGTGGGCCGAGTGCTGGACCTAACCGATCTCTGCACCCTCGACCAGCTTGGGATCGAATGGCAGGATTTGATCCGCGATGAATACCGGTTGACCCGACAAATCGGAGAAGCTGCTTACGAACAGCGATTTCAGGCTGTTCTCACACCATCGGCGACTGGCGTTGACAAAGTGGTTGCAGTTTTCCCTGAGAACCTTGGAGCATCGATACTTCGAGTCCAGCTAGTGGGAATCTGGAATACCCCAGAGGACCTTCCATAACCAACAAATCGAAGGAGATCCAGAGGCAAATAAAGCCAACGCCGGCAAAGAAGCCGTCGCAGGGACCGTCAAGACCCGACGTGCGGTCCTGCACCCACCACGGCGCCGGGAAGGGGAGAGCGGCGTGCAACCCCACCCCCAAACAACATGACGAATCCCCTCAGCGCTCAAGGTCGTGCCGGCGGTTCCTCCCAGGCTCCTTCATTGGCGGCGAAACCCGGCCTGTTCGGTCCAGTTGCGGACGTACGCGCACTGCTCGGGGGTCTGGGGCGAGTTTGGGAGGCGATACGCCTTGTCCACTCCCCGCCACCACTCCGCCACCTGTGCCAGGGCCTCCTCTCCCGTCCTGCCGTGGCGGACCAGCCAGCAGCCGACCAACGTGCCGGTCCGGCCGACGCCTCCCCAGCAGTGCAGGTAGACAATCTTGCCGTCATCCAACGCCGCGTCGATGGCGTCGAGGATGCCTGCGGTCTCCCGTGGAGTGCGGGGCACCCTCATATCGACTATGGGACGCCGCTCATACACCACCTTCATGCCGAGTCGCCGGCCTTCCCGCCCTGCGATCCCCGCGTAGGGCTCCAGCCAGTCCCTTTCCGTGGTCAGGTCGATGAAGTGATCTATGCCCGCCCGAAGCAGAGTTCGCACCCTGGCAGCGGCGACCCGAGGGTTAGGATGGCCCGGATACTCTCCGGCTGCGAAACGGCCCGGGACAACCCAGTAACTGTTCGCCATCGGCCCATCGCTCATAGCTGCAAGCGTACCGGAGTGCCGGGGCCCGGTCCGTGGTCGCATGGCTATCGTTGGAACGCATTGAGAGGGAGGTTGCCGAGCCAGGCTCCACAACTGAGGCTGAGGCGCCAAGCCTGGCCGACCTGGACGCCTACATGGGGGTGCCTCCCAACCCTACAGGTGACTACGCCGCTGGCCGGACGGTCTCTTCTCTAACACTGAGGAATTCCTTGAAGCGCTCGAGTCACGGGTGGCCACCTGGCAATCCTGAGGGGATGCCAAGCACGAGCCTCGGTTTGGTAGCGGGGGTGGGATTTGAACCCACGACCTTCGGGTTATGAGCCCGACGAGCTACCTGACTGCTCCACCCCGCGGTGTGTGGGTTGATGATAGAGGCTGCCTCGGAGGTTTGCAACCCCGAATCGGCGCTCAGCCGGTGGTGCTCAGCGCCCTCTCCACCAGTCGGGCGGCCTCTTCGATGAGCCTCTGGTACTCGGCTAGGTCCCCCGACCTGAGCGCGTCGTTCGCCCGGTCGAAAGCGTCGGAGGCCTCCGACAGCAGGTCCCTCACCGTACTCGGCAGAGGCGCCGTCTCCTCCGCGGGAGGGGCCCCCGGGTCATCCGGCTCATCCTGTGGAGCGGGAGCCGCCAGGTCGGCCGACCCGAAGATCTTGGTCAGGGCTCCATCGAGGGTGTCGTCCCATTCGATGTCGTCGCCGTGCACGACCACCACCCGGCGGAACTCGGGGAGTCCTCCCTGCTCGGCCTCCAGGTACACGGGCTGTACGTACAGGACCGACTCGCCGATCGGCACCACCAGCATGTCGCCCAGCACCACCGAGGAACCCTGGCCTCGCCAGAGAGTGAACTGCTGGGAGATCTCATCGTCCTGGTCGATCCGGTTGCCCACCTGCCCGGTGCCCTCCACGAGCGAGCCCGGGGGCATCCGGTAGTCGATGAGCCGTCCGTAGCGGTCGGGCGTCGAGTCGGCTATCAGGAAGGCGGACATGTTGGGCTTCTCCAGGGGGTTGTAGGGTTGGAGCAGCACATAGGAGGTCCCTTCCTCACCGGGAAGGGTCATCAACAGGTAGTAGGGAAGCATCTCCCGCAGATACTGGACGATGGATCCGTCCGGCCCGCCGATCAAATCGCCCCGCAGCAGTTCGATGCGCCGGATGGTGGAGGGATCGGAGGGAATCGACCAGGCGTCATTGCGCTGGAAGAACTGGGTCACGTCCACCATGTGGTAATCGAGGTACAACTCGCTCTGGATCTTGAACAGATCCTGCGGATAGCGGAAGTGCTCCCGGAGTCCTTCGGGTATCTCGCTCTGGTCCGCGAACAGGTCCGGGTAGACCCTCCGCCAAGCGGCCACCAGCGGGTCGGTCTCGTCCACCACGTACAGCCTGATGGTGCCGTCGAAGGCGTCGACCGTGGCCTTCACCGAGTTCCTTATGTAGTTGAACCCCGAGAGGGGGAGCTTGGAAAAGCTGGAGAGACGGGCGGTGTCGAAGCCTCTCAGCCCCACCCCGATCGGCTGGGAGTAGGGGTAGTTCTCGCTTATGGCGTACATGTCGACCACCCAGATGATCCGGCCGTCCAGCACCACCGGGTAGGGATCGGCGTCGGCCACCAGGAAGGGCGCGACCGTCTCCACCCGGCTCTGGATGTTGCGCTGCATCAGGACCCGGCTGTCGGGGTTGATCTGGCTGGAGATCAGGATGTTCAGATCCCCGTAGCGGAGGGCGAAGGCCAATCGGTGGAGTATCCCCGCGATCTCCACTCCCGCATCTCCCTCGTAGTCGTTGTAGCGGTTGTCCGCCGCTCCCACTCCCTCTTCGCTGGCGGGAAAGTCGATCTCCTGGGGTTGGGCGCCCGACCGCACGATAACCGGACGGTCGCGCTCGTAGGTCTCTCCGAAGTAGATGCGGGGTTCGGTCAACTCCAGGATGGGCTCGGTGGTCTGCGGCGGTATGTCCCGCAGCAAAAAGTCCGGCTGGCCGTCAACCGCCACCACGTTGGCGGGGCTTAGCACCGACCCGAACCCGTGGGTGTAGACCAGCCTCTGGTTCTGCCAGTCCTGGGCGGGGATATTGGGCTCGTCCAGCTCGCGAAGCGCCAGCATCACCTGGGTGTCGGTGCCGCCGATCGGGTAACGGTCGGTGTCCACGTGATCCACCCGGTAGTAGGTGCGGATCTCCTGAAGTTGCTGGTAGGTGCGGTTTAGGACATCCGGATCCCAGAGTCGGATGTTGTCGACGGTGGGAGCGTTCCGGGCAATGTCGGAGGCATCGAGTTCGAAGGAGGCTTCGAAGGGCCTCACATCCACCGAGTCCAGGCCATAGGCGGCCCGGGTGGCGGCGATGTTGCGCTCTATGTACGGTCCCTCCCTCACCAACTCGTTGGGCTGGACCTGGAAGCGCTGGACGATGGCGGGATAGGCCACCCCGGCGGCCAGGGAGACGAATACCCAGGCGGCCACCGACACCGCCACCAGCACCCAACCCCGGCGCCAGATGTTGATAACGAACAGGATGGCGGAGAAGACCGAGACCGCGATCAGCAGGTTGAGGGCGGGCAACCGGGCATTGATGTCGGCGTATCCGGCGCCGAACACGTTGTTGTCCGAGTACAGCAACTGGTAGGTGTCGATCCGATAGGAGAAAGCCCGCAGGATGGCGATCACGGCCGCCAGCGCCGAGAGATGCGCCTTGGCCTGGGTGTCGAATCTCGGGAGGCGGCGCGCCGGGAATTTGACCGCCCCCAGCGCGAAATAGCTCAATGCCACGGTGATCAGGGCCGCTATCGCCACCCCGGTCAGCCAACTCACCAGGGTCGACCAGAGCGGAAGCCGGAACATGTAGAAGGCCAGGTCCAAACCGAACTGGGGATCGGGGATGCCGAACGGCTCGGAGTTCAAAAAGAGCAGCGCCTGGTCCCGCCAGGCGGAGACTCCCAGTCCGAGCACCACCGCCGAGCCGATGGCCGCCGCCCACTCCAGGAGCCCCACCCTGGCGCCCACGGCCTGCCGTATCTGCGCCACGGCCGGGTCCTCGGGGACGGTGCTGAACGATGCGTAACGCACCGACAGATACCGGGCGAGCCGCATGTTCCCCCAGATCACCCCGAAGACGACGATCGCCCCCAGGAGACCCAGCGCGGCCAGCCAAACCCACCGGATCCACCAGACCCCCGTCTGGTCCACCGAGGAGAACCACAAATAATCGGTCCAGACTCGCGAAAGGGCGGCGAAAGTCCCGTAGAGAAGGGCGATACCCGTGAACACCCAGACAAAACGGCGGCGGCGGGGCGGTTGTTGTTGGCGGTTGGTGCCTACCGGAAAGAACATCAGATTCTTAGTTTACTCCCCGGCCGGACCGGAATGTCCCCGCATCTTGCGGCGCGTGGACAGTTACTCATGATCGGTGTGTCGTGCTGCCAGCGACAAGGGTGGTTTTGGCCCCGAAAACCGGCGAATAGCCGCTTCGCCCGGATGTCGCGAAAAAAATCAGCTACTTTGTGAAAAATCTCCGGGAGATCCCGGCCTCTGGAAAGTAGTAAAGACCGTTCACCGGAACACCAGCTAGAACGGTGGATAGCCAAAGGGACACGGCTCGGGAACGGACCGGCCATGCAACGGTCGGTGCACGCCACAATTCGACCTGACCTGGGGCGCTCTGGGCTATCAGGCCCCATCCGAAAAGGCTTGGCCGGTACCAAGAGGAGTGTTACATTATTGTAATTCCCTAATGGAGGGCGAACCGGGAATCCCCGGTGGGCTAGGCAAGAGTCATCCAAGGACCAAAGAGGAGGCAGGCAAGTGACCAAGGGACTCAAGGTAGACAGGCGATTCACCCGTCTGGGGGAGGACCCCTATGAGACCCTGACCTGGGAGAAGAGGGATTCTCGGATAACCAACCCGGACGGGTCGGTGGTATTCGAGATGAGGGAGGCCGAGGTGCCGGCCCACTGGTCGCAGGTGGCCGCCGACATCTTGGTGTCCAAGTACTTCCGCAAGGCGGGAGTGCCGCTCTCCGACGAGAACCGGCCGCTCCTGGACGAGAACCGCCAACCCCGGCTGGGTTCGGAGCGCTCCGGCCGCCAGGTCTTCGACCGGCTGGCGGGCACCTGGCGGTGGTGGGGCGAGACGCATGGTTACTTCGACTCCCCGGAGGACGCCCAGGCGTTCGAGGACGAGATGAAGTACATGCTCTGCCACCAGATGGGCGCCCCCAACTCTCCGCAGTGGTTCAACACCGGCCTCAACTGGGCCTACGGGCTGACCGGCCCCGCACAGGGCTTCTGGTACGTCGACCCCGGCACCGGGGAACCGGCCGCCTCCCCCGATTCCTATTCCCGCCCGGCACCGCACGCCTGCTTCATTCTCAAGGTCGAGGACGACCTGGTAAATCCGGGGGGGATCATGGACCTGTGGCTCCGCGAGGCGCGCATCTTCAAGTTCGGCTCGGGCGCCGGCTCCAACTTCTCCGATATCCGGGCGGAGGGCGAGAGGCTGTCGGGTGGCGGAAGTTCGTCCGGGGTTATGTCCTTCCTCAAGATCGGCGATCGGTCGGCGGGCGCCATCAAATCGGGGGGGACCACGCGGCGGGCGGCCAAGATGGTGATCCTGGACATCGATCATCCCGACGTGGAGGAGTTCATCAACTGGAAGAAGGTGGAGGAGGACAAGGCTCGCCTCCTGATCGAGAAGGGAGGCTATCCCGCCGACTTCAACGGTGAGGCATACGCCACCATCTCCGGGCAGAACTCCAACAACTCCGTTCGGGTAACCGACGACTTCATCAGGGCGGTGGAGAACCGCGACGACTGGGAGTTGACCGAGCGGACCACCGGGCGGGTGATGAAGACCGTCTCCGCCGAGCGCCTGTGGGACCAGATCGCCGAGGCGGCCTGGGCCTGCGCCGATCCGGGAGTGCAGTTCGACACCACCATAAACGAATGGCACACCTCACCCGAGGGGGGTCGGATCCGCGGCTCCAACCCCTGCTCGGAGTACATGTTCCTGGACGACACCGCCTGCAACCTGGCCTCTGTGAACCTGGTCGCCTTCTACAACGACCGCACAGGCGTATTCGACATCGACAGCTACCTGCACGCCATCCGCTTGTGGACCATGGTCTTGGAGATCTCGGTGGCGATGGCCCACTTCCCCTCCAGAGCCATCGCCCAAGGCTCCTATGACTATCGCACCCTGGGGCTGGGCTATGCCAACCTGGGGTCGCTCCTGATGCGGATGGGCATCCCTTACGACTCCGGCCGGGGCCGCGCCATAGCCGGAGCGCTCACTTCCATCCTCAGCGGCCAGGCCTACACCACCTCGGCGGAGATCGCCTCGGTGACCGGTCCCTTCCCGCGCTTCGAGGAAAACCGCGAGCCCATGCTGCGGGTCATCCGCAACCACCGGCGCGCCGCCTACGACGCCCCGGCCTCCGAGTACGAGGGCGTCTCCCAACAGGTGGCGGGCATCTCGGACCGCCTCTGCCCCCTCGACCTGTCCCAAGCAGCACGCGAGGTCTGGGACACCGCTATGGAACTTGGAGCCCGCCATGGCTACCGGAACGCCCAAGCAAGCGTGATTGCGCCCACCGGCTGTCTGGTGGGCGGGTCGCTGATCCCCACCGAGCGAGGCCTGGTTAGGCTCCGATCGCTGGGCGACCCCGAGGGCGCCCGGTGGCAGGACCTCGGCATCCTGGTCGGAACCGACGAAGGTCCCAGGACAGCCACCCGCTTCTACGTCAACGGAACAGAGCCCTTGGTGACGGTCGACACCGGTCGCGGCTATCGCATCCAGGGCACTCCCACCCACCGCATCAAAGTAGTCGACCTCCCCAGCGGCGACTGGGTCTGGAAGAGATTCGGAGAGATAGAGCCCGGTGATCTGGTTCCACTGCAGATGAACCAGTTGGTGGGCGCTCCCCGCAAGGTGACCCTGCCCCCCCTGGGAGAGATGCACTGGACGGGGGACTTCACCACCAGGGTCCCGAGGAAGATGACCGCCCGGTTGGCCGAGTTTGTCGGCTACTTCATGGGTGACGGGTCTCTCCATGCCAGGGGTTTGCGCTTCTGCGTCACCGCCGGTGAGTTCGAGGTGACCGAACGCCTCCGATGGCTCGGGAAAGAGCTCTTCAACCTTGAAGCCCACATGACCGAGAAGCAAGGCTATACGGAAGTGGCTTTCCACTCGGTACCGCTGATCGTGTGGTGGGAGGCCTGCGGCTTCGCCAAGTCCGCACCGACCGAGGGCTGGGTCGGGAAGGGATGGCACCCGCGCATTCCCGACGCGGTGCTCGCATCCAACGATCCCGAGACTTACCGATCCTTCGTCCGAGGCCTGTTCGAAGCCGACGGCACTGTCACAAGCGGCTATCCCAACTGGTCGACCACGTCGATCGAGTTCAGCCGTGACATCCAGTCTCTTCTCCTGGCGCTCGGCTTCCCCACCACTCGCAAGATGGACACAACGGGATGGGGCAACTCGCCACTGGCCGTGCTCCGCCTCCTCAACCTCGCCCACTCAATGCGCTTTTCCGAGGAGATCGGGTTCATCAGCGGTCGCAAGCAGGCTCGCCTGGTCTCCACCAGCAAGCCCCAGGGAGCGCGAAAGGACCGTATCCCGGCGCCCCGCGCCCTCATCGACCGGTTGGTCCCCGAGAAGGGTCGCCTGCGACGCATCATGCTGGCTTCTCTGGCGAGGTACGGGATGGTGTCGCGTCGCTCGGCCCAAGAGCTTCTGGAACGCACGCGAGACCCCGAGCTGGCCCGCCTGCTCGACTATTTCTACGACCGGGTTGAGACCGCAGATTTGGGCGAGGAACAGTGGACCTACGACCTGTCGGTTCCCGAAAACGTGACTTATGTGGCCAACGGCTTCGTGTCGCACAACACAATCGGCCTCCTTATGGACTGCGACACCACCGGGGTCGAGCCCGACTTCGCCCTGGTCAAGTTCAAGAAACTGGCGGGAGGCGGGTACTTCAAGATCGTCAACCAGTCGGTGGGACCGGCTCTCGAGACCCTGGGCTACACCCCCGAGGAGAAGCGGCAGATCATCGACTACGTGGTGGGCACCTCATCTCTCGAGGGGTCTCCCCACATCAACCGGAGAAGCCTCCGCGCGCACGGCTTCGCAGACGAGGACCTCGACCGGATCGAGGAGTCCCTTCCGGGGATGTTCGAACTGCGGCACGCATTCAACGTGCTGGCGGTGGGCGAGCCGACCCTGCGGCGTCTGGGAGTGGAACCCTCCCAGTCCCAGCGGCTCGACTTCGACCTCCTTTCATTCCTGGGCTTCAGCCCCGACCAGATAGACGCGGCCGGCGACTACGTCTGCGGCCGTCAGACCATCGAGGGCGCTCCCCACCTCAAGGAAGAGCACCTGGCCGTGTTCGACACCGCCAACCGCAACGGTCGCCACGGACGGCGGTTCATCCACCACAACGGGCACATCCGGATGATGGCCGCCGCCCAGCCGTTCATCTCCGGCGCCATCTCGAAGACCATCAACATGCCCAACGACGTGAGCCCCGACGACATCAAGGACGCCTACGACCTGTCCTGGAAGCTGGGTCTCAAGTCGATGGCCCTCTACCGGGACGGATCCAAGGTCTCCCAGCCGCTCTCCTCGGCCGGCGACGACTCCTCCGGTGAGGACGAGCCGGAACTCGAGGAGGCGCTCGGCATCGAACAGCGCCTGGCCTACGGACCGCTCCCAGAGGGGACCTCTCCCACCCAGGCGTACTCCCAGGGCATGAAGCCACCCCGGTTCCTCCTCTCGTCCCGCCGGGCGGGCTGGACCCGGGAAGCCAGGGTGGGCGGTCACAAGCTGTATATCCGCACCGGCGAGTACAACGACGGCACCCTCGGAGAGTTGTTCATCGACCTGGCCAAAGAGGGCGCCACCCTGCGGGGCATCCTCTCCTGTTTCGCCATCGCGGTCTCAAAGGGCCTCCAGTACGGGGTCCCGCTCGAGGAGTTCGTGGACACCTTCATGTACCAGACCTTCGAGCCCCGGGGGCTGGTGCAGAACCATCCCAACATCAAGATGACCTCCTCCATGGTCGACTACATCTTCCGGGCCCTGGCCATCGAGTACTTGGAACGGGAAGACCTGGGCCAGGTCAGGACCCCCGAGTTGCAGGAGCTTCCCGAAGAACCCCATCCGACGGTCTCGGACCGGGGACAGCAGTTGGCCCTCGCCGCCGCCCAGGAGGAGGACAACCTGGAAGCGGTGAAGGAGGCCGCACAGTTCGCCGACTCCCCGGCCACCGCCGACCTTATATACCAGCTCTTTCCCGAGGCCGAAGGCGGAGGCGGGACCGCCATGATGCCCTCCTCGGCGCAGATCCTCTTGAGCAAGATGATGGGAGACGCTCCCATGTGCGACGAGTGCGGTCACATGACGGTCCGCAACGGGAGTTGCTACCGCTGCCTCAACTGCGGGGCGTCGCTCGGCTGCAGCTAGGCCGGTGGCCTCGGTAACCCATCTCCACCTCGCTCCCCTCCACAAGGCCGACCTGACCGAGGTCACCAAGGTGGTGGCGGTGGAGGGAAAGGGCCTGGAAGGCGACCGCTACCTGGGGACCACCCGCAACGTGACGGTGGTCGCCGAGGGCGAACTGGATGAAGCCGCCGACCGGTTGGGATACCCCATACCGGCGGGTGCGACCCGCCGCAACATCACGGTGGACGCCGATCGCCTCCCCCGCACCACCGGCACCCTGATCCATCTCGGGGATGCCATCCTGTCGGTATGGCGGGACTGCCCGCCCTGTGAGCGGATGTACCAGACCGTCGGCCCCCGGGCCCGGGAGGCCCTCGAGGGACGGGCCGGCATCGCGGCCCAGGTTGTGAAGGGCGGGGTCATCCGGGTGGGCGACCCGGTCCGGATCGGGCCCTCTCCGGGCGATATGTGATGACCAGGGTGGGCCTGGGGGGGCTCGATTACAGCAATGGCCATCTGGACGGCCCGAACCTCGTGGTGTCGGGGGACAACCTTCCGGTGCTCCGAGCAATACCCGATGAGACCATCTCCCTGGTGTACATCGACCCCCCGTTCAACACCGGACGGCGCCAGACCCGCCAGACGCTGCACACCACCGCCGACCCCGACGGTGACCGGCGAGGCTTCAAGGGGGCGTCGTACCGGACGGTGGCGGGCCGCCTTTCCGCCTACGACGACTCCTTTGGCGACTACTGGGCGTTCCTCGAGCCCCGTCTGGTCGAGGCCCGGCGGCTCCTGGCCGCCCACGGCACCCTCTACCTGCACCTCGACTACCGGGAGGTCCATTACGCCAAGGTCCTTCTGGACTCGCTGTTCGGCCGGGAGTGCTTCCTGAACGAGATCATCTGGGCCTATGACTACGGCGCTCGGGCCCGCCGCCGCTGGCCGACCAAGCACGACAACATCCTGGTTTATGTGAAAGATCCCCGCCGCTATCACTTCGACAATGCCGCCGTCGACCGGGAGCCCTACATGGCGCCGGGGCTGGTGACCGCCGAGAAGGCCGAACGGGGAAAGCTCCCCACCGATGTCTGGTGGCACACCATCGTTTCGCCCACCGGCCGCGAGAAGACCGGCTACCCTACGCAGAAGCCCGAGGGCGTGCTCCGCCGCATAGTGCAGGCCTCGAGCCGGGAGGGCGACTGGGTGTTGGACTTCTTCGCAGGAAGCGGCACCACCGGGGCGGTCGCCTCGAAGCTCGGCCGCCGCTTCATCCTGGTGGACAACAACCCCGAGGCCCTGGCGGTGATGCGCCGTCGCCTTGCATCCGTGACCACTCCGGTCTCTTTCGTGGACGCACCGGACGAAGAAATCGAGGCCCTTGGCGCTTAGAACCCAAGCTCCGCTCGGCTGAGGGTAGCCTATTCCGAATGGTCGAGTCGCTTGTGGTCGGACGTGGGTTGAGCAAGAAGTTCGGGGACTTCACAGCGGTCGACAACGTCGACTTCGACATCTATCCCGGCGAGGCGTTCGGGTTCCTCGGCCCCAACGGGGCGGGCAAGAGTTCCACGATGCGGATGATCGGCGCCGTCTCCCCCACCACCTCCGGGCACCTGCGGGTGCTGGGGATGGATCCCCGAACCGAGGGGATCAAGATCCGGGGACGGTTGGGGGTCGTCCCCCAGGAGGACAACCTGGACCGGGAACTCTCGGTGTACGAGAACCTCCTCACCTACGGACGCTACTTCCACATGAGGAAAACCGAGATCGACCTCCGGATCGACGAACTGCTGGAATTCGTGCAGCTCTCCGAGCGCCGTGACGACCGGGTGGATCTCCTGTCGGGCGGTATGAAGCGGCGGCTGATCATCGCCCGGGGGCTGATCAACCAGCCCGAGTTGGTGATCCTCGACGAACCCACCACCGGGCTCGATCCCCAGGCCCGGCATGTGGTGTGGGATCGTCTCTACCAGCTCAAGCGGGAGGGAGTGACCCTGATCATCACCACCCACTACATGGACGAGGCCGAACAACTCTGTGACCGGCTGGTGGTGATGGACAGGGGACGGATAGTCGCCGAGGGATCGCCCCGGGAACTCCTCGAGCGCTACTCCACCCGAGACGTGCTGGAGATGCGCTTCGACGCCGGCCAACGCCTCCAGGCGATGCCCATCATCGAGGAGGTCGCCGAACGCACCGAGGAACTCCCCGATAAGGTCATGATCTACACCCACAACGCCGACGAGGTCGCCGCCTACCTGGCCCGGCGGGACATACACCCCGTCTCCACCCTGATCCGCCGCTCCACTCTCGAGGACGTCTTCCTGCGGCTCACCGGCCGCCAGCTCATCGAATGACCACCCCCCGGGCGCTTCTGATCGTCGAGTCGGAGTGGCGCTACTACAAGCGCACCTGGCGGGGCACAGTCATCACCACCTGGCTCCGCCCGATTCTCTTCCTCCTTGCCATGGGGGTGGGTCTCGGCACCCTGATCGACCGGACCGCCGACCAGGCGCTGGGAGGAGCGGGCTACCTGGCCTTCCTCGCCCCGGGCCTGATGGCCGCCTCCGCCATGCAGACCGCTATCACCGACTCCTCCTGGCCGGTGCGGACCGGCATCAAGTGGCGCAAGCACTTCTGGGCGCAGATCTCCACCCCAGTCACCCCCGACGACATCCTCAACGGCCTGATGATCTGGGTGTTCATCAGGCTGGTGTTCGTCTCGGTCGCCTTCGCGGTGGTGATCTGGGCCTTCGGAGCCGCCCCCCTGGCCAGGGGCCTGACCGCGGTGCCTGCCGCGGTGCTGTGCGGGATGGCGTTCGCCTCGCCCATGGCCTTTTTGGCCTGCTGGTTCAAGGAAGACTCCACCATGATCGCCCTGTTCAGATTCAGCCTCATCCCGCTGTTCCTCTTCTCCGGCGCGTTCTTCCCCATCGATCGCCTCCCCGACTATCTCGAGCCCCTGGCCCTGGTCAGCCCCGTGTGGCACGGCGTCGACCTGTGCCGGTCGATCACCTTGGGAACGCCGCTCACCCTCTCGCTGTGGGTGGAAGTGGGCTACCTCTCGGGGGCCACCATCGTGGGATGGTGGGCCGCCATCCGCCAGCTCAGAAAGACGCTCCACCTGTGAGTCTTCTCCTCACCAGATGGATCCCGCCCCAGTCCCGCCCTACCCGGGGAGCGGGTCGGCTCATCCAGCGAAACCTGCTGGTCTACAAGCGCATCTGGCTGGTGATCATCGCCGGATTCTGCGAACCGGTCTTCTACCTCCTGGGGGTGGGAGTGGGACTGGGCGAGTTCGTGGGGGAGGTCACCACCCAGGGAGGGGTCTCCCTAAGCTACGCCTCCTTCGTGGCGCCCGGGCTGCTGGCGGCCTCCGCCATGAACGGGGCCATCATCGAGTCCACTTTTCCGGTCTTCTTCAAGCTTCACTACAACCGCACCTACGACGCGGTGCTGTCCACCCCCATGCGGGTGGCCGACATAGCGGTGGGGGAGATCGTCTGGTCACAGCTGCGCGCCGGGATCTACGCCTGCGGGTTCCTGGCGCTCATGTACATCGTGGGGCTCACCGACACCCTCTGGGCGGTGGGGGCGCTCCTCGGCGCCCTGCTGGTGGGATTCACCTTCTCCGCGGCAGGCTTCGCGGCGGTAACCTTCATGCGCACCTGGCACGACTTCGACATGATCCAGTTGGTGATCCTGCCCCTATTCCTATTCTCGGGAACTTTCTATCCTCTGAGCGTGTACCCCTCCTTCCTCCAACCCATCATGCAGATCTCTCCCCTATATCACGGAACGGAGCTGTTGAGGGCCTTCACCCTGGGAAGCTTCGACTGGACGCTCCTCGCTCATACCGGGGTGCTGGTGGCCATGGGAGTGGTGGGCCTGGCGATCACCTCCCGCCGACTCGGCCGGACCCTCCTGAAATGAGCGACCCCCTGGGCGACCAGATCAGGGAGGCTCTCTTCTCCACGCCTCCTCAGCCCGAACCCGAGGAACCCGAGCCGCCCGTTGCGCACTCCGAGCCCGAGGAGGTGATAGCCGACCTCCCGGACGCTCTGCGCATCGACCTCTACCGGTGGATGCGCCTCACCCGCACCCTTGACGACACCATGGTGGCAATGTGGAAGCAGGGAAGGGGCCTGGGAGGGACGTTCAGCGGACGGGGACATGAGGGAATCAGCGTGCCCATGGGCCTGGCGCTGGGTCCCGACGACGTGATCGCCCCCATGCACCGGGATGTGGGATCGTACCTGGTGCGGGGCATGACGCCGGCCAGGGTGTTCGGGAACCTCCTGGGCCGGGTCACCGGTCCGAGCGGTGGACGGGACGCCAACCTGCACGGCATGGGGGATTTGAGCCTCGGGATCATCGGGTACGTCTCCCACATCCCCCAGCAGATCCCCCTCAGCCTGGGAGTGGCGATGTCCTTCAAATACCGGGGCGAACCCCGGGTGGCCCTCACGGCCTGCGGCGACGGGGGGACCACCACTGGCCCCTACCACGAGTCCTTGAACATGGCGGCCCTGTACTCTGCCCCCCTGGTGCTGGTGGTGGAGAACAACCAGTACGCCTACTCCACTCCCCTGGACCAGCAGATGGCAACCTTCGCCATCACCGAGCGAGCCGCCGGGTACGGACTCGCGGCTCGCAGCGAGGACGGGAACGACGTCGAGGCCATGTACCGCTCCATCAAGGCCGCCGTGGACCAGGCGCGGTCGGGCGGCGGGCCGACGGTGATCGAGGCGCGGACCATGCGCATGCTGGGCCATGCCATTCACGACGGCGCCGAGTACGTCCCCCGGGAACTCCTGGAGCGCTGGGAAGCCCGCGATCCGGTGGCGCTCCAGCGCCGGAGGCTCCTCGCAGAAGGGGTGGTCGGAGTATCTCAACTGGAGGAGATAGACACCTGGGCGCGGACCGAGATCGACGCGGCCGTCGCCGAGGCGGAGGCCGCGCCCTTCCCCGATCCCGGCACCGTCTCCGACCGGGTGTACGCATGAGGGAACTCACCTACATCGCCGCCATCTCCGAGGCCATCGCGCACGAGATGGAGAGAGACCCCGACGTGCTGGTACTGGGCGAGGACGTGGGGGGCGACTTCGGAGGCGCCTTCAAGGTGACCAAGGGCCTGGCCGCCCGCTTCGGCGACCGCCGGGTGCTCAACACGCCTCTCGTCGAGCAGTCTTTCATCGGCATGGCCAACGGGATGGCGCTCATGGGCCTGCGTCCCATCGTCGAGGTGCAGTTCGCCGACTTCATCTCCACCGGCTTCGACTCGATCGTCCAGTCCGCCGCCACCATCCACTACCGGTTCGGCGGGAAGATTCCCTGGGTGATCCGGGCTCCCTCGGACGGAGGGATCCGATCAGGTCCCTTTCATAGCCAGAACCCCGAGGCCTGGTTCGTCCACACCCCCGGACTGAAGGTGGTGGCGCCCTCCAACTCCGCCGACGCCAAGGGCCTCCTGTGCTCGGCGGTGCGGGACCCCAACCCGGTGATCTACTTCGAGGCAAAGCCCCTCTACCGATCCCTCCGGGGACCGGTGCCCGAGGGCGAGCACCTGGTTCCCATCGGGGAGGCCAAGGTGGTCCGGCGGGGAAGGGATCTCACCATTGTGGCCTACGGCGCGCAGGTCCCCCAGACACTGGCGGCGGCCACAGAACTCGCCACGGAGGGAATCGAGTCCGAGGTGGTGGACCTGCGTTCTCTCAAGCCCCTCGACTTCGCGACCGTGGCAGAGAGCGTCACCCGCACCTCCCGGGCGCTGGTGGTGCATTCGGCCAACCGGCTGGTCGGGGTCGGCGCGGAGATCTCGGCGCGAATCTCCGAGGAGTGCTTCGACTGGCTGGACGCCCCGGTCACCCGTCTGGGCGGTCTTGACGTTCCCATCCCCTTCAGCCCTCCTCTCGAGGACGCCTACCGGCCCGACGCCCGGAAGATAGCCACCGCAGCCCGGCGCCTGGCCGCTTATTAGGGACCGTCCTCCCAGCCCTACCATACACCCAATGCCCAGTTCTGTCATCGGTGCATCCGTGAAGCGAGTCGAGGATCCCCGCCTGATCCGGGGCCGCGGCCGGTTCGTGGGGAACCTCGAGCGACCCGACGCCCTGTGGATGAAGGTGGTGCGCTCCGACGTCCCCCACGGCGTCATCACCGACATCGACACCGAAGAAGCAAACGACTCTCCGGGGGTGGTGGCGGTCTACACCGCTTCGGACCTGGGCCTGCGGGCCCTGCCGGCCGGGTCGCCGGGCGCCGATCCGGGCTTCGGCCAACCGGTCCCCGCCGCGGAGAGGGTGCGGTTCACCGGAGAGGCGGTGGCGATCGTCGTGGCCGAGACCGACCGGCAGGCCGCCGACGCCGCCGAGAAGGTGTGGGTGGAGATCGACCCGCTGCCGGCGGTCGAGAGCCCGGTCGACGCCTTGGCCCCGGACGCTCCCCTCCTCTTCCCCGAGATGGGCACCAACGTGGCCCTCGACACCACCGGACAGGCCGGAGAGGATCCCCTCTCAGATGCCGAGGTGGTGATCCGGGCGCGCTTTTACAACCAGCGGGTGGCGGGGGTGCCCCTCGAGAACAGCAACTGCCTGGCCGTCCCCGACGGGGACCGCCTGGACGTCTGGACGGGATCCCAGAACGCCTTCGTCCACCGCAACGCCATATCCCGGTGCCTGGGCATCGACCGGGACCTGGTGCGGGTCCGTGTGCCCGACATGGGCGGGGGGTTCGGCGTGAAGATCGCCCCCATGCCCGAGCAGGTCCTGTGCGCCGCAGCCGCCCACCGCCTCTCCCGCCCGGTCCGCTGGCAGGAGACCCGGGAGGAGAACCTTCTATCCCTCCCCCATGGCCGGGGCCACTACCAGACCGTGGAACTGGGTGCCCGCGGGGACGGGACGCTCACCGGCCTCTCCGTGCACGTGGTGGCAGAAGCCGGCGCATACGTCTACTTCGGCGCTTATTTGCCCGAGTTCAGCATCATGGTGGCCAACGGCGCCTATCACATCCCCAAGGTGCGTTTCACCTACCAGTCGGTGGTCTCCAACACCTGCCCGATCAACGCCTACCGGGGAGCGGGCCGCCCCGAGGCCACCTCCTACCTGGAGAGATGCATGGACCTCCTCTCCGTGGAACTAGGCCTCGACCCGGTCGAGGTCCGCCGGCGCAACTTCATCCAGCCCCACCAGTTCCCCTACCGGACCCCCACCGACCAACTCTACGACTCGGGCGACTACGACAGGGCGCTGGACCGAGCCCTGGAGATGGCCGGTTACGAGAGCCTGCGCAGAGAGCAGGCCGAGCGGGCGGCCAGGGGCGACCGGTGGAGGCTGGGGGTGGGGCTCAGCACCTACGTGGAGATCACCGCGCCCCAGGGCCGCAGCGAATGGGGCTCGGTCACCGTCCACCCCGACGACACCGTGGAGATCGCAACCGGCCTCTCCTCCCACGGCCAGGGGCACGAGACCTCCCTCACCCAGATCGTCTCCGACGTCCTGTCGGTCCCCATGGAGCGAATCACCTACATCCAGGGCGACACCGGCCGGGTGGCCACCGGCGGGGGCACCATGGGCTCGCGTTCGCTGCAACTGGGCGGACCGGCGATGCTGGAAGCGGGCCGGCGGGTGGCCGAGGAGGGCCGGAGGCTCTTCGCCCACCTCCGCGAGGCGGCCCTCGACGACGTAGTGGTCACAGAAGGCGGCCGGGTGGCGGTGGCGGGGTCGCCCGAGACGGCCATGACCTGGGGAGAGTTGGCCCAAGCGGCAGAAGACGGCCTCTCGGCGGAACTCTCCCTGGACCAGGCGGAGGCGACCTTCCCGTTCGGGACCCACATCTCGGTGGTGGAGGTGGACACCGAGACCGGCGACGTCCGCTATCTGCGCCACGTGGCGGTGGACGACTGCGGAGAGATCCTCAACCGCCGCCTGGTGGACGGACAGATCCACGGCGGCATAGCCCAGGCGGCCGGACAGGCGCTCTCCGAGCAGGTCCTCTACGACCCCGAGGCCAATCCGCTCACCTCCAACCTCACCACCTACCTGGTGCCCACCGCGTCCAATGTGCCCTCGGTGGAGATCGACCACACCGTCACCCCCACCATCCAGAACGTTCTGGGCGTCAAGGGAATCGGCGAGGCGGGGACCATCGGCGCCACCGCTGCGGTCCAGAACGCGGTGATCGACGCCCTCCGGCCCCTGGGGGTGGACCACCTCGACATGCCCCTCACGCCGGTCCGCGTCTGGCAGGCCATCCAGGCAGGCTCCCGGTAGCCGAGCATGGTACGCATCAGGGCGGCGCGTCTCTCCGACGCTTCGTCCATCGCCAGGGGGCACATCGATTCCTGGCGGGCCACCTACGCGGGAGTGATGCCGGCCGAGTTCCCCCTCGGCCTCTCGTATCCCGAACGGACATCGTGGTGAATGGACCTGACCGAGGTCTCCTACGGCTGGAGGGACATCGAGAGCCTCCGCGAATAACCCGTCGGCGACCTGCGGGAACCGGTCCGCGGCGGCAGGCCGGGAAAGACCCAGCCTCTCTCGCCGACCGGGACATCGTTCGTCAGGATTGTGCTTCGGGGAAAAACCCCCACTATGCCTGGTACGACTAGAAGGCTCTCACAAGGTGGCGGCTAGGCGGGCCAGATCGAGGGTGGCTATCGCGAATGGAGACGAGGGTTCGCGAAAGGGCTTGGTCCCAAGTTCGTGCCCGCCTTCCGCCGGTCTGTAGTGAGAGAGGTCTAGTCGGTTTCACCTCCCGCAATGAAGGCTTCCACCGCTTGGCGCGCCGCCTCGTCCCGCATCTGGCTGGGAGGCGACTTCATGAAATAGGCGCTGGCCTCATGGAGCGGACCGGAGAGTCCCCGGTCGAGGCCCAGCTTGGCGCACCGGATGGCGTCGATCACCACCCCCGCCGAGTTGGGGCTGTCCCACACCTCCAACTTCACCTCGGCAGAAAGCGGGGTGTCCCCAAACCCGGTCCCCTCCAGGCGAATGTGCGCCCACTTGCGATCGGTCAGCCAGGGAACGTGGTCCGAAGGCCCGATGTGGACGTCCTCCACCGGCGTCCGGGTCTCCAACTGGCTGGTCACCGCCTTGGTCTTCGACTCCTTCTTCGAGACGAGCCGGCTGCGCTCCAGCATGTTCAGAAAGTCGGTGTTGCCGCCGAAGTTGAGCTGGTATGTGCGGTCCACCTTCACTCCCCGGTCCTGGAAGAGATTCACCAGCGAGCGGTGCAGGATGGTGGCGCCCACCTGCGATTTGATGTCGTCCCCCACGATGGGAACTCCCGCCTCCCGGAAGCGATCGGCCCACTCGGGCGTGCGTGCGATGAACACCGGGATGCAGTTGACGAAGGCGCAGCCGGCCTCGAGGGCCTGGCGCGCGTAGTACTCGGTGGCCTTCTGGGACCCCACCGGCAGATAGGAGACCACCACGTCCACCCGGGCCCGGCGCAACGCTTCGGCGACATCGGCCTCGGGGACCGCCGACTCCTCCACAAGGCCCGCCAGGTAGGAACCGATCCCGTCCAGGGTGGGACCCCGCTCCACCGTCACGTCCAGGTGGGAGACGTCGAAGAACACCACCGTGTTGTTCTGCCCGGCCGAGATCGCCTTGGACAGGTCCTGTCCCACCTTGCCGGCGTCCACGTCGAAAGCGGCCACGAACCGGATGTCCCCAACGTGGTATCCGCCCAGGGAGGGGTGCATCAGTCCGGGGATCATCTGGTCGGTGGCGGCGCCACGGTAGTACTCCACCCCCTGCACCAGCGAGGAGGCGCAGTTTCCCACGCCCACGATGGCCACTCTGATTTCTTTCACTTTTCAATCCTCTGTGTGTCCGACCAGAGATAGTCTGCCCCGTCCACTTTGATTAGTCAAATAAATGTTTTTATAATAAAACATAAGTTATCTCTATGGATTTACCGTCGCTCAACTTCACCAGCCTGCGCGGTCTCCAGGAGGTGGAGCGGCGCGGGTCCTTCACGGACGCGGCCGCCCACCTGACCATCAGCCAGCCAGCCCTGTCCCACTCCCTGGCCGAGTTGTCCCGTCGCCTCGGGGTGCCGCTTTTCAGAAAGGCCGGGCGGCGGCGGGTCCTCACCGAGCCCGGAAGGCGGGTGGCCCGCTATGCCGACGGGGTGCTCGGCCAGACCGCGGAGCTCCTGCGCTGGCTCCGGGGCTGGGAGAGAGGGGAGGTGGGGACCTTGCGGGTGGGGATGATCGACACCGTCGGCCTCTACACCCTTCCATCGGGGCTGTCCCGGCTCCGGACCGAGCACGCCGGCATCGACCTCCAGCTGGTGGTGGATGAATCGGGGGCGCTCTTGGGGATGCTGGACGACTACCGGATCGACCTGGCCTTCGTGGTGGGCCCGGCCGGAGCGGCCTACCGCTCGGAGCCGATCACCACCGAGGGCATGCACATCTACTCCCCCCCGGGGCGGTCTCCCGAGGGCTGGGCTCTCTACCCGCCGGGCTCCCGGACCCGGCTGTTGGTGGACCAGGGTCTGGCCCAACAGGGCATCCGCCCCCAGGTGGCGCTCGAGTCGGCCAACCCCACCGTGCTCCGCCAGATGGCGGTGCTGGGCTATGCCCGCACGGTGCTTCCCCGCCAGGTCGCCGAACCCGGAGACGTCCTCTCCGAGGGTCCCCTGGTAGCCCGCCGGCGGATAGTGGGGGTCTGGAGAGCGGACGCGGATCTCGACCCGCGCGCCCGCAATCTCATGAGCCTGGTGACAGGGGACTGATCCTCTAGAGCCGGCGAACGCCGTCGATGTATCCGGCCATTCCGGCCTGCAGGAACCCCTCCATGCCGGTGCATACATAGCGCGCTCCCTTGCCCACCCACTGGGCGGCGTCCTCGAGGGTGGGGGCGAACAGTCCCAGGATCTTGTCCGAGTCCGCCACGGCCCTAGCCACCCTGTCCATGGCGGCCACCAGGTCGGGATGGCCCTTCTGGCCCGCCAGACCCATGGACTGGGAGAGATCGGTGGGCCCCAGGAACAGCACGTCGAGGTCGTCGACGTCCAGGTACCCCTCGATGGCGTCCACCGCCTCGAGGGTCTCGATGTGGATCACGGTCAGCGTCTCGCGGTTGGCCCTGGCCACGAACTGGCCCACAGGTTCGGAGAGCCCGTAGTCGCCGCTCCGGTTGCTGGCCAGCCCCCGGACACCCCGGGGATGGTATTTCACCGATCGGACCGCCGCCTCGGCCTCCTCGGGGCTGTTCACCCATGGGACGTGGACCCCGTGGACGCCGGTGTCGAGGAACCGCAGGATGGGGTGGGGAAGGTTGGTGGGCACCCGGGCGATGGGCGTGACCCCATGGAGTTCGCAGGCCCGGGCCAGACCGGAGAGGTCTCCAGGCTCGATCGTCCCGTGCTCGCCGTCGAAGACCAAAAAGTCCCAGCCCAAAAGCGCCAGGTACTCGGCTAGGTCCGCCTCGGCGTACTTGAGGAAGCACCCCACCACCGTCTCCCCCGAGAGAAGCTTCTCCTTGGTCAGGTTCCGGATCATCCCCTACCCTCCGAACCTCGGCTCGGGGAGCCCCCCACACCCCGGATCGAACGCGAACAGCCCGCCGTCCAGCCCCGGACGGGCCGCATCCGGACCCACCGCGCCCGACCCCATGGTGGTGACGTACATGGTGTCGAGCCCCGGTCCCCCGAACGCCACCATGGTGGGTGCGCTCACCGGGAAGGAGACCACCCGGTCTCGCTCCCCCCGGGGAGTCACCCGGACGATCTGACCTCCCCTTGCCAGGGCCACCCAATAGCATCCCGACTCGTCCACCGCCGCCCCGTCGGGACGCCCCTCCAGATCATGGAACTTCGCAAACACCCGCCGTCCCGAGGGGACGCCGTCGTCCGGGTCGTAGTCGTAGGCCCACACCGTCTCGGCCCAGGTGTCGGCGTGGTACATGGTGCGGCCGTCGGGAGAGAACGCCAGGCCGTTGGAGACCCCCAGGCCCTCTCCAAAGGTGCTCACCGAGAGGTCGTGATCGAGCCGGTGAAGCCGTCCCGCCGCCACCTTATCGGAGGTGGGGTCGTGCATGCTGCCCGCCCAGAACCGCCCCTGGCGGTCACACCGGGAGTCATTCAGCCGGTTACGGGGGAGATCGGGCTCAGGGTCGGGAGCCAACTGGTTGATCCCTCCGTCATCGGGGTCGAATGCCCAGAACCCGTCGTTCGTGGCCAGCACCAGCCCGCCCCGCTCCCTCACCGCCAGGGCGGCCGGCGTGACAGAGACCGAAGTTGTCCTGTCCCGGTCCGACACCGGGTCGTAGCAGTGGACCGCCCGCCCGGGAATGTCGACCCACCACAGCACCCCGGGCTCCGGATCCCAGACCGGGCTCTCCCCGAGGTCGGCGTCGGCCGCCACCACGCAGTCGATCCGGGGGGTGTCGCTCATCTGCCGCAATCTTACCGCCCGGTAGTATCCGCAGGGAGGGGACAAGACCGGAAGGACCACCGAATGGCCAAAGAGCCCCCCAACTATCTGGCCACCACCACCCTGGTGGTGGGGAGCGTCGCCCTGGCCGCCCGGGCCTTTTCGTACTTCGTCTCCCAGTTCACCTACTCCGATTACCCGGTCTCGTTCATCCTGGGCGGCATCGCGGCGATCATGGGGTGGGTGGCCATCCGCCAACCCGAGCGCCAGGTCCAGTCGCTCCTAGGCCTGGTCTTCGGCGGCGTCGCATTCTTCACCAGTTTCACCCCGATCTCCTTCTAGCCGAAAGCCCCGCGAAGCCAGAGAAAACCCGCGGGGAAAGTCGCGAAAACCGGGGGAAACGGGGGTCCCCGATGGGCCCTCCCCCACCGCCACCACCAGCTGTGAAGTCGCGAAAACCCAGCTTCGGGTGAGGCTGCTTTTCGTTGTGTGACCTCTGGTTTCGCAGACCGGGTGAGCTCCGGACCCGGACCGGAGGGTTTATGTAGCTGTCCTCCCAGTATCAGCCCCCAAGACCAGGCAAGTCAACTCCTGGTCGGGGCCTTTTTTGCCACTTCGGCCCACTATTCCCCCAAGGGGGGCGAGTTGAATGACGAGGCCTGAGCCTAGACAAGTTGACCTACCGGTGGGGGACGAGATCCTGGCGCAGAATGTTCAGTTGCTGCTCCTTTACCTCCAGTAGCTGTTGGGATCTCTCAAGGGCGGCATACAGATCCTTCAGCACCACATGCTGAGCCTGCACAATGCTGAACTCTGTCTCTGCTTTCTGCCTGCGATTCCCGAACAGCTGCACTATCAACACGGTGATCGTGTTCCCGGCGACGATAGCCAGGGCAATCAACCATTCCATCAAACAGTCACAGGCCTGTCTAGCTCACCGAAGACTTTTCGGTACGCCTCACGAAGCACCTCGAGGGCCTCTTCCAATTCCTCATCAGAGAGGCGCAATCTCCGTTGTGCATCTTCAAGGGTGATGTCTTGATAACCCATAAGCAGGTCATATATCGCTAACGC
>JAAXHN010000008.1 GCA_012270885.1 Acidimicrobiia bacterium | reverse complement strand
AACTGGCCAGGGCCCCCGACGGAACCATCTACGTCAACCAGAATACCCTGATGTGCCGGTCCCGGGACGGCGGGCGCAGTTGGGATGTCAGCCCGCGTCCCGAAAACATGGTCGGCACCTTTCAGATTCTGAGCGACGGGACCTTCGTTTCCGTCAAAGACGCCGGAGAAAAGGACCCCTCCGGAATCCTGGTGTGGGGCTCGGCCGACCAGGGCCGGACCTGGAGTCAACTCTCCGAGATCGGAAACCCGGCCAAGTGTGAGAACCGCATCCCCGGGACGCTCGCTCGACTTCCCGATGACACGCTGGTCGTGCCCGTCGAGTCGCGGGCCCACATGATCGACCCGGCCTATGTCCATAGCTCCAGCGACGGGGGGCGCACCTGGAGCGGACCGACAGGATTCAACACCGAGACCGGCTTTCTGGGAGGCCACTGCTACGAGACCATGATCGCGCCCATGGCCTCGGGAAAGCTCATCGCCGTCATCCGCTATCACGGAGCCGTGGTGCCGCAGTGGCCACTGGTCGATCCGGCCAAGCGCGCCTATTACAAGACAGTCTTTCTGGCGGACTCCGACGACGGCGGAAAGACCTGGGACCGCTTCCGGCAACTCACCAACTATCACGGTCAGTGCCATGGCTACGGAGTCGGCCTTTCCGACGGAACCTTCGTGGTGGCCTACGATCACCGCTATCCGCGCGACCTGTCCAGCGGACGGGCCATGATCAGCCGCGACGAGGGGCAAACCTGGGAGGACGAGGTCTACTACCTCTACTACGGAGACGGTGTAAGCGGTTTCAGCCAGAGCCTGGCTCTGGACGACGGCTGGATTCTCACGGTCGGCGGGATCAGCCACGAATTGGAAGCCAGAAGGCGTTGGGCAGGGGCCACCGGCAAGTCCGAGCTGTGGGCCATTCGCTGGAAACCGGTCCCGGCTTGAAGGTGGGCCGGCGGGTTTTGGAGGGAGCTACTATATCGCCGCCTACGCGGCTGTCGGCGGTGGGAATTAAGGCGCTCAAATGGCGCCGCTGCCAGTGCCGCTGAACGTCACTCTCGGAACGCCGCGTTTGCCCCCCACCGGTTCGACCGCGGGCGGGATCTCCTTTCTGGCGACCTCGCCGGTTCCGTCCCCCCCACCGGTTCGACTGCGGGCGGAGCCCTTCTCTCACCGACTCCCCCTCAAGGGGGGAGTGATAGAGTTTTCCTGGAAGCCTTGTGCTGGCCTCAAGCACTCCCCCCTTGAGGGGGAGTCGCAGAAGCCGAGCCGAATGGCGATGGGTGATGCGGTGGGGGGT
>JAAXHN010000007.1 GCA_012270885.1 Acidimicrobiia bacterium | reverse complement strand
GTGAAGGCCTCGAACTCGGCGCCGCAGGTGTCCACGGTGCGGAACCCGGCCAGCACTCCCGCGCGCAAGCGCAGCGCACGGATGTCGTCCTCGGATCGCTCGGAGAGTTCCGCCAGCCGCCGGTCCGAGAACCCCATGTTCTTGATCTCCGTCCAGAACTCCCGGTCGGAGTCCAAGGTCCCGTTCAGGCGCTGCCGGATCTCATCTTCTTTCTGAATAATGGCTTGTATGTGGTGAAGGAACCAGGGGTCTACGGAAGTCAGATCGTACAGGCGCTCCACGGTGAAGCCCGCCCGGAAGGCGGCGCCCAGGGTCCAGAGCCGGTCCGAACGGGGCCGGCGCAACCGATCCTCCAGGAAAGCCTCGAGGTCGCCGGCGCCCGCCATGTCCGGCTGCTCGAAACCGTAGCTGCTGCTCTCCAGCGAGCGCATGGCCTTCTGCAGCGCCTCCTTGAAGGTGCGGCCGATGGACATGGCCTCCCCCACCGACTTCATCTGCGTGGTCAGCACGTCCCGGGTCTGGGGGAACTTCTCGAAGGTGAACCGCGGCGCCTTCACCACCACGTAGTCGATGGTGGGCTCGAAGCACGCGGGCGTCTCCCGGGTCACGTCGTTGGGGATCTCGTCCAGCGTATAGCCCACCGCCAGCTTGGCGGCGATCTTGGCGATGGGAAACCCGGTGGCCTTGCTGGCTAGGGCCGAGCTGCGGGACACCCGCGGGTTCATCTCGATGACCACCAGGCGGCCGTTGTCAGGGTGCACCGCGAACTGGATGTTGGAACCGCCGGTATCGACGCCGATCTCGCGGATGATGCGCAGGGCCGCGTCGCGCATCACCTGGTACTCCTTGTCGGTCAGGGTCTGGGCCGGGGCCACGGTGATGGAGTCGCCGGTGTGGACTCCCATGGGATCGAGGTTCTCGATGGGGCACACGATCACCACATTGTCCTTGTGGTCCCGCATCACCTCCAGCTCGAACTCCTTCCAGCCCAGCACCGACTCTTCCACCAGCACCTCGTGCACCGGGGAGATCCGCAGGCCCCATTCGGCCATCTCCACGTATTCGTCCTCGGTGTACGCAATGTTGGCGCCGCTGCCGCCCAGGGTCCGCGAGGGACGGATAATCAGCGGCAGGCTGGCCAGCTCCCGCCTGGCCGCCATGGCCTCCTCCCGCGAATGGACGTAGACGCTTCGGGGCAGATCCAGACCGATCCGGGCCATGGCTTCCTTGAAGCGGTCCCGGTCCTCGGCCTTCTTGATGGCCTCCAGGCGGGCGCCGATCATCTCCACGCCGAAACGCTCCAGCACGCCGGTCTCCGCCAGCTCGATGGCGAGATTGAGGGCGGTCTGGCCGCCCAGGGTAGGCAGCACCGCGTCGGGCCGCTCCGCCTCGATGATCTTGGCCACGATGCCGGCGTCCAGGGGCTCGACGTAGGTGCGGTCGGCGAAGTCCGGATCCGTCATGATGGTGGCCGGATTGGAGTTGACCAGGATGACCCGGTAGCCCTCTTCCTTGAGGGCCTTCAGCGCCTGGGTCCCGGAGTAGTCGAACTCGCACGCCTGGCCGATGACGATGGGGCCCGAGCCGATGAGCAGGATGGACCGGATGTCGGTGCGCTTCGGCATCCTCAACCCCTGGCCCCGGCCATGAGGGCGCGAAAGCGGTCAAACAGGTACCCGGCGTCGTGGGGTCCGGGCGATGCTTCGGGATGGTACTGGACCGAGAAAACCGGCTCCTCCCGGTGCCGGAGTCCCTCCACGGTCCGGTCGTTGAGGTTCACGTGGGTCACCTCCACCGCGCCCTTGAGGGAGTCCGCGTCCACTGCGAAGCCGTGGTTCTGGGTGGTGATCTCCACCTTTTCGGTGGTGAGGTCCATCACCGGCTGGTTGCCGCCGTGATGGCCGAACTTGAGCTTGAAGGTGCGTCCTCCCATGGCGAGTGCCAGGATCTGGTGGCCCAGGCAGATGCCGAAAATGGGGCGCCGGCCGATGAGCTGTCGCACGATGTCCGCGGCATAGGGGACGGCCGCGGGGTCCCCCGGGCCGTTGGACAGGAAGACGCCGTCGGGCTCGAGCGCCAGGGCATCGGCGGCGGGCGTCCATGCCGGCACCACGGTGACGGCGCAGCCGGCGTCCACGAGACCTCGAAGGATGTTGAACTTGATGCCGTAATCGTAGGCCACTACATGGAACTCCGGCTCGCCTCCCCGGTCGAAACCGCTTCCCATGCGCCAGACCCCCTGGTCCCAGCGATAGCTTTCCCGGCAGCTCACGTTCCTCACGAGATCCTTGCCCTCAAGTCCCCCGATCCGTTGCGCCCTGGCCGCCAGCTCGGCCTTGTCCCGACTCACCGTGGAGATGATGCCTTCCTGAGCACCCCGCTCGCGTATGTGAGTCACCAGCGAGCGCGTGTCCACCCCCTCGATCCCCACGACCCCGTGCTCCTTCATGTAGTCGTGCAGCGCCCGCGTGGCGCGCCAGTTGCTCGGAACCGGGCAGTACTCCTTGACGATGAATCCCCTCACGAACGGCCGGAGCGATTCGTCGTCCTCCGGATTGACGCCGACGTTGCCGATCTCCGGATAGGTCATGGTGACGAGCTGGCCCTCGTAGGAAGGATCGGTGAGGATCTCCTGGTATCCCGTCATGCTGGTGTTGAAGACGACCTCCCCCGCCGCCTCTCCCTCGCTGCCGAAGGAGCGGCCGGCAAACGAGGTCCCGTCGGCCAGGGTCAGCGTGGCTTTCATGAGATGAACCGGCGCACTCTTGAAGTCAGTTGACAGGGCGACCGATGCGCCACCAGCGCAGCCGGCTGTTTTCCGAGTCCCAGGACCAGTACTTGACGAAGGCCCGGCCGCGGACGTCCTCGACGGGCACGAAGCCCCAGAAGCGGCTGTCGAAGCTGCGGTCCCGGTTGTCGCCCATGACGAACAGGTGGCCCTCGGGCACCTTCACCGGACCGAGATTGTCCCGGAGGTGGTCTGCGCCCAGGGTCGTTCCCTCCTCGAAGTGGGCATGGACGTCCTCCACGAGGTCTCCGTTGATGTAGACCCTCTTGTTCCGGATCACGACCTCGTCACCCGGGACTCCCACCACCCGCTTGATGAAGTCCTTGCAGCGGTCCTTCGGATAGACGAACACGATCACGTCGTCGCGCTCCGGCATGTCCCATTCCATGGCATGGGAGCCCCTGGCGAGGTCCACGCACCCGGCGAAGGGCAGCCAGTTGAAGTCCGGGAGCCGCAGGCCGTAGGACAGCTTGTTGACCAGGATGTGGTCGCCGATGGCCAACGTCGGGATCATGGAGCCCGAAGGGATCTTGAAAGCCTGCACCACGAAGGCCCGCAGGAACAGCGCGGCCACCAGGGCGATGAGGATGGCTTCGGTGTACTCCCGGAAGACGGACTTTCTGGGCTTTCCAAATCTGGCCACGTAAGGGGATTCCTCGATGTTCTTCCTTTGAGCGGGCGGGTTCGAAACCCGTCCCTGAACTTAACACCTCATCCGGCAACTTTGAAATCAGACCTTCAAGGCCGCCAGGAACGCCTCTTGGGGGATTTCCACCCGCCCCACCGATTTCATGCGCTTCTTGCCCTCCTTCTGCCTTTCCAGGAGCTTGCGCTTGCGGGTGATGTCGCCGCCGTAGCACTTGGCGGTGACGTTCTTCCGCAGCGCCTTGACCGACTCCCGGGCGATGATGCGGCTGCCGATGGCCGCCTGGATCACCACCTCGAAGAGCTGGCGCGGGATCAGCTCGCGCATCCGTTGCACCATGTCCCGACCGCGCATGTAGGCCTTGTCCCGGTGCACGATGAGCGACATGGCGTCCACCATATCGCCGTTGATGCGGACGTCCAGCTTGACCAGCTTCGACGGCCGCATGCCGGCCATCTCGTAGTCCATCGAAGCGTAACCTCGGCTGAGGGACTTGAGCCGGTCGTAGAAGTCGAACACGATCTCGTTCAGCGGCAGCTCGTAGGTGACCATGGCCCGGTTGAGGCCCGAGTAGCGCAGTTCCCGCTGAATCCCGCGCTTCTCCTCGCACAGCTTCAGCACGCTCCCGAGATAGTCCTGGGGAAGATGGATGGTGGCGAGGATGAACGGCTCCTCGATCATTTCGATGTCGGCCTCGTTGGGGAAGGCTACCGGATTGTCGATGGACAGGACCTCCCCCGCCCGGGTGGTGACCTGATAGATCACCGTCGGAGCCGTGGTGATGAGGGCCAAGTCGAACTCCCGCTCCAGCCGTTCGCGCACGATGTCCAGGTGGAGCAGGCCGAGAAACCCGCAGCGGAACCCGAAGCCCAGGGCCTGGGAGGTCTCCGCCTCGAAGGTGAAGGAGGAATCGTTCAGGCTGAGCTTTTCCAGCGCCGTCCTGAGGGCCTGGTACTGTCCCGAGTCCGCCGGATAGAGGCCGCTGAACACCATGGGCTTGAGCGGGCGGAAGCCGTCCAGCGGTTGGCGGGTGGGACGCCGGTGGCCGGTGACGGTGTCCCCGATACGGGCCTCGTGGATGTTCTTGATGGAGGCCATGAGAAAGCCCACCTCGCCCGGACCCAGGCTCTCCACTTCCACCGGACCCGGGGCGAAAATGCCCAGGCGGTTCACTTCGAACACCCCGCCGGTGGACATGAGGCGGATGGAGTCTCCGGTGCGGACGCTCCCCTCGAAGACACGCAGCAGGATCACCGCGCCGTGGTAAGGGTCGAACCAACTGTCGAAGATGAGGCCGCTCAGGGGCGCATCCTGCTTCCCTTGGGGCGGCGGGAAATGGGCTACGATGCCTTCCAGCACGGCCTCGGTGCCGACGCCGTTCTTGGCGCTGGCCAGGACCGCCTGGGAGCTGTCGAGACCGATGATGTCCTCGATCTCCTGCCTGACCCGGTCCGGATCGGCGCTCGGCAGATCGATCTTGTTGATGACCGGGAAGACCTGAAGGTCGTGGTCCAGCGCCAGGTAGACGTTGGCCACGGTCTGCGCCTCCACGCCCTGGGCAGCGTCCACCACCAGGATCGCTCCTTCGCAGGCGGCCAGGCTGCGCGAGACCTCGTAGGTGAAGTCCACGTGACCGGGGGTGTCGATGAGGTTCAGAACATAGTCCGCGCCGTC
>JAAXHN010000006.1 GCA_012270885.1 Acidimicrobiia bacterium | reverse complement strand
CCTCGGATCAGGTGGTGATCACCCTGGCGGCCGGTGTTCGCATCGCGACTCTCGAGAGTGTGCTGGGCGATACGCCAGTAGTCAGGGTGATGCCCAATACTCCGGCTCTCCTGGGGAAGGGGATGACCGGATTGGCCGGAGGCAGCCATGCCGGCCCAAGCCACAAAGCCTTGGCGCGGATGATCATGGAGGCCGTGGGGGAGGTGGTGGAACTGGAAGAAGCCGACCTGGATGCGGTGACCGCGGTCTCCGGTACGGGTCCCGCCTACGTCTTTGCTCTTGCCGAGTCGATGACCGAAGCTGCGATAGAACTGGGACTGGAATCCGATGTAGCCACCCATCTGGTGAATTACACGGTCCTGGGTGCTGGGGAAATGCTGGTGGGGACCGGCCAGAGCGCTGTTCATCTGCGTCGGCAGGTGGCCTCCCCGGGAGGCACCACCGATGCGGCGCTGAAGGTGATGGGCGAGGGGGGGTTCTGGGATCTGATGGTACGGGCTGTAGAAACCGCCCATCGGCGGTCCGTGGAACTGGGCGGATAGAGATCGGAGGCATCCATGGGAGCCCCTGATTTCACCCTGTTGGATCAGGATCGAAACCCGGTGTCTCTCTCGGGTTTCTCGGGGCAAAGGGTGGTGGTGTTCTTCTATCCAAAGGCCATGACTCCGGGCTGCACCGCAGAGGCGTGTGACTTTCGCGATAGCTATCAGGAACTGCTGGCGGCCGGGGTGGCAGTGGTGGGCGTGAGCCCCGACCCGCCGGAAGCCCTGGCCGCATTCCGTGAGAAGGAGAACCTGCCCTTTCCCCTGCTGTCCGACGGAGACCATGCCGTGGCTGAAGCGTATGGCGCCTGGGGGCCGAAGAAGCTGTACGGCCGGGAGACGGTGGGACTGATTCGTTCCACGTTCGTCGTGAGTGCGGACGGAGAACTGGAGCGGGAATACCGGAACGTACGAGCCAAGGGGCATGTAGGTCGTCTCAAGCGGGATTTGCTGGGGGCCTGATCCGGACAGCCAACCGGGCGAGGCGGGCCGAGTATCCTACAGGCCCACTAACGGGAAGCATTCCCGGCGGGGCATTCCCGCTAACGCCCAACCCAAGGAGCAGGATCAAAGAATGAATGCCTCGAAGGTGTTGTTTGCCTTGGGGGTGGTTTCGGCGGTGGGGGTGATGGCGCTCTGGTGGCTGGGCTCGGTGATGCACTCCGAGCCGCGGGGAGATGTGGGACGGGAGGTCTTCGGGAACATACCGGTCGGCCTGGAGGCGGCCTTCTATGTGTCGGTGGCCGCCTTCCTGTGGCTGACTTTCTACCTCTTTTCCCTCCGCGCTCGCAACTGGTCGCGGGGTGGGAGCGAGAAGCGTCTCGGGGAATGGAAGCAGAGACTGCACCACCTTTCCGACGGTCTGCGCATGAAGACCCTGCTCCGCGACACCGCTTCGGGCCTCATGCACTCCATGATTTACTACGGTTTCCTGGTGCTCCTGGCCGGGACCATCACTCTTGAGATAGACCATCTCATGCCGGAGTCCCTGAAGTTCCTGCATGGTCCCGTGTACCTGGGGTACTCGGCGGTCCTGGACTTCTTCGCCCTGGTGTTCCTTGGAGGTTTGGCATGGGCGGTGTTCCGTCGGTATGTCCGGCCTCCGGCCCGCATAGCCTCCAAGACCCGTCCTGAAGACGCCCTGGTGTTGGGCCTCCTGATCCTGGTGGGCGTTACAGGGGTCATAACCGAGGCGGCCAGGATCGCGGTGGACGGCCAGCCCGACTTCGAGAAGTGGTCTTTTGTGGGCTATCCGCTCTCTTTTCTGATGCCGGCATCGCCGGAGCTTTTCCATCAGGTGGTATGGGGGATTCACGCCGCCTCCTTCCTGGCGTTTCTGGTGGTGCTTCCGGTGACCAAACTGCGTCACGCCGTCACTTCTCCGGTCAACATGTTCCTGTCCCCCAAGGAGCGGGTCAAGGGAGCGATGAAGGCCATGCCCAACCTGATGGAGGCCGAGGACCTGGAAACCATCGGCGCGGCCACGGTGGGCGACTTCAGCTGGAAGCAGTTGTTTGACACCGACGCATGCACGATCTGCGGCCGGTGCACATCGGTGTGTCCGGCCAACATCACCGGCAAGGCGCTCGACCCCCGCGAGATTGTGGTCAAGTCGGGTGAGGTGCTGGCCGCCTCGGGCGACCCGGTGGTGACCGCTCCGGTGGCGCTCCCCTCCACCATCACCATCGACACCGACAACCTGTTCGAGCGCATCACCTCAGAGGAGGTGTGGTCGTGCACCTCGTGCCGGGCCTGCGACGACATCTGCCCGGTCAACATCGAGATCCTTGACAAGATTCTCGACATGCGCCGCTACCTGACCCTGATGGAAGCCGACTTCCCCTCCGAGCTTGCCAAGGCCTTCGTGGCGATGGAGAACCAGGGCAATCCCTGGGGGCTGGGGAAGGAGCAGCGGATCGAGTGGACGAGGCAGTTGGACTTTCCGGTGAAGGTGCTGGGCGCGGACGGGGTGGACTCCGCCGAGTACCTGTGGTTCGTGGGATGCGCCGGCTCTTTCGATGACCGCAACCGAGCCGTCACCCTGTCGCTGGCCCGCCTCATGCACGCGGCGGGGATCGATTTCGCCGTGCTCGGCCCCCGGGAGATGTGCAACGGGGATCCAGCTCGGCGGGGTGGAAACGAATTCGTATATCAGCAGTTGGCCTTCCAGAACATCGAGACGCTCGACTCCCTGGGGGTTGAAAAGGTGATCACCCAATGTCCACACTGCTTCAACACCCTGGCGAACGAATATCCTCAACTGGGCGGGAACTACCAGGTGATACACCACACGCAACTTCTCGCCGAGTTGTTGCGGCGGGGAGCGCTCACCATAACCAACGGATCGGTCAACGGCGACCCGGAACCCCGGCGCGTCACCTATCACGATCCCTGCTACCTGGGCCGGCACAACGACATCTACCTGGCGCCCAGGGAAGTGGTGGCCGCGTCGGGAAATGTCGAGATGGTCGAGATGCCTCGCCACGGGACCAAGGCCCTGTGCTGTGGAGCGGGCGGCGCCCGGTTCTGGATGGAGGAACACGTGGGGAAGAAGATCAACATCGAACGCACCGAGGAGGCGCTGGCCACGGGCGCCTCGGAAGTCGCCGTCTCCTGTCCCTATTGCTATGTGATGTTGGACGACGGGGTCAAGGAGGTAGGCCGGGAGGAGGACGTGGTGGTGAGGGATTTGGCTGAGATGCTGGCCGAGGTCGCCTTGGAGAAGGAGGGAAGCAGGTGAGGACGGCTGACCGGCGCCCGATGGCGGCGTTGTCCATCCTTTTGAGATCCCGATGAGGATCGGTTACCAGGGAGAGGTCTACTCCTACAGCCACCAGGTGTCCATCGAGCTATTCGCGGACGAGGAGCTCTGCGGCTATTCCAACTTTTCGGGGGCTTTCTCGGCGATGAGGACCGGAGAGGTGGATCGGCTGGTGCTCCCCATCGAGAATTCCACCACGGGCAGTGTCCTGCCGGTGCTCAACCGGCTGGTGACCGAGGATGTTCACATCATCGCGGAACACAGGAAGATAGCCAATCACAGCCTGCTGGGGCTCCGGGGCGCCAAGCTGGCTGACATCCGTCGGGTGGTTTCCCACCCCGAGGCGTTGTCACAGGCGGAGATGGCCATCGCTGAGCGGGACTGGGAAGTGGTCCCCGTGCATGACACAGCGGGCGGGGCGCGGATCGTAGCCTCCCAGGGAGATCCTCAGCAGGCTGCATTGGCCCATGCCAGCGCTGCCGTCCTGGGGTTAGAGGTCCTTTTGGACAGGTTGGTTGACCGGGTGGACAACACCACGCGATTCGTGGTGCTTGCGCCCGGAAAGCCAAGCGTGCCCGGCGACGCTGACAAGACGTCAGTGGTCTTCGAGGTTCTCCACCGGCCCGGATCGCTGGCCCTCGCCCTCACCGAGCTGGCCGCTCGGGGAGCCAACCTGACCCGGATCGAGTCCCGTCCTTCCCATGAGGCATGGCGTTATCGGTTCTTTGTTGATCTCATCCACTCCCCCGGTCCCGAAGGGCTGGCCGCGGTGTTCAAGCCGGACCTGGTTACGGTCAGCCGTCTGCGGATGCTGGGGAGTTACCGGGCCTCCCGGTAACGGTTCGCCGGCAAGGTCCAGCCGGGCCATAAGAGGCTCCAGCGCGGCCTGGATAGACCGGGGAGGAGGCATCCCCCATTCCAGGTCCTCCAGTTCCATGATCAAGGCGGCGGGTTGCGTGCCCGTCAATTCTGCCAGGTGCCGGGCGATCTCCCCTCCGAAGGGATCGTCGGGCGGGAGCCGGTTAATCACCATGTGAGAGCACAGTCCGCTGCCCAACCTCGCCAGTAGGGAGGCACTCCGCACGATTCCCGTAGGGCTGGCGTGGCACACCACAACTTTCGCGCCAGGCCACTTCTGGAAGGCGGATACACCGGGGCCGGCATCCACCACCACGGTCCGATAGTCCCAAAGCCGCGACCAGCCGTTTCTCAACATGCCGCCGGATGATCCGCGGGGATCCCAGAGCAGCAAGTCGATCTGCCCCACCGTCATCAGCTGGTGAGGGTTGGTGGGTGGGGGAAGTCCCAGCCGCAGTCCCAGCGCGGGAGAGGCGTCTGCTTCTATCAGCAGACAGGAGCCACTCCGGGCGGCCAGCCACGCTATGCCCAGCGCCACCTCCGTCCTCCCGGGGGCGCCGCGGGGTCCTCCGACCGCCACAACTGCCGGCGCGGGTGGAACCGGGGAGGCGTCTAGGGACGGCGACATCACCGAAATGCAGGCCGCGGCCCACTCCGGATCAGGCTCCTCCAGCACGGTGTGACATCCCCAGTCTTCGAGTAGGTGTTGGCCGAAGGAGTGGTGGGGGTCGTTTATCCCGATGACCGCTGCTCCCATCCGCCGCCAAGCCGATATCAGGCCCGAAGACAACCAGGGGATCCCCACACCCACCACCACCGCCCGTGCTCTCCCCTGTGCAAGCGCCCTGTGGACCGGCGCGGGATGGAATGCCCGCCTGACAATCCGGAGGGTTCCGGATGTTCTTGCCCTCTCCACCAGTTCCGATTCCCAGACCGGTCCGGCAGTGGTGACCACCCGCGGGATCAAATGACTTCCACCATCTCAATGGCAGAGAAGGGGACTATCAGTTGGCGGGAGTCTCCCAGTTCCACATGGTCCTGGCCCACTGTCGAGGGCACACCTTCGCACAGGTGGCCTCCCCGTACCCAGATCCTTATGGTGAGGTCGGCGTCGTCCGCGTCCAACAGACGATCCCGGAGGGTGGACAATCGTTGCACTTCCAGCATCGCCGCGTCCTGTTCGTACTCTGCCACCTCATCGAATCGCATCCGAGCAAGTCTCTCGAATTGAGCCAGGTCCGGGTGTTCGGGTTGGTTCGATTTCATGTTTCAGGCTCCGTTGCTGTGTGTCTGGACAATCTGCATCCCAGCAGGCCACCAAGTCAACCCCGGCCGGGAGGATTATTTTTTATGTTTTGTAAATTCTTCCCACTCTGACTTTCTATTTGGGGCTAAGACCTGATACCGTGGGAAGCAACTGAAGAAAGGAGGTCTATGCACGTATCACTAACGGTTAACGGTCAGCGCGCGGTAACCGATGTTGAGCCGCGCACGCTGCTGGTCCACCTGTTGAGAGAGGAACTGGGCCTGACCGGTACCCATGTGGGCTGTGACACGTCATACTGTGGTGCTTGCACGGTGATCCTCGACGGGAAGACCGTGAAGTCGTGCACCATGCTGGCGGTGCAGGCGCAAGGCGCCGAGGTGACCACCATCGAAGGATTGGCCGCCAACGGCGATCTCCACCCTGTCCAAGAAGGTTTTTGGGAACGGCATGGCCTCCAGTGCGGGTTTTGCACGCCGGGCATGATTATGTCGGCGGTAGGGCTCCTCTCTGAGAACGGGTCCCCGTCCGAGGACGAGATTCGCCATGGCCTGGAAGGCAACCTGTGCCGCTGCACCGGTTATCACAACATCGTCCGCGCGGTGGAATACGCCGCCGCCAAGATGCGGGGCGAGGAGCCTCCCGCGGCCGAATGGGAGGAGGGGTCGTCGTGAGTACCACCAGCGTTTTGGGCGGGGTTGTCAAGCGTAGGGAAGATCCGGCCCTGATCAGGGGGACGGGACTCTACGTGGATGACCTCCAGTTGCCGGGGATGCTGCACGTCGCTTTCGTGCGCAGCCCTTATGCCCACGCCCGGGTGGTGTCGGTGGACGCTTCCGATGCCGAGGGGATGGCCGGGGTCCGGGCGGTCTACACCGCTGCGGATGTCGCTCATCTCGGCGATCTGGTCACCCAGGTTGCGGTAGGCAAGCTCCGGCCGCTCCTGGCGGGCGACAAGGTCAACCATCTGGGTGAGGCGGTTGCCATGGTGGTGGCCGACACCCGCTACGGAGCCCGCGATGCCGCTGACGCCGTCGATGTGGAATACGATCCCCTCGACCCGGTGATCGACCTTAAGGAGGCCGCCTCCGACGCCGCCCTCGTCCATGAAGACATGGAATCCAATGTCCTACTGGCCTGGGAAGGCGGGCCGTGGGGCGACGAGGAAGCCATCGCCGCCACTCAACAGGCCATCGCCGATGCCAAGGCGCAGGACGACACTGTCTCCGTCTCGTTCGAAGCGGTGAACCAGCGCCTGCTGCCCATGCCGATAGAGCCGCGCTCGGTGGTGGCGGACTGGAACGTCGGCTACGGCCGGTTCACGGTCCATTCCTCCACACAGATCGCGCATGCCCTGGCGGGGGGGATCGCCCAGACTTTCGGGCTTTCCCTGACCGATGTCCGGTGCATCGCTCCCGAGGTGGGCGGAGGCTTCGGTTGTAAGCTCAATGTCTACAACGACGAGATCCTGGTCTGCTTCGCCTCCCAGCAACTGGGTCGTCCGGTGAAGTTCACCGAGACCCGGCGGGACGCGGCGGGTTCCACCATTCACGGTCGGGGCTGGGTGGCGACCGCCACCATAACCGGGACGGGAGACGGACAGATCCTGGGCTATGAGTTGGACGGCATCGCCGACATGGGCGCCTACAGCCAGAACTTCACAGTGGCCATCCCCTTCTTGGGGCTGTTCGTGGGAGCGGGACAGTACACGTTCCCCACCCACTGGAAGGTGGCCTGCGTTCACACCCACACCATGACCACCGACGCCTACCGGGGCGCCGGCCGCCCGGAAGCCGCCTACTACCTGGAACGGGCGATCGACGCCTTCGCCAGGGAGATCGGTATGGATCCGGCGGAGGTGCGGAGAAAGAACTTCATCCCCGCCGACAAGTTCCCCGGCGCCGCTACCCACATCGGGTTCCCCATGGACACCGGTGACTACGAAACCAACCTCGACGCACTTCTGGAGACCGCCGGTTATGAGGATCTCAAAGCCGAGCGGGATCGACTGCGAACCGAGGGACGCCTGGTGGGCCTGGGATTGGCTACATACGTGGAAGTGTGCGGATTCGGCCCTTCCGCCCTGGTGGACCTGGGTTTCTCCTGGGCGGCCTACAAGATTCCGTCAGGTTTCAGTGGATCGGGCCTGGTCCGGGTGCAGGCCGACGGCACCGCTTCGGTGATCATCGGCACCGGCCCAACCGGACAGGGCCATCAGACCGCTTGGGCCCAGATCGTCTCCAACCAGTTGGGGATCCCGGTCGAGAACATCAGAGTAAGCCACGGCGACACGGCCGAGTCTCCGCTGGGAATCGGTACCTTCGGGTCCCGCTCGGCGGCGGTGGACGGATCGGCCACCTATGAGGCGGCCAACAAGGTGCGCGCCAAAGCCGCCGATCTGGCCGCCCACCTCCTGGAAGCCTCCGCAGACGACATCATGTTCGCCGACGGCGGCGCTCATGTGGCCGGTTCTCCCGACCAGCAGGTGTCATGGTCCGACATCGCCACGCTGGCCTACCAGCCTCACCGTCTGCCCGAGGGCATGGAGGGAGGCTTGGAGGCCCACGCCGTGTTCAGTCCCGGCAATGCCACCTGGCCGTTTGGATCCCATCTGGCCCTGGTGGAAGTGGATGGTGACACAGGCGATGTGAAGTTGCTTCGCTACATCGCCATGGACGACTGCGGCAACGTCATCAATCCGATGATCGTGGACGGACAGATCCACGGCGGTCTGGCGCAGGGTATCGGACAGGCGATGTTCGAGGACGGCGACTACGAGGCTGACGGAAACCTCCTCAAGTGGTCGTTCGTCGAGTACCCGTTGCCTACCTCGGCCGACCTGCCTTCCTTTGAGTTGCATCGCACGGTGACTCCCACTGACATCAATCCGCTTGGAGTGAAAGGGATTGGAGAGGCAGGCACCATCGGGTCGGCGCAGACCGTGGTCAATGCCGTGGTCGATGCGCTTTCGCCTCTCGGGGTGACCCATGTGGACATGCCGTTGCGCCCCAAGCGGGTGTGGGAGGCCATCCAGGCGGCCAAGACGAACGGGAGTGTGAGCTGATGTATCCCAGGTCATTCGAGTATGTATCCCCGGGGTCGCTGGACGAGGCAACCTCAGTCCTGGCCTCCACCGAGGGGGCCAAGGTGCTGGCCGGGGGCATGAGTCTCCTGCCTCTAATGAAGCTGAGGCTCTTCTCTCCGGATGTGCTGGTGGACATCGGCCGGATTCCCGGGCTCTCCTCCATCGAGGACCGCGGTGATCACCTCGCCATAGGAGCGATGGTGAGCCATGCCGCCACGGCTTCCGATCCGTCGGTCGCCGAGCACGCTGCGGCGCTGGCAACCGCTGCCTCCTGGACGGGAGATGTTCAGGTGCGCAATCAGGGCACGACCTGTGGGTCGATCGCCCATGCCGATATCGCCGCCGATCAGCCTTCGGCTGCGCTTGCTCTGGGCGCCACCATGGTGGCGGCCTCTGCAGGTGGCGTTCGCGAGATAGCGGCTTCGGACTTCTTCGTCGACACACTCACCACGGCCTTGGAGCCGGGGGAGATTCTCACCGAGATCCGCATCCCCAAACAGGGCGGAGGCTCGGCATACGAGAAGCTGGGTCGCCGGGGCGGCCACACCGACTACGCGGTGGCCGGCGCGGCGGTTTGGCTGGACGTCTCCGACGGCGCCGTCTGCTGTGGGCGGGTGGCCCTAACCGGGGTAGGCGCCAAGCCCACCCTGGCTGAAGGAGTGATGGAAGCTCTGATCGGGACCGATGGCTCCGATGCTGCGATTGCAGAAGCCTCCGAGCGCGCCCTCGAGGGCGTCACCGTGCTGGACGATCTGTTCGGGACCGTCGAGTACAAGGCCCACTTGGCCAAGGTGATGACCCGGAGGGCTCTCCAGCAGGCTGTAGCCGCCGCGACGTAACAAGATCTCTCTGCCGGAAGCGGGCGGAGAATTAGAGAGAGAGGGTCGGGACTTTCGGGTCCCGACCCTCTTTGCTGCTTGTTGATTCTGTAATCCGGTCCGGATATCCCTCGCTACCTGCCTAGGAAGCCTGTCTGTCGCCACCCATATCTTTGAGCAACTCTCCGATGGCCGCCACGCTGCCCAGTACCCCGCTGGTGTCGAGGGGGAGGAACACCTTGGTGGCCTGCCCGTCGGCGATTCCCTGAAGCGCCTCCAGATAGCGGATGGCGATCAGGTCGGGAGTGGGATCCCCTTGGTGGATGGCTGCGAACACCTTCTCGATCGCCTGGGCCTCACCTTCGGCCACGGTCAGCAGCTTGTACCGGTCGGCGTCGGCGACCGTTTTGATGGCCATGGCCTCACCCTCGGCTTCCAGGATCTGGCTCTCCCGCACTCCCTCGGCCTTCAATATTCGGGAGCGCTTGTCGCCTTCGGCTTCGGTTACCACCGCTCTTCTCTCTCGCTCAGCCTTCATCTGGCGGTGCATGGATTGGGTTACGTCGGCGGGAGGTTCAATCCGTTGGATCTCTACCCGCACCACACGGGTACCCCACTTGTCGGTGGCGTCATCGAGGATCTGGCGCAGCTTGGAGTTGATCACCTCCCGGGAGGTGAGGGCGGCGTCGAGGTCCAGGTCGCCGACCACGTTCCTCAGGTTGGTCTGGGCCAGTTTGGTGACCGCCACTATGAACCGGCCCACGTTGTACTTGAGCTTGACCGGGTCGGTGGCCTCGTAGTAGATCACGGCATCCACGGTTACCACCACGTTGTCCTTGGTGATCACTTCCTGGGGAGGCACATCCACCACCTGCTCCCGCATGTCGACCTTGATGATCCGCTTGACGAAGGGCATCACCCACCGGAGTCCCGAGTCGACCGTGTACTGGTAGCGGCCAAGGAGTTCGATCAGTCCCTTCTCGTAGGGCCGGACCACCTTCAGTCCTGCGGCGGCAAACAGGATCA
The DNA here is from genome assembly GCA_012270885.1 of Acidimicrobiia bacterium. GTDB lineage: Bacteria > Actinomycetota > Acidimicrobiia > Spongiisociales > ZC4RG35 > Bin76. The sequence goes on along the minus strand of JAAXHN010000006.1, from coordinate 20,028 downwards.
GTACCAGGGCCACCGCCCCGAACAGTCCAAATACGGCCAGATCCTCCATCAGGGTCACTTCCTTCCTAGTTCAGATCCCTATTAAGACCGGGGAACCACGACCAGCTTGGTTCCTTCCACACCGATCACCTCTATGGTGTCGCCGGTCGGGATATTCTCATGTCCGGCTTGGACGGTGGCCCGCCACTCTTCCCCGAAGATACGGACCAGTCCGTCCCCGCTCACCTGGTCGATCTCCTCCAGAACCAGTCCGGTGGCGCCCTTCCAGCGGTTGGCGCCCACCCGCGGCTGCCCATCGGAGTCTTGGGTCTTGATGTAGCGCTGCAAGACTGCCCAAGACAGGAGAGAAACACCGAAGAACACCAGCCACTGGGCCAATGGTGACAGTCCCAGCCAGGAGAGGACCGCCGCGGCGCCTCCGCCGATGGCGAACGGTAGTAGAAAGAACCCGGCGGTAAGCACCTCCCCGATTCCCAACAGGGCAGCCAGTCCCAGCCAGAGCCATCTCCATAACTCGTTGTCCATGTCTCGCTCCTTGCCCGGACCTAGGGAGATAAACGGTCACCTTGGCTTAGCGCTGCGGTCTCCGTTTCTCAGGTGCTTGTCGCCTCCAAGTCTAGGCTTCTCCCGTTCCTATCCCCTTCCGGATCTATTCCACGGGGCGGCTTTCCGACCCCACAAGTAATATCGAAGCGGAACGGATTGCAAATGGCCGGTATAAAAGACAAATACGTTTTTGGTTTTGAAGAAGCCGATCCCGCGGATCGCGACCTTTTGGGAGGCAAAGGGTCCGGCTTGGCGCGGATGATGGGGATGGGCTTGGCGGTTCCGCACGGGTTCGTAATCACCACGGCTGCCTGCCGGTTCTACCTGGTGGAAGGGCGGATGCCACTGGGCTTTTGGACCGAGGTGAAGTCTGCGCTGGCCAAGATAGAGAACCAGACCGGGCACAGCCTGGGTGGGGTGGCCGGCCCCCCGCTCCTCCTGTCGGCCCGCTCGGGGGCCAGATTCTCCATGCCGGGAATGATGGACACGGTGCTCAACCTGGGCGCCAACCAGGCAGTGGTCTCGGAGTTGGCCCGGTGGTCCGGCGACCAGCGCTTCGCCTGGGACGCCTACCGGCGTCTGCTCCAGACCTACGGGGAAGTGGTGTTGGGCGCCAATCGGGACGATTTCGAGCATGTTATGACCAGTCTCAGGGAACGGAGAAACGTCACCGAGGACTCCCGGCTCCCCACCTCCGACCTGGTGGCCGCGGTCCGCCAGTTCAGGATGCTGCTGTCCGCCCAGAACAGCGAAGTGCCGGTGGATCCGATGGAGCAATTGCGGAAGGCGATCGAGTCGGTCTTCGAGTCCTGGAACTCCCCGCGGGCCTACACCTACCGTCGGCTCCACGACATTCCGCACCATCTCGGGACGGCTTGCAATATCCAGATGATGGTCTTTGGCAACCTGGGCGTCGACTCAGGCACCGGGGTGTACTTCACCCGCGATCCTGCCACCGGTCGGAGGGAGATGTTCGGGGATTACCTGCCCAATGCCCAGGGGGAAGATGTGGTGGCGGGGATCCGCCAAACCCTCCCCATCTCTATCCTGGCCGATTCCCATTCCGAGATCCACGCCGAGTTGGAGGCGGTGGGTTCCTCGCTGGAGGCCGCCTACTCCGACATGTGCGACATCGAGTTCACCATCGAGAAGGGAAAGCTCTGGATACTGCAGACCCGCGTGGGGAAGAGATCGGCCGCCGCGGCGGTGAGAGCGGCGGTGGAGATGGTTGGAGAAGGGCTGATTGACCGCCAAACCGCCCTGATGCGGGTGGAGCCCGGCCAACTGGAACAGTTGCTTGTACACGGGATCGCAGAGGACGAGTCACCACCTCCGGCATTCTTTGGGCTGGATGCTTCTCCCGGAGCGGCGATGGGCAAGGCGGTGTTCGACGTTCGACGGGCGGTGGAGATGGCCGGGGAGGGGACGCCGGTGATCCTGGTTCGATGGGAGACCACGCCCGACGACATAGAAGGACTGTTCGCCTCCGAGGGGATCTTGACCAGCCACGGCGGGAAGACCAGCCATGCGGCGGTGGTGGCCCGCGCCATGGGGACGCCGGCGGTCACCGGCGCGGCAGAGATCTCCATCGACGCCGAGCAGGGACACTTCACAGCGCCGGGAGGCTTGCGGGTGCAAGAAGGAGACACCATCGCTATCGACGGCACCACCGGACGGGTCTTCATCGGAGAGGTGGAGTTGGTGGAGCCGTCCCCGCCTGCCGAGTTGGAGATGTTGTTGGGCTGGGCGGATGAGATGCGGCGACTGGGGGTGTGGGCCAACGCCGACACGGGCAAGGACGCAGCCCGCGCCGCGGAACTGGGAGCGGAGGGCATCGGGCTGGCTCGCACCGAGCACATGTTCATGGGAGACCGTTTGCCGGTGGTCCGCCGGATCATCATGGATGAGGAGCCTGAGAAGGCCCTCCTGGAACTGCAGGAGTTGCAGGCCGAAGACTTCACCGCCTTGCTGGAGGCGATGGACGGAAAGCCGGTGGTGGTCCGCCTGCTCGATCCTCCCCTTCACGAGTTCCTCCCAGACCGCTGGGATCTTCGCGACCAATACGACCAGCTCCGCGCCGCGGGGGCGCCCACCGGCGAGGTGGAGCGGATTATCGAGGTTGTGAGGAGCTGGGAGGAGACCAATCCCATGCTGGGGCTGAGGGGGGTCCGCCTGGGACTGATCCGCCCCTCTCTCTACCGGGTGCAGATCCGGGCTGCGTTGCAGGCTATCCGCCGGCGTGTGGAGGAAGGGGGAGATCCCCGCCTGGAGATAATGGTACCCCTGGTGGCGGATCCGGCCGAGATGGAACGGGTACGGGACATGATGGCCGAGGAACAGGCCGCCTACGCGGTCGACAGGGAGGTGAAGCTTGGCAACATGGTGGAGATCCCCCGGGCCGCCCTGATGGCCGGGGACCTGGCCCGCATCTCCGAGTTCTTCTCCTTCGGCACCAACGATCTCACCCAAACCACCTTCGGATTGAGTCGTGACGACGCCGAGGTGCGCTTTCTCAACACGTACCTGGCCGACGGGGTGCTATCTCACAACCCCTTCCAGTCGCTGGACGAGAGTGGCGTGGGACGGTTGGTGGAGTGGGCGACCGCAGAGGGGAAGGCTGTCCGTCCCGACTTGTCGGTGGGACTCTGCGGTGAGCATGGAGGAGACCCGGCCAGCATCGATTTCTGTCACCGGGTGGGCCTCGATTACGTCTCGATGAGTCCTCCCCGCATTCCGGGCGCCCGGCTTGCCGCCGCCCAGGCGGCGATCCGGAACGGGGACATTCCCCTTCCCCGGGCTTGACGATGGCCGAAGTTCGGCTCACTCCCGGAGGGGCGCCCGAGACGGTGCTACCCGAGCCGCCCCCGGAGGTGATGGCCGTCTTGGTAACCGCCGGTGGCGACCGGGCCGGGCTGGTGGCGGCCGCGGCTGATTACCCTGAACTGCCCGAAGTTTGGGCCGCCCTGGGAGAGTTGTGCGAGTCGGAGGCCAGGGGGCTGAGGGATCACCTGGAGGCGTACGCCTACTACCGGATTGGCTACCACCGCGGCTTGGACGCTCTTCGCCAGAACGGCTGGAGGGGATCGGGATACGTGCGGGGGTCGCATCCTTCCAACCGCGGTTTCCTGTCCAGCCTGGACGGCCTCCGACGGATGGCCGGTGCGATAGGTGAAACCTCCGAGGCAGAACGTTGCGCCGACTTCCTGCTGATGCTCGACCCTGCCTATCAACTCTCCTCGGGCCCTTAGGTCAGGAGAGCTCGCACCAACTGGGCCCGGCAACCCGGTCCAGATCGGCCAGGCTGATCGGAAAGACAGTCGTGGGTGTGCCGGCCGCAGCCCACACGGGATCGTGGCGTTGGAGAGCCCGGTCGGCGAACACCCGGATCGGATGGGCGTGACCAAGGGGGGGCGTCCCACCCGCCGCGAAACCGGTGGCTTCCCTCACCCGGTCGAGCGAAGCCCGGCGCGCTTTGTGACCTCCTGCCGCCTGGGCCAGCCTGTCTGTGCGTAATCTGCGATCGCCCGGCACCAGAGCCAGCACCTCCTCTCCATCCACCTCGAACACCAGGGATTTGACGATCTGGCTCGGCCGGCACCCCACCGCCCGGGCGGCGTCGATTGCCGTTCTCGTCCCGTCAGGGAAGACTCTGATCTCCGGAGCCAGGCCGAAGTCCCCGCACCTCTCCAGCCATCGCCGGGTTGCAGAGGGCAGGTTGTCAGCGGTTGGCATCGTCCGTACCTTGGTGGTGTTTCATTTTCGTTGTTGGATGGGATACCGGCGGCGCGCGCTGTTGCACAGGTGTTTGGGGGGTGGTTTGAGGTAGTACTCTCCGGATGGCTTCTTGCGTACTTGCCATCGGTCGTCGTGTACTTTATGGTGGCAGCGGGAGCACAATAAACACATGTCGTCGATGTCGGTGTTTCCTTGCACCGCCCAGGGGATTATGTGATGGGCCTGACACCAGTTGGCGGTGGCGCCGCATCCAACACAAGCCTTGTCCCGTGCTACCAGAGCGATCCGTTGGGCGGGACTGGCGGTCCGCCGGGACCGTCCCAGATCAAGGGGCTGTGACATCCCCCGGAAGATGGCGGGGAGGATGCCTGCCTGGTAGGCCAGGTCCCGGATCTTCTCCACCGGTATCGGAGTCCCATCACCGAGACGCCCGTTCTGAAGCTCCCGAGAGACCACGTCGTAGTCGGCGATCAACAACAGCCTGGGTCCGCGGGGAGGTGTTCCGTCTTCGTCGGTGTCTTCTCTGGTGACCAACCCCGCTAGGGCGTCTGCCATCCGCTGACCCGGAGAGCACCTCGCCCGGGGGTCTTCCTCCCGCCAGAGTTCGTCCATCTTCTGCGACAACGCCGTTTCGATCAGGGCGCCGGTGATCGGATCGAACCGCCCGTACAACACGGTCATACCGTCTGTGTTATCCGTTTTGATCTTGGCGAACCTCCGGGAACGTTGATGCTCCAATCGGCTCATTCCGTCATCTTCTGAGCGTTGCTGTTGGTGCTTTCGGACCGTTCCCGCGAACTTGTCAGGCGACTGGGTCTTGGCCGCACCGATCAACTCGGATTCGTCTATCTCCCCGTCCTGGGAGGCCTTGGCCAGGATCCGGGCGTTCTCATACGGGATCTCTCCATCCCGCATCCCCTCCGACGTTCGGGGCAACTCTTCCAACTCGACCGCGGTTTCCACTTCCGAGCGGGCTTTGCCGCGAGGTCGCAAGCCTTTCTCCCGCAGGTTGTCCTCGGTAATGTGGACTCCTGCTCTGCGGGTCAACTCCGCCAGGGTCTCAGCACGCACCGCCGCGGCCTGGTTCTCCACCCGGAACGTCGACTGCAACCGTTCCCGGAGTTGTTCCAGGGTTGTGTCTCCCACCGCCAGGTTGGGTAGAACCACCTCGATCTGGTTGATGACCCGACGGTCGCTAGCTGGCTTTCTCATGTTCACCATTATACCACAGGGGGTGTGACAAAACAATGCATTATATTACGAAATTGGTAAAACCAACACTAATTATGCTGTCTTTTGATACTCGCCTAAGCGGCACAGCCAGAAACTACCCACTCCCACCACCGGTTCCAGATCGTGACGAACGGCTCCCAGAAGGGTGTACACCAACCGCTCTTCGCCGCCGTACACAGCCACCAAACCGTCGAGACGCACATAGGCCGTGGCCAATTCCAGACCTCCACCCGATGGCCGACCTCAATCAGCGACCGCAGGACCTCTTCAAACACCTGCCGTTAATGGGGCTCGTCGGCTTCCAGGACGATGACATCGGCATGGTGTGATATGGCCTGCTCCAGATCACGTCGGGAACCTACCTGGTCTATGACGGCGCCTGTGGAACGGGCGGGATGCTCACCGTTGCCGAGGAAGCCCTGACCCAGCTGGCTGTCGAGCACGGCAAAGAGGTTTCTATCCACCTGTTCGGTCAGGAGATCAACGCCGAGACCTACGCCATCTGCAAAGCCGACCTGATGCTGAAGGGCGAGGGTGAAGCTGCCGACAATATCGTGGGCGGTCCCGAACACTCCACTCTTTCCAACGACGCCTTCCCCACCCGGTCGTTCGACTTCATGCTCTCCAATCCCCCCTATGGGAAGAGTTGGAAGACCGACCTGCAACGCATGGGAGGAAAAAGGGGAATGCGTGACACGCGTTTCGTGGTGGAGCATGATGGCAACCCTGAGTACTCGTTGGTCACTCGGGTGAGCGATGGCCAGATCTGTCGGGGGTCAAAGCGGTGCAAACCCTCTCCCGACTGAACCGCGCTCACCCCAAGAAGCACGACGTCTTCGTACTCGACTTTCTCAACGACACCGAAACCATCCGCCGAGCCTTCGACCCCTACTACACCTCCACCATCCTGGCCGACGAGACCGACCCCAACAAACTTCACAATCTGGTGGGCGATCTCGCTGATGCTCAGATTTACTCCGGTGATCAAGTAGAACAGTTGGTAAAGCTCTATTTGGACGGAGCCGACCGGGACCGCCTCGATCCGATCCTCGATGCATGTGTAGAGGTGTACTTGGATGACCTGGACGAGGACGAGCAGGTGGCGTTCAAAAGCCGTGCCAAGAGCTTTCTCCGCACGTACGGATTCCTCTCCTCCATCCTCCCTTATGGTCACGCCGGGTGGGAGAAGCTCTCCATCTTCTTGACTTTCCTGACCCCCAAGCTCCCCGCTCCCAAAGAAGAGGACCTGTCCCAGGGGATTCTCGACGCTATCGACATGGAGAGCTACCGGGTCGAGAAAAAGGCAATGCAGAGAGTCATCCTCTCCGACGAAGAGGTCGAGGTTGACCCCGTTCCTGGAGGAGACCCCGGGGGACGCCCGGACACGCTTCTTGACCGGCTCTCCAACATCATCCGAGCTTTCAACGATCTGTTCGGCAACATCGATTGGAGAGACGACGATCGTGTAAGAAAGTTGATCACCGAGACCATCCCGGCGCGGGTGGCCGAGGACCGCGCCTTCCGCAACGCCCGACAGAACTCGGACCTTGAGAACGCCCGGATCGAGAGCGACGAGGCTCTGCGGCGCGTGATAAACGACGTGATGTCCGACGACATGGAACTCTTCCGCCAGTTTGCCGATAACCAGAGCTTCCGGAGGTGGCTGTCGGACACGGTATTCGAACTGGTCTACCACCAAGCCGCCGGATAACATGACACTGCGATAACCTTCCCCCTCCCCACAAATACGCGAAGCCTCACCCGTTTTCTTGTTCGTTGACAGGGGCTTGCTATTCGCCGTCGTCCACAGGCGCCTGCTCTTCCTCTTCTCCAATAGGCCCTTGACCGTCCTCTTCCTCGATAGGGAGTTGTCCTCCCTCTTCGGGCAACAGTTCGGGGAAGCGGTCGGTCAGCTCCTCGGGAAGTTCGGGCGTCACCTCCTCCTCGGGTTCGGGACACTCCACTCCCGCCCCTTCGGCGGGTGAGTCCACTGTGCCGGCTCCCGCTCCTGGTCCTGCTCCATCCTGTTCGGGCGCCGTCACCACTCCAGCTTCGGTCAAATAGGCCATCAAGCAGGGGTGCATCTCCACTATCTCTTGGCGAGGTATGTAGCGAACGGTCCAGATCCGGTTGCTGGTCTCTTCTCCCTGTTTGACGGTCCGGGTCACCCTAACGGTCCATCCCACCTTGGCGGTCTGGATTTTTTCTGCCTCGCCGGGAGCCAGTTCCGGGTTGGCGCGGTACAGTGTCTCGGGTGGTTCCAGTTCGTCGGTGCGTTCCGAGATCCTGGCCGACACCACCCGCGCTCGGGGTCCTCCCTCGGAGAGGATTCTCAAACGGCCTTCCCCGTCCCTCCAACGCCCGATCAGCACGCGTCCGTCATTGTCACCGAAGAACTTCACTGTGATGGAGGTGTCTGTGTACTCGGTCCGGATCAGCACGTGTGAAGGAGAGTCGTTGCGGAAGACGAGATCCACGTCGGGCCAGTTGATGGTGGCTTCAATTCCCTCCGGATAGCGGGTGAAGTGAAAGCTATGGGTCTTGTGGGTGATGTCCTCATACCCGCCCCAGAACACCGCGTTGTAGAACGTGGTGGCGAACTGGCTCACACCGCCGCCCACAGTGTCGGTCAACTCCCCCCTCAGCAACGTGCCCGCTTCCACGAATCCATCCTCCTCGGTCCTCTCTCCCACATGCCGGTTGAGGCTGAAAGTCTCCCCGGGCGGCACGAGGGCGTCGTTGACCCGGTCGGCGAAGAGTTGGATGTTGTCAACCCGGGGTGCGCAGCAATCGTGGTACGTCGTGTACTGGGACACCAGGTGGCGGATTCCCAGATTCTCGATGTCCTCGGTGGTCACGTGGGGCTGGGTGCCGGCGACTTTGGTCAGCACCCCCTGGCGCTCGCTGCCCGCGGCGAGAGTTTCCAGCAGGTCGCCCACAGCGTCCACGTCGATTCCGATTCCCGTCTCGGAAGGATGGATGATCACCCGGTCGTTCTCGTCGATTTCGTAGTAGGCGTTGACAGGAGGGGTCCCCACCCGATCGTTTATCGCCGACACCTTGCGGGTCACCAGCCTTCGGTCGATATTCAACCGTACGGAAGGCGATCGGTTCAGGTCGAAACTGAAGATTGTGGCGTCGGCTATCTCCTGGGCGGTGAACACCAACTCTGCTTCACTGTCGGGATCCTTGAAGACCACGGGGGCGGATATCCATTGCTCCACCACCCCAACGGCGTCGGTGATCTGTTTGATGTCGGTGTCCGGCTCAACTAACACGGTGTTCAAGCGCACGGTTCCACCCCCGTTCAGGGCTGCGGCCCGGATCTCAACATCGGCCTCCGAACTGTCCAGGAGCCAGCCTGGAGACGGGTAGCTGGGAACCGGGCGGCCGTTCACAAACTCCAGGTCTCCCTCTATGGGCCGTGTGCCATGCCGTTGGTCCAGGTTCTTGACAAAATCCTCCACCAAGGCCTGGTCGATTGCGGCCACGGGATCCAGGACAAGGGGGATAGGGTCGTCCCAGGGACTCCTGAGCCACCGTCTCCATCTGTTGATCAAGCTTCCCTCTCTTTCATTTCGCATCGCCCGGTCCAACAGTGCCCCGATGTTCAGGCGATAGCCGAATTCGGAGGCCGTTACGGTGGATGGCTGGCCGTTGACCACTATTTCGATCACCGCTTCCCCCTGCTGTGATTCCATCTCTGAAAGGATGGCCTCGGCTTCGCTTCTCTCCAGGCCATCGATGCTCACTCCCGAGACCGTCACCGATCCGAGAATGACTCCCTGGTGGGATCGGGTCCAGACCGCATAGCTGCCCAAACCGGCCATGATCAGGGCGGTTATGCAGATCAGAGCAATCAGCAGCAGCCGGGAAGTGCGAGACATGGCCAACGGAAGGAGGAGAAGATAACCCGGTAAAGTGTAGAGAAGAGAACAAACTATCTGGATCCTCTAAAACCACCCCCGACCAGAACAGGACTGCCGGATCATGGAAGCAATCACCGAGTGGGCATTCATCGAGGAGACGATCGGGACCCTGGTTACCGCCGGGGGACTGTGGATCGGTTACGCAGCGATAAAAAGAGCGGGAGCGCGGGTTGTCGCCGAGATGGCCGAACGCGGAGAGGAACACGGTGCCAGGGCTGCAAGTTTGTGGTCGCTGGTGCGGAGAATTGTCATGATCGCCCTGGTCATCACCGCGGGACTGATGATCATCTCGGTGTGGGGGTTGCCGTTGGCGCCATTCCTGGGGGTTGCCTCCGCCGCCGGCGTGGCAATCGGCTTGGGAGCAAGAGGACTGGTGCAGAATGTCATCTCGGGTTTTTTCATCCTGCTTGAGGACCAGTACCGCATCGGCGACCGGATCAAAAGTGGGGCGGCGACCGGTGAGGTGATTGACATCCGCCCTCGGGTGACGATCCTCCGTGACGACGAAGGGGTGATCTACTACGTGCCCAACGGAGCGCTCGGCGGGTCGGTCTCCATGATATTTCCCCCCGATTCCTCGTCCGGGGACGCCGCCTCGTAAGCAGCCCCGGGGTTTATGCCCCTCAGCACCCAGAGGGCCGTCAGGCCGATGAGCATCAGGGAGATCATGGCGGCATGGCGACTCATGCCTAGGACATCCACGATGAAGCCCCAGAGCAACGGGCCCAGGACCGCGGCGAATCGTCCCACCGTGGCGTACAGGCCGTAGAACTCACCGACCCGCTCGGGTGGGGAGAGACCGGTCATCACCACCCGGTCGGTGGCCCAAAGTCCCCCCAGGGAGACGCCGCCCGACAGCCCGGCCACCCAGATCAACCAGGCAGCGCCCGACAGCGCCGCGGTCACGCCCAAGGCGATAGTGACAACCCAGAGCCCCAGGATCAAACGCAGCCCGCGCCCGGGTCCCAACCGCTCGGCCAGCCGGCCGCCCAGGAACCCTCCGCCCATGGAGGCGGCTATGGCGCCGCCCAGGAGAACCGTCACCTGGGGGGTGGTCAGTCCTACTTCTTCGGTGGCGTAGATCGCCAGGAAGCCCCCGATGAGGGTGTTTACGGTATCGGTGTAACAAAACCTGCCCACCAGGAACCTGGTCAGGTTGGGATACTGCCGGGTGGTCTTCCACGATCTGAACAGGTCAGCGATGATTCTCCGCAGACGCGGGGGGTCGCCCTGAACCGGAGGCCGGGGTGCGGGCTGGATCAGGAAGAAGGCGGGCAGGGAAAACACCGCGAAGCCAACCGCCAGGGAGCGGAACACCGCCGGGTAGCCTCCGCCCACCTCTAGGACCAGGGTCCCGATGCCCAGTCCAATGAAAGACCCCAGGTACCCGAGCGCCACGCCCATCCCGGAGACGCGACTGCGGGTTTCGGGGGTGCTGACATCCAACAGCAGCGAGTCGTAGACCGCGGAGCCGACATGGAATCCGATCAGCGACACCCCGAAGATGAACATGGTCAGAAGGACCGGGCCCACGGCCAGCAAGGCGCTTCCGCAGACGGCCATCCCGGTGGTCATCGCCAGTGCCCCGATCCTGTTCCCGCGGTGGTCGGTCCGCGTGCCCACCCATGGCGCCAGGAATGCCACCACGAGGCCGGCGCCGCCGGTTGCCAGGGACAGCGCCGAATCCGCCAGGTCGTTCTCCACAATCCATTGGGGAAGGTAGAGCCCGATTACCCCGAGCGCGAAGATGGTGTTGGCGAGGTCGTATCCGACCCACGCCCAAACCGATGATCGGGACGGTTGCCAGTCGGAGGAAGGCATGTCCCGGTTCACTGCTCGGCTGCCAACCGGCGTGTCAGAGGCTGATCGCCACCGAGATCAACTCTTCATGCCCCAGCCGCCCGGCGGTGGCGGCAAGGGCCACGTGGGACTCGTCCAGCGGGAACTGATGGCTGACCAGTGTGTCGAGGCGGGGGTCTGTCTCCAATTGCTGTACTCCCCACTCGAACCCCTTCCGGGATGGCCCCAGCACCCCAACCACCTTCAACTGCTTGGTGACGATCACATCGGAATAGAGCGATGAGATGGGACGCCCGCCCTTGGTTGAGGCGAGTATCACCTGTCCTCCCGCTCGCACTATCTCCAGAGCCACGTATATGGCCTCCGGATCGTTGGAGGTCACGTCCACCACCAGGTCCGGGCGCTGTCCGAGGCTGTTTCCCACCGCCATGGCCAGATCGTTGGTGCTTGCGTTGACTGTCAGGTCTGCACCCAGGATGCGAGCCATCTCCAGTCGGTCTGAGTCCACGTCCAGTCCGCTGATCCCCACCCATCCAGCGCCGGCGCTCTTGGCGGCAAGCAGGCAGGCCAGCCCGCGGGGCCCCGGACCCAGGATGAGCACGTTCTCTCCCGGTCTGAGACGGGGTATCTCAACCGCCCAGGTCCAGCCGTCAGCCAGGGAATGGGCGATGGTGGCCGTCACCGCCGGGATGTCGTCGCTGATGTGGTGAAGGCGGGCATTGGGATCGATGTAGAGAGTCTCGGCCATCCCTCCCCACAATCCCGGGTGTTCGGTGGAGGAGAGCAACCCGTAGGCGTTGACCGGATAGCGGCGGGAGCACAAGGACAGTCCCGCTAAGCAGGATGAGCAGTTCCGGCATCGAATGACCGGCTCCACCAGCACCCGGGAGCCGATCGGATAGGGCAGGTCCCCGTTGATGGTGTCGGCAATCCTCCCCACGACCTGTCGCCCCAGGATGAGCGGGTAGGTCAGCCGCGTTATCTCTCCCGCCCAGGCCTGGGCGTCGATTCCCGAGAGAGTGGTGGCCTCCACCGCCAGCCATCCGCCCTCTCTGATGGTACGCCGGGTGAAGTTGGTGGCGCGCAGGGTGTGGGGTTCGACCAGTATCTGCGCCTTGACGCTGACTCCGCTCATTGCCGCCCTCTCTGCTATCCGTCAGAGCGTACATATCCGACCAGGGTCGGCCGAAATCCCCCGCTCAAGGTGGATGGGAGGAGATTCCACCGGTACCGGCCCCGGCGGGAGGGTGGCGCCAAACCACGGATGGCTTTGGACGAAAGGAATAGGAGCCACCAGCACAGGCCAGGTCGCCGTATCGTAGGCCCACCCTGTTAGCTGCTCCGGTCTCTCCCGCACCGGCGGACTATCCCAGGAAATCGGCGAGGCGCCGGGCTCCCCGGGCCAGGTCGTGATCGGAGAGGGCATAGGAGAAACGAACGAATCCGGGGGCTCCGAACGCCTCTCCGGGCACTATCGCCACCTTTATCTCTTCCAGAATGGCTGTGGCCAACTCGATGGTGTTTCTCACCGTGCGGCCGCCGAGGCTCCGTCCCAGGAGACCCGAGCAGTTGGGAAAGGCGTAGAAGGCGCCTTGAGGAATGATGCATTCCATTCCGGTGATGTTTGACAGCGCCTCGTAAAGGGCGCGCCGCCGCCGGTCGAAGGCCTCTCTGAATTGAGTCACCGACACCTGCGGCCCGGTGAGGGCGGCCAATGCGGCATGCTGGGCTATGTTGCACACGTTGGAGGTGGAGTGGGACTGGAAGCCGCTGGCGGCCTTGATCACGTCGGGTGGTCCGACCATCCAGCCCACCCTCCAGCCGGGCATGGCATAGGCTTTGGCCACTCCGTTCACGATTACCCACCGGTCCCCCATGGAGGCCGCGATGGAGGAAAACTCCGCTCCGTCATAGACGAAGTGCTCATAGATCTCGTCGGCTATCACCCAGATTCCGCGCTCCAACGCCCAGGCAGCCAACTCCCTCACCATCTCGGGGCTGTAAACGGCGCCGGTCGGGTTGGAGGGTGAGACGAAGATGAGCGCCTTGGTGCGTTCGGTGACCACCCGGTCCAACTGGTCCACGGTCACCTGGAACCCGGTGGTCTGATCCGCCAGAACCGGTACGCCGACTCCCCCTGCCAGCTGGATGGTCCAGGGATAGGAGACCCAGTAGGGGGCGGGGACGATCACTTCGTCTCCTGGGTCCAACAGGGTGGCGCAAGCGGCGAACACCGCATGTTTGCCCCCATTGGTCACCAGTACCTGCGACGGGGATACGTCCACTCCCGAATTGGCGTTGGTGGCGTCCGCCACCGCTTCCCGCAGGTCCGCCAGCCCGGGAGTGGCGGTGTAACGATGGTTCCTGACCTCGCCGCAGGCCTTTGCGGCTGCGGCCACGATGTGGTCAGGGGTGGGGAAGTCGGGCTCCCCTGGTCCGAAGCTGATGACGTCGTGGCCCGCCTCTCTCATCTGTCGAGCCATGGCGGAGACCTCCATGGTTGCCGAAGGGGCGATGCTTCCGATCCGGTGTGAGATGCGATTCATAAGTGCAGAGGTTAATAGGTCGCGCGCCGGGCAGCGATATGGATCAAGTCCCACACTCCCGAAGGAGGCCGGCGGCCGAGATGCCGGCGGCATCCCCGCCGTTCACCACCAAGCGTTCTGTCATTGGTCCTTTGCCGGTCGTCTCCTACGTCGGCGGAGGAGCGCGAGCGCCTCCCACACCAGGATGGCGGCGACCGCCACTGCCGCCATAAGAAGGATCATCGGGTAGGCGCCGCTCCACCAGAGGAAGTTGACTTTCACGGAGTGAGAATTCTGGAGGACGAACCAGATCAGAAGGAGGGCCAGCGCTCCCCCTCCGGCCACCTTCCAAGGGAAGGACGGCTTCTCCGGACCCGGTCCCGATGGCGGTGCTTCCGGTTTGGAAGACCCGCCCATGCCCTGATCCCGGTCGGAGTTCTTCATATCCTGATCCGGATTGTACAAATCGCTTATCCCACCGGATCCCAAATCGACCGTCTGATCGGGAGCGGGGGTGGATAGCCCATAAGATTGCTTTATGTCTTCTTTATCGGGTATGCGGTAAAAGGGGAAGAGAGGCAATTCAAAGGAGAGTCATGCAAGAGCCGTCCGATCAGGGTTTGGAGGGAACGCCGGCCGCGGAGGAGGGGCCGGAGGTCGATGCGCCATCGGGGGAGAGGCGAACCCGCAGGGTATTCAGCTTCCTGCGGGCTCCCTCCTTTTGGGGAGGACTGGTGGTTGGGTTGGTGGCTCTTGGTGTCGGGGTGGCGATCGGACTGGCAATGGACCGCTGGATGGAGGATGATCGAGGACGCGACTCTGATGAGCGTGGGCAAATCACAGTCCATTCCTTCCGTTGGGACCCCACCGGCGAGTGGGATGAAGAAGGTCCGCGGTGGCCTGGGGGAAAGCGATTCTGGTTCCGCTTTCCCGCCGAAAAGCCGGGGTACTGGCAGGAATTCTGGGAGGACAAAGGGCCGGGCGGGAACAAGGGTTTCGAGGGGGACGGCTTCCGGCCGAAGGATGGCCCGCGTGAGAGAGGTTCCTATCCCTCATCTGAGGAACTGGCGTTGTTGGAGCGGTTCATCGACGTGATCGAGGAGGTGGTGGATGAGGTGGGCGACTATCTTGAAAAGGGAGGCTTCGATCCTCCGGGGGACAGGCGGTTCGGGCCCGGCTGGTTCTTTGAAGATGACTTCTGGAAGGACTTCGAGGGGAGGCTGTTCGGGGATGAATACCGGAAGGGCGATAGGGAGTCCGAGAGTTATCCGGAAGGCTCTTGGGACGATGACAAGCCTCCAAGGGATAGCTGGCGTGAAGACGAGGGCTCATGGGATGAAGGGGACGGCCCGCTCGGAGGCTTCAGACTCCCATTCGGTGAGTTGCTTCCCGGGTTCACGTTCCTGGAAGACTGCGAACTCGATTCTTTGGAGCTTCCCGGCGTCTTTGAGAGCCTTCCCGATGAAGAGGACGGCTTTGAGGACAACGAGAGCCTTGAGGGGTTTTTCGAGCAGATAAAGGAGTTGTTCAGCGAGGCTTGCGAACAACCTTCGGACGGCTGATTTCCCTGCGGGGGGTTCAGGCCACATAATGTGGTCCGATTCTCTGGGAGGGGTCACAACCAAGATTCGCAACCTGATCGTTCGCGGGAATATCCCAACTCCCCGCTGCCCGGCGGGACCGGACTGGCTAGGGTAGTAGGCAAACAAACTTGTCTCAGCAAGGAGGAAACCTTGACACCCAAACGATCTGATTACGGAGTCACCCGTCGCCAGTTCCTGGGAGGAACCTCAGCGCTTATGGCCTTTGCGGCAATGGGTGGACTGTCCAGCCTCCTGGCGGCCTGCGGTGGAGGGGATCCCACCGATGAAGGGGCGGAGCCGGGTGATGACTTCACCGGCGAGTTGGGGGTGCTAATCGGGACCCATATGGACCCGATCAAGCAATTGCTCGAGCAGCATGAGGCCAACGTGGGATTCGCTCCTAACGTCGAAGAGGTCACCAGCCCCGACCTGCGCACCAAGCTGACCACCTCCTTCCTGGCCCAGAGTTCGCCTTGGGACGCAGTGTTTGTCACCGCCACGCTGGGGGCCGAACTTCAGCAAGGGGAATGGCTCACCAACGCCGGTCCCTTCATGGACGAGCGGGTGAGGAGCGAACCGGACCTGTTGACGCGGGGCATGGGCGCCGTGGAGTTCGGCGGGGAGACCTGGGCGGTGCCATGGACCATGGGCAGCCAGTTGTTGCATTGGAACAAGAAGCTCATGACCGATGCAGGGCTGGATCCCGACGCTCCGCTCGATTGGCATTCCACTCCCAACTCCTACGACACGTTCGTCGAATACGCCATAGCCATGACCGGGGAGCGGGACGGTGTCCAGTACTACGGCCTCACCGACGCCTGGGCCGACCAGCACGTTCTGTTCACCTGGGGCGGCATGCTTCACATGCACGGCGGGACTTTCCTCGACGAGGAACAGCAGCCGGCTTTCAACAGCGAGGCGGGCGTGGAAGCCCTCCAGAAGCTGCATGACCTGCTTCACGTTCACAAGTGCATCGACCCCGCGGTCGGCACCTATACCTGGGTGTTCGACGCCACGCCCGGTTTCTTCGACGGCACGCGGGGCATGTTCATCTCCTGGCCGTTCGTGGCAGGAGTGGCGGCCATTCCCGACGCGGCGCCCGGGATCGCCGGCCACAGTGCCTTCGCTCCCAATCCGGCAGTGGTCACCAGCGGTTCGGTGGACGGATCGGAGTTCTTCGGAGTCCCGGTCTATGCCGAGAACAAGGACGAGGCCTGGCGCCTTTTGGACCTGATCTCTTCCCGCGAGGGCCAGAGAGTGGTGGCGCTGGGCGGATGGGGTTCCATCTACAGCGGGGTTCTGAACGAGCCCGACATCGTGGAGGCCTTCCCGTTCTATCCGGCTCTGGCCAAGGCCTACGAGTATCCCGTAGAAGGAGGATGGTCCGAAGACCGTCCCCGCTGGACGCAGTTCCTCTCCGACGAGATCCACGAGGTGCTGGCGCAGCGCAAGTCGCCGAAGCAGGCTCTGGATGATGCCGCGGCGGCCACCGTGGAAGCTCGCAAGCAGGACGAAGCGTAAAACCGCGCCCGACTCCATGACCCCTCAGGCGCAGGTGGTCGAGGTTCGGGCTGGCCGGACTCGCCGCCGTGGTCGCTTGATCGCGGCGGCGATGGTGGCCCCGGCCGTGCTGGTGGTGTGCGGGGTGTACGCCTACCCGGCTCTCTCGACCCTGGCCTACAGCGTCTCCAAGATAGACCTGTCCCCCCGATTCCGGATCGAGGGGTTCGTCTGGTTGAGGAACTTCATCAACCAGTTGACCGATCCTCACTTCTGGCAGGCGACCTGGATAACCATCTACTTCGGGGTGATGCTCTGTCTGTTGACGGTGGTGCTGTCCTTTCTGATAGCCCTCCTCCTGAACAAGACGTTCTTCGGTCGGGGTCTGCTCAGGGTGACCGTCCTGCTCCCGTGGGCGGTGCCGCCCGTCGCCTCCGGGGTGCTGTGGGTGCAGATGTTCCATGCCGAATTCGGATTCCTCAACGGACTGATCAGGGCATTCGGTGGAGAGGGGGGAATAATCTGGTTAGGCGGCTCGACCATCGCCCTTCACTCGGTGCTGATCACAGAGGTGTGGAGATGGATTCCCTTCGCCACCCTGTTCATCCTGGCCGGCCTGCAGATCGTGCCCAAGTCTGTCCGGGAAGCGGCTGCAATCGACGGCGCCGGTTCTTGGCGGGGTTTCCGCCATGTGACCTTCCCGCTGATGCTGCCGGTGGTGGTGCCGGTGGTGATTTTCCTGTTCGTGTGGGCGATGAAGGTGTTCGACACCATCTTCGTTCTGACCCGTGGCGGTCCCACCCGGGGTACCACCACCCTCAACTTCCTGACCTACCGCCAGGGATTCGTACAGTTCGACTTCGGAAACGCGGCGGCCACCGCATACCTCCTATCTGCCCTGACGGTGGTGGTCATCGCAGGTCTGGGTTGGATGCTGGCCCGGTCCCGGAAACTGGCGGGGACGTAGAGATGGTGGCGCTGGTGGGTACGTCTGCGGGACGCCGCCTCAAAGGGGTGCTGACGTATGGCGCCGCCCTCTTGGTGCTGATAGTGACGGCTTTCCCCCTCTACGGGATCATCCTCACTAGCATCCAGACCGAACCGGACATTCGCTCCGTTGACGTTGCGTTCGTCCCCACCTACATCGAGACCGAGCACTATCAGCGGATCTTCGATGAATCCTCGGGCATCCCGGTAACCGAGTCGATGGTGAACAGCCTGGTGGTGGCTCTGGCGACCGCTTTCCTGACCGTGGCGATCGCGGTGCCCGCCGCCTACGCGCTGCACCGGATGTCGGTCCCGGGGAGGAGGATCATTCTGGGCGGGTTCGCCGCCATCTACATCCTCCCCACCCTGTTGTTCGTCCTTCCCCTGTTCATCGCAGTGGTGCAATTGGGCCTCTACGACACCTACATAGGGCTGGTGCTTCCCTACGTGGCGTTCACCCTGCCCTTTATGGTTTGGATCATGGGATCGTTCGTCCGGGCGATACCGGTGGAGGTGGAGGAGATGGCCCGGATCGACGGCGCCGGGCTTCGCCAGTTGATGTTTCGCATCATCATCCCCCTGCTCCGGCCCGGGATTTTCGCCGGACTGCTGTTGGGCTTCATTCTCGCCTGGGTGGAGTTCTTGACCCCGCTGCTCTTCACCAGCGACCTATCCATACTCACCGTGACCCTCGGGTTGTTCCGCTCGACGATGGACATCGCCATCGGGCAGTTGGCGGCCGCCACGGTGATCACCGCACTGCCGGTGATCCTCATAACCGCCATCTTCCAGCGAAACATCTCCGAGGTGGTGACGGCTGGGGTGGAGAGATGACGGGACCGGCCTTCGAGAGAGTGGTTCGGGAGTCCACGGCCCCGTTCCCTGAGAGGAGTTGAATTGTGGGCAACCAGATAGATGTAGTAATCCAACCGGTGGTGTTGAGATTCACCCTGATGGACGACGAAGTGGTCTATTTCTTCGCCGCCGACACCGAGGCCGTTCTGGACAGGATGGAGTTGATGATGGGGATCAACCCGGACACCGACATGCTGTTCGACTCCAATCTCGGATTCATGCCGGTTTCCACGACCGCATTGATCAGGGGAGAGAAGAACATAGTGGTCGATCCCGGCAATCATCACACCGGCTTCTACGGACAGCTTGCAATAGGTCTGAAGCGATTCGGACTGACCCCGGGGGACATCGACCTGGTGGTGTGCACGCACTGTCATCACGACCACATGGGCAGCGCCTTCCGCTTTCCCGGCGCCGACATCGTGCTGGGCGAGGGCGAAGCCGACTTCTGCGAGGAGTTGTACGGAACCGCCGAGACCGAGGCGCGGCTCTCGGTGATGGGCCGGTTGATCGAGGTGGGAAGGGGAGAGGAGTTGGAACTGATGCCCGGGGTGGTGGCCGTCTCGACGCCCGGACACACCCCCGGCCACATCAGCGTGATGGCCGAGAACGAAGGGGGAGAACGGGTGATAGTGGCCGGGGACACGGTGATGACCCGCCGGGAGTACTCCGAGCGGACCTTCTCCCACTGGTACACCAGCGGCCAGCTTCGTGAGCTCAACTCCAGCCTCGACAGGCTGCAATCCCTCCGTCCCAACACGGTCATGCCCGGCCATGACCGGGCCTTCGCCCCCCGGGAGGGTTGACGGTGGAGGCTCTTAGAACCGCGGTGGTCGGGACGGGGATAATCGGGTCCCTCCATGCCCGCATCTACGCCGAACATCCCCTCTCTGAACTGGTGGGGATCGTCGACATAAATCCCGAGACGGCCGAGAGGGTCGCCGAACCGCTGGGAGTCCCCTGGTTCACCGAGGTCTCCGACCTCCTCGAGGCATGTGACTTCGACGCAGTCTCGGTGTCGGTGCCCGAACACTACCGCTACGACACCGCCATGCCGCTGGCCAGGGCAGGCAAACACCTGCTGCTGGAGAAGCCGCTTGCTCCCACACTGGCGGAGGCGGACCGGTTGATCGCCGACCTCCGCGCCACCGGGGTGCTCACCATGGTCAACTTCATTCTTCGCTTCGATCCTCGCTACGCGGAGGCCAAGGCGGCGGCCGCCTCGGGTGGGCTGGGGGAGATCCACACCATCTTCACCCGCCGGCGGGGATCGTATCTCGGGGCGGAGATGTACGGGGTGTGGACAGACCTGTTGATCTCCACCGGCATCCACGA
>JAAXHN010000005.1 GCA_012270885.1 Acidimicrobiia bacterium | reverse complement strand
CGACCAGTTTGCTATTCTCGGCGGCCCCGCCGGCGCCGGACAAGGCATTCGTCATCCTCTGGCGCTGTCATGTGAGGGTTGCCCACCGGCACGTTCCATAGCTCCGCTCGTACTATGGCGATCTCAGGCCGACAGTTGCTAGCTGTTCTGGAGATAGAGGTTGGTAGCTGCGCGATGGGGTGAGCCTCCTGTGCGAGTGTGGGTTGACGACAACTCACGCGAACACAGGAGGCTCGATGTCGCACGCTAATGCACGGTTCACGCCCGCTGGGCGTCTGTTGATGATCCAGCGGATTGAGGCGGGGATGCCTCAGGCTCATGTGGCCCGCCAGATGGGCGTGTCGCGGGGCACGGTGGCGAAGTGGTGGCGCCGCTGGTGCGAGGAGGGCGAGGCCGGGCTGGTGGACCGGTCGTGTCGGCCGCACCGGTCGCCTCGGCGCACCCCCGCCAGGGTTGAGGAGCGGATCTGTCGACTGCGGCGCAGTACCCGGCGCGGGCCAGTGTATCTGTCGGCGTGTACGGGTGTGCCGGCGGCCACGGTGTGGCGGATCCTCCAGCGCAATGGGCTGAACCGGCTGTCGTGGATCGACCGGACGACGGGGCGGCCGGTACGCCGCTATGAGCGCAGCGCGCCGGGCGAGCTGGTGCACCTCGATATCAAGAAAGTAGGCCAGATCCCCCCAGGAGGCGGCTGGAGAATCCACGGTCGCGGCAGCCCGCAGGCCAACCACAAGCGCCGACGGGTTGGTTACACGTACCTGCACGTCGCCGTCGACGACTACTGTCGGGTCGCCTACGTCGAGGCGCATGACGACGAGACCGCCAAGACCCTGGTCAAGTTCTGGTGCCGGGGCCAAGACTGGTTCTGGTCCAACGACATGGCCGTCGACGAGGTCCTCATCGACAACGGCGCGAACTTCTGCTTCAACGCCTTCGCCGAACTGTTGGCTGAGCGCCGCATCGTGCACCGCCGCACTCGTCCGTACAGGCCCCAAGCCAACGGAAAGGCAGAGCGCTTCAACCGCACCCTCACCGATGAGTTCCTCTACGCCAAACGGTTCAGATCCGAGTCCGAGCGGCGCATCCGCCTCCAACGCTGGATCCACGACTACAACTGTCACCGACACCACACCGCCGTCGGCGGACCACCCGCATCACGCGCCAACAACCTCACGCGAACTGACATCTAGGCCCAGCCGCAGGATCGGGACAGCCGGCACGCCCGAACCATAGCCCCGAGAGCGCCGCCGGCTAGGGCCGGTCCCGACCTGGGGCCAACGAATGCATGAAGGGAACCGCGCTCGGCGCCGGCCCTAGCCCGTGGACCGCTCCCGGGCGCGGACGTTGCCGGCCAAGGGCGAGCCGCTCCAACCCTGGCGGTCCATCATGTCCGAGCATCAGCTAACAGACCGATAGAGCACTGTTCCATATGCGCGCAGCGGGATAGGTTGGCGTTGTGGCTGCCGTAGCGCGACAGGCCCGGGACGGGTGCCGTGCGGCGCGAGCCGCTCCCGCAGTGCGGTTGCGAAAGATCGCCGGGGACTGCGCAGAGGCGGGGATGGTCCAAGGCATTGATGGATCTGCCGCGTCGAG
This sequence comes from Acidimicrobiia bacterium, assembly GCA_012270885.1. GTDB lineage: Bacteria > Actinomycetota > Acidimicrobiia > Spongiisociales > ZC4RG35 > Bin76. Next base: position 73,521 of record JAAXHN010000005.1, on the reverse strand, counting down.
GACCTCGGCCGCAGCGAACCAGGCCTGCCCAGCGACGGTCGCCAAAGCGTTTGCCGTTGACGAGTCTTGGTGGGTGAGATCCAGTTTGGCGGGCCGCGCGGACACACCGCCTGAGACACTGGACGCATTGAGCCGCGACATCGAGTCGTGGGTGCGTCGGCGAGTTGCGTCCAACCCGGCGGCACCGCCGGAACTAGTCGCTGCGCTCGCGGCCGACGAAGACCTCCACGTCCGCGGGTCGGCAGCGTCGAATCCGAGTCTCGCGCCGGGGTGCTTCATGGCACTCTTCAAAGACGTGGACCCGGTGAAGCGCATCGCGGCGTCCAACCCTGCCTGCCCCGAGCATCTGCTGGCAGCCGCCGCCAGGCACGAAGCTCCAGAGGTGCTTTGGCACCATTCGATATAAGCCCCGTTGAAAACCAGGAACCAGAAGTGGCGCTCCTATCTTCCTTTTCTCTTGGAGGAGATGGTGGAGATCCTCACGCCCGAGGCGGAGGAGTTGGGCTGTTTGCCACAACTCAACCGCGTGCGACAGATAGTCATGGACGGCACTTCCGCCGAACATCAACTGTGGGCGTTCCGCCGGGCGCTTAACAACGAGGCCACCCAGCGCGAAGCCCTGGTTGAGGTGGTGGATATGCTGGTGAGCAATACGGCGGCGAACCTGAGCCAAGGCGCAGGGGGCTAACGCCAACGACCTGAGAGGAAGAAATGAGCAACTATCCGATAAGGATCGGTATCCACCTCCAACCCCAGCACGCTGATTACTCCACGATCCGTGCGGCGGCGTCCCGGGCCGAGGAGATCGGAGCCGACGTGGTGTTCAACTGGGATCACTTCTACCCGCTGTTCGGCGATTTGGGAGGAAAGCACTTCGAGTGCCTGACGATGCTGGCGGGGTGGGCGGAGTCCACCAGTCGGGCGGAGATCGGCGCTCTCGTGCTCTGTAACTCCTATCGCAACCCGGATCTGTTGGCCGACATGTCCCGCACCATAGACCATATTTCCGGCGGGCGTTTCATTCTGGGGATCGGGTCGGGCTGGTTCCGTTGGGACTACGACTCCTATGGATACGAGTTCGGAACCGCCGGCAGCCGGCTGGATGACCTCGCCGCGGCTCTTCCCCGAATAGAGAACCGCTTCACCAAACTCAACCCGCCGCCGCTCCGAAAGATCCCCATACTCATCGGGGGCGGGGGAGAGAAAATGACCCTGCGACTGGTGGCCCGTCATGCCGACATCTGGCACGGCTTTGGTGACGTGGCGACAATTGCCCACAAGAACTCGGTGGTCGACCGATGGTGTGAAGTGGAGGGGCGGGACCCCTCCGCCATCGAGCGTTCATGCTCGGTTCGGGACGTTGACGTCTCGATGGGAGACGACTTCGCCGCAGTCGGGTCAACCTTCTTCGTGGTGAGCGCCGGCGGTCCCGACTACGACTTATCCACTTTGGAGAAATGGGTGGACTATCGGGACTCGAGGAACCGATAGCGACTATTCAGCGCCCGTCGCCGGGGCTGGAACAACCATGCAAAGAGAAGGGGCCCCGGACGGGGGCCCTTCTCTTGCGTTGTTTCTTCGTTCCCGGCTACGGTAGTCCGATGCTGGGGTCGATGAACTCGTTGGTGACGATGTCGGTGGCTGTCACGTTGGGGTCGTAGGTCTCAAGACCCTGGGGCACGTAGATGTCGGCCAGCAGGGCGATGATCTCGTTGACCCGACCGATGTCGAAGTCGCCGAGGGTGTCGTTGGGACCGTTCCCGATCAGGCCCAGCTCCAGCTGGGCGTCGTGGGAGTACTGCGCCACTCCCGGGCTGTAGGTCCAGAAGCTCTCCAGCGCAGCCACGATCTCGACGATCTGGGCGTTGGTGGCGGCCGGGTCAGCCGCGTAGTCCACCTGAGCCTGCTGTACCAGGGGCACGAACAACTCCCAGCAGTCGCGGTATTCCTCGATGATGTCGGGCTTGGAGGCCAATAATTGCGGGTACATCTCCAAGCCGGAGTCGTGGATCAACATGAAGTCCACCGGCTTGCCCCAGTCCTCGAACTCGTACTGGTACTGGAAGGGTTCGGCCGAAGCGAATCCCTGCTGGACCAGGTTCCCCTCGGCGATGAACCGGGCGGGAGACCCGTCGTAGGAAGCGTCGATCTGGTCTTCGGTGACCCAGCCCCTACCCAACAGGAAGTCGATGTAGGTGGCGCCCTCGAAATAGAGGAGGGTACCGTCGTTCTCTCTAAGCTGATCGCCCAGGTCCTCGAAACTCTCCAAACTGTATACCTCGGGATCCCACATCACGATCTGGGGGTTCTTGTCGCGGGGAGCGACGATTCCCAGAGTGGGCTGGGAGGCGAACAGTCTCACCTGCTCATCGGTGTTGGTGTACGCCAGGAGGATGGACGGATCCTGATAGAGAAGCGAGATGTCGTTCTGGAAGCCGATGTAGGGGCCTCCGGCCCGGACTTCCAGCATCACTCCAGTGTCGCCGATCTCGTTGGTGTACGTCCCGTTGGTGGAGTCGATCACACCGCCCGGACCGGCCAACTGGTAGAGCTCGGAGTGCTCGGCCTCGGGGAACCAGTCGGTCTGGACCACAATGGTGCTCGGGCACACATCAGCCAAGGAAGCCATGGCCATGTCATCGGTGTCCATCGAGGGCAGTCCGATGCCGGGGTCGATGAACTCGTTGGTGACGATGTCTTCAGCGGTGACGTCGGGATCCCACGTGTCCAATCCCTGCGGGCCGTAGATGTCGGCCAGTAGGGCGATCACCTCGTTGACCCGACCCAGGTCGAAGTCGCCGAGGGTGTCATTGGGACCGTTCCCGATCAGGCCCAACTCGAGCTGGGCGTCGTGGGAGAACTGCGCCACTCCCGGGCTGTAGGTCCAGAAGCTCTCCAGCGCAGCCACGATCTCGACGATCTGGGCGTTGGTGGCGGCCGGGTCAGCCGCGTAGTCCACCTGAGCCTGCTGCACCAGGGGCACGAACAACTCCCAGCACTCACGGTGCTCTTCGATGATGTCGGGCTTGGTGGCCAGCAGCTGCGCGTACATCTCCAGGCCGGAGTCGTGGATCAACATGATCTCGACCGGCTTGCCCCAGTCCTCGAACTCGTTCTGGTACATGTACGGCTCGGCAGAGGCGAATCCCTGCTGTACGAGGTTCCCCTCGGCGATGAACCGGGCGGGAGACCCGTCGTAGGAGGCGTCGATCTGGTCTTCGGTGACCCAACCCTTGCCCAGCAGGTAGTCGATGTAGGTGGCGCCCTCGAAATAGAGGAGCGTTGCTCCCGATGCGCCGATGTCGGCGAAGCTGTCGAAGGAATACACCGCCGGATCCCACATCACCATCTGGGGGTTCTTCTCGCGAGGGGCGACAATACCCAGAGTGGGTTGGGAAGCGGAGAGTCTCACCTGCTCATCGGTGTTGGTGTACGCCAAGTGGATCGACGAGTCCTGGTAGAGAAGCGATATGTCGTTCTGGAAGCCGATGTAGGGGCCTCCGGCCCGGACTTCCAGCATCACGCCCGTGTTTCCGATCTCGTTGGTGTAGGTCCCGTTGGTGGAGTCGATTACACCTCCTGGACCGGCCAACTGATACAACTCGGAGTGCTCGGCCTCGGGGAACCAGTCGGTCTGGACCACGATCGTGGCAGGGCACACATCAGCCAGGGCCACATCTGGCATGGTTGCTTCGGTGGTTTCGGTGGGTGCTGCCGTGGTGGCTGGGGCGGCGGTAGTGGCCGGCGCGGCAGTGGTTTCGGAAACCTCGTCGTCACCGTCTCCGCAGGCCGCCACGACCAGAGCCAGCACAACCAAGGCGGCCAGCCACCTCGGCACCTTGCCATGGTTCTTCATGTTGAATCTCCTTTCGGTTCTAACCTTCGAGGTCTTGTCGAATGAGTAGCGTCATGTGGGATTGTTCTACACTGGTTATCAGGTGGTTTCGTGCCATTTTCCAACTACCAGCCTACCCAGGAAGCCGAACCCCCAGAAAACCAGGATGCCCAGCAGGGAGGAGAAGACCAGAGCGGTGAATAGCTGTTCGGTGAGCAGCCGGGCCCGGTAGAGGTCAAGCAATCTTCCCAGACCGGGGATTCCTTTGCGGAAGAAGAACTCGCCAACGATGGCGCCGATAACCGAGAGGCCTGCGGAAATACGGAACCCGGCGAAGATAGCGGGCAGGGCATTGGGAAACTGGAGCTTCACCAGACGGGTCACCCGGCTTGACCGGTGCAGGGTGAAGAGGTCATGAAAGGAGGCGGGCACCGACTGGAGACCGAAGAGGGTGTTGGTGATGATCGGGAATATGGAGATGATCACGCACACCACCACTCGGCTGGTGAACCCGAATCCCAGCCATAGACCCACCAGGGGAACGATGGCCAGGATGGGCACGGTCTGGATGATCACCGCGTAGGGGTAGAAGGAGGTCTCCACCCACTTGGCCTGGCTCATCATGATGGCGGAAGTCATTCCCAGGACGATGGCGATCACCAGGCCGGTCATGGAAACCGCCACAGTCCAGAGCAGTCCCTCCAGCACTTGGAACAGGTTGTCCTGGTTTACGAAGCCGACGTCGATCACCTCGTTGGGGGTGGGCAGCAAGAACTGCCGGTCGGGATCGAGGCTAAGGCTGATGGCGTACCAGATGGCCAACACCGCCAGGAACACCACGATGGGAGGTCCCAGTCGGTAAGTGGAGGAGCGGAGGCGGGAGGAGGTGTGTCGGGCGGTACTCATCTATTCATCCCTCAAGACTTCGGAGACTTCCCCGGTCAACTCGGCAAACGCCGGGTCAAATCGAAGGTCCAGATCGCGGGGGTAGGGAAACGGGATCCTGAAAGACCTGAGTATGCGCCCGGGTCGGGAGGACATCACCAGAACATCGGTTGACAGGAACACCGCCTCATACAGGTTGTGAGTGATGAATACCGCCCCGAAGCCGGCGTGGGCGAAGATCCGGAGCAACTCCAGGTTCAGGTATTCCCGGGTTATCTCATCCAGGGCCCCGAACGGCTCGTCGAAGAAGAAAAGGGGAGGATCCAGGGTGAGCGACCTCGCCAGAGAAACCCTCATCTTCATCCCGCCCGACAGGGCCGCGGGATAATGCCGGTTGAACCCACTCAGCCCCACTAGTTCGATAGCGTCCTTGGCTCTCTTGCGCCTCTCGCTTCGATCGAACCCGCGCAGTTCGCAGAAGAGTTCCACGTTCTTTTGAACGGTTCGCCAGGGCAGAAGGGTTGCGTCCTGGAAGACGTATCCCAAGTTCCCCTTGGACCGGCGCACTTCACCGGAGCTGACTGGGAGGAGGCCCGATCCCATTCTGAGCAGTGTGGATTTCCCGCAACCGGAGGGGCCCACCACCGTCACGAATTGGCCCGATCCCACCCTGAGGGACACATTGTCCACCGCATGGGTGCCGTCGGGAAAGGTCTTGCTGACATTCTCAAATGAGATCAGGGTGGAAGAAGAACCGCCGCCCCGCGTGTCTCCATAGTTCGAGGGCTGGATGTCTGAGATTGTCGGTCCCCCATCCGTGTCTTGAATTAATTGCTTCCAGAGGCGACCACTACGCCATTCCTCATGGTAATCCGCCCGGGGCGGATAGAGAGCGCTTCGTTGAGGGTATTCGCCTCCACGAGCGTCAGGTCGGCCTTCTCGCCTGACCGAAGCGTGGACCGGCCGTCACTTAGGGAGGAAATGAGGCGGGCGTCGTCATACAGGTGTCCGGCCACCCTCGCCAGATAGCCCACTTCAAGTGTGTCCGCGGTAGGGAAGGGACAGAAAGTGTCGTCCACGTTGTCGACGCCCAGCCTCACATGCACCCCTTCATCGATCAGCAGGTTGATGGGCGCCAGGGCCCTGCGAGGTGAGTGAACCCGGTATTCGTGCAGGATCAGATTGGTTCGCGGCTGGCAGTTGACGGTTATCCCCAGCCCGGCCATGCGTCGAGCAAGGGAGCGGGTCTGCTGTTCGGGGAGTGCGCTCAAGAGGCAGCAGTGGCTGAACGAGACCCGTCCCTCCAGACGTCGGCTCTCCACCTCGTCGAGGGCGAAATCCATCAGCAGTCGGGCGGGATCAAGGGTCTCGTCTATGTGTACATCAACCTCCACACCGGTTCTCACCGCCAGTTCCATCATCGAGCTGATCGAATCCCGCGGCCGGGAGTCGTGATTGGGCGAGCCCCCGATCAGTTGGTATCTACCGATGCTCAGGTCCCTATGCAGCCTTGAGGTTTCCTCCCGGTCTGTCAGGGTGTCCACCACCGCGAAGGCGACCAACTCGATTTCCATGACCTCTTTCATCTGTTCCCGCACTTCCCCCATCACCTTCCACCGGGGGCCGGCAACGTGTTCGGGGTAGCACCCGACATGGCCCCTGGCCCGGGTGGCGCCGTTGGTCAACAGGGTGGAAAAGAGTCTCCGGGCTCGTTCGGCCGCCGTGTCCGCTATATAGCCCTCCGGCCTGGCTCCCACTTCGATGGCGTCGTCCAGGGAGCGGGGTGGGCGGGGAGAGCCGACGTATGCGCGGTCGGGATGCAGATGCGGCTCGGCGAAAGAGGGCATGGCCAGATGCGAAGGCTCCGGGACGGACCTTCCCAGCCGGTCGGGGAAGGGTTGGATCTCGGTGATGAAGCCGCGGCGGATCGAGATCACCTGGGGCCCTGGATACTCGGGTACTTTGACCGGCCCGATGGCCGCAGGCCGGTCTCCCTCGGCCAACCGCTGGGGGTGGGTAGACGGTTCCTTCATAGGTAGAGACGGGTCGTCAAAGGGATGTCTGTTCGGCCCAGCCCGGCCCGGGCGCTTATGTCTGCGGCCCTGTTACGGGCTTCGACGTGGAGTGCGGCCTCGTCTACGCCCAACACCCGGCCATCACGAAAGCAGGGCTGCCCGTCCACCCAGGTCTCGTGCACCGATGCCGTCGATGCCGACCAGACCAGTGCCGAGAGGGGATCTCCGTAGGGTATCCACTCGGGGTGATCGAGGTCCCACAACACGAAGTCGGCTTTCTTTCCCACCTCGAGCGAACCGATCTGTTCATCCATCCCCAGGGCTTTCGCCCCATCGATGGTGGCCATGCGCAGCGCCCGCCGGGCCCCCACCAGCGAAGCGTCCATCCGGGCGTCCTTGAACAGGCCGGCGGCGAGGTGCACCTGGCGGTGCAGGTTGAGATTGCCCGCGGCGGACACCCCATCGGTCCCCAGTCCCACGGTCACGGCCGCCTCCATCATCTCGGGGTACTTTCCGATCGAGGTGGCGCCTTTGGCGAGTTTCAGGGAAGTGGATGGACAGAAGGCCACCTTGGTCCGATGGGAGGAGAGCAGTTCCACCTCCTCCTGAGTTACCGCAACCGCATGAGCGATCACCAGATTGTCGCCCAGACCGCCTGCTCGCGCCACCCTGGTGATCGGCCAGCTTCCATGACGCCGTTCGGAGATTTCCGCTTCGGCGAGGGAAGTGGCGAGGTGGTAGGTCGTGCCCACCCCCAGTCTCGCAGCCAGTTCTCGCGCGCCGACATGAAGGTCCAGACTGCAGGGTTCTTTCCCCTCGATGTTCACCCACACTCCAAGCCGCCCGTCCGCCGACCCGTTCCAGGCGGCAACCGTCTCCGCCAAGGCTTCAAGAGCGGTCTCGGCGTCGGGAAAGAAGTGATGATCGACCATTTCCGTGGACCAACCTCGGGGGATCTCCGCGGGCTTGACATCGGCGGCGTGGCGGCCGGTGATACCCCTGATCCCGGTTTGCTCGACAGCAGACGCCACCGGCGCCGGGTCGTTCTGCGCGCCCATGTCCAAAAAGCAGGTGGTCCCTCCCCGCAGCATCTCGGCGGTTCCCAGGAGCGACCCCACTTCCTCGTCTTCTGGGTTGACGTGCGCGTAGAAGGGCTTTGCCCAGTGAAACACCCAGGTCCGCGTGTCGATCACATCAGGGAACGCCGCCCTCGACAGGGTTTCGGACAGATGGACGTGGGAATCCACCAGCCCGGGCGTCAGTCCCAGGCGCTGGCCATCCAGTCGCTCCACGGGTTGGCGCCAGGTGCCCGAGTGCATCCGTTCCCTCACCTCGGCCGTGGCGCCCAGGTCCTCGATCCGGTCCCCGTCTATCAGGATCGCCCCGTCGGTTATCACCCGGTCGTCCCGGTCACAAGTGATGGTGAACTCCAGGTGCTCGATAAGGGTCAATGAGGTCACGGGGGTCAGGACTTTCCGCGAGTTGGCCGAGTACTAGGCAGGGTATGTGGCCCGATAACGCATGTACAAGTAGTCACCGGCTTTGCGAACCGACAGGATCTTCATCCTCGGCGTGTCATCGGGGAGCCATCCGGTTCCCTCCACCAGGCTGGGCCGTGGGTTGCCGGGATTCTCTCCCACCACCAGCGGCGACCGGGTGATGAACGGCTCGTTCATGATCCCGGCTTCGAGAAACGCCCCGTAGAGGGTGGCCCCGCCCTCGCACAGGAGGAACTCGACCCCGTAGTCCTCGGCCATTATGCGTGCGTAGCGCTCCAGGTTCACCCCGCTGCTACCGAATTCGAGGAGATCGATTCTGCCGTCGGAGCGCACGGCGGCCCGGATCCTTCGGGCGCCGGCCCTGGTCGTGGCCACCACCACGTGGGCGTCCTCCATCGAGAACACCTTGGCCTCGGGTGGAAGATTGCCGTCGAGGGTTATGTAGGAGATGATGGGGAGTTCGGACCGGTTCTCGTGACGGCGGAGGGCGGCGAAGGCGTCCTTGTCGTCTGGATAGATGTCGTCGGGGGTGTTCACGTGGCTGGGTTCTGCTCGGATAGTGCCCTCGCCTACCACCACCGCGTCTGCTCGGGCCCGGAGCAGACCCATCAGCCATACATCGTTGTCATTGAACCCCGAGATCGGGCCTCCTCCCCGGTGGTCCGGATGGTTGAAGGCCACTCTGCCGTCATGAGAGGCAACGAAATTGGCGGCCAACAAGGGCAAGCCCTTGACCGGAGGTTGAAGTCGTAGGGGACCGCCGTACACCGCCGCGAAGTCGGGATGCAGTTCCAGCCCCTCGCCTGCCGAGGTGGTTTCCCCATCGAACAACGTCTCGAACCGGAGAGCCGGTCCGCGTACCGAGATGGGCTCTATTTGTGTCATCCTTCTAGACCTTGTTCCTGGGGATTGTTTACAGGGAGTTAACGATACAGGATCCACAGAGGTGCCTAGCTGGGCGCCGGTTGTTACGATTCCATCGACCACTCGGAGGATGCAGGATGAGAGAACAGGTTGTTGCCCGCCTCCGGCCAGCCATGGAGGAGCAGAGCTGGGATGGGCTGGTGGTTTCTTCTCCCGAGAACTTCGCCTATCTGGCCGGATTCGTGGTTCCTTCCCACCCGCTCATGCGCTGGCGCCACGCGGCGGTCGTGCTTCCGGCCGGCGGTGATCCGGCAGTGATGTGTGTGGGGGTGGAGGAGGCCATGGTACGGCAGCGGACCGGAGCCGCCGGGGTGGCGGTGTGGGACGAGTTCGGCGACGATCCGATGGCCTGCCTAGCCGGGTTGTTGGAGCGGCTGGGTCTGAGCCGGGGTCGGTTGGGTCTGGAACTGGGATACCTGCCGGCGGCGGAATTCGCCCGCCTAAAGGAAGCAACGCCCGGGGTGGAGTGGGTGGCCGCCGACCGGTGGCTGGGGAGGCAGCGGCAGGTCAAGACCCCGGAAGAACTGGCGCTCCTGGCCCGCCTGTCCCGAATCGCCGACGCTTCCATCGGAGCAGCCCTCGGGGCGGTAAAGGTGGGGGACACCGAGATGGAGATCGCCGCCGCACTCACCGACGGCATCTACCGGGGAGGCGCCGAGGACTTCAAGCTGATGATCGTTGCCACCGGCCCCCGGAGCCGGTTGGCCAATGTGGGTCCCTCCGAGCGGGTTCTGCAGGAAGGGGATGTGTGCCGAGTGGAGATCTTCGCGGTGGCGGAGGGGTATCACGCCGGAGTGTGCCGCACTGCGGTGGTGGGAACGGCGCCTCGGGCAGCGGTCGAGATATGGGCCAATCTGGTGGAGTGCCGGGAAGTCTTGCTCGACGCCATCCGTCCAGGTGTCTCTAGCCGGTCGGTGTGGGATCGGTTCGAAGCCGTGTGCGGTCCCCTCGGCCTGCCGCTCTTTTCCTTCGTGGGTCATGGAATAGGACTATCCCTGCACGAGCATCCCTATCTGAGTTCTCGCCACGACCAGGTACTCGAAGAGGGAATGGTGTTCGGCGTAGAACCTCTGATCTATGACACCGGCCACGGGTTTGGTCTGCAACTCAAGGACATGGTGGCCGTCACAGCCCGAGGCGCCGAGTTGCTGTCAGATGCAACGGACAACCGGGAGTTGATCACAATCGGCTGAGAAGTCTTGACCTGACCGCTGCCGCCTACAAGGACATGCGTCGGCGGACGAACTGATCGAACATCGGCAAGGTAAAGGCGATTTGGCCATGGCGGGGAGCGTGGCAGAGGCCTTTGGCTATTACCGAGTTACGGTGGTGGCTGACCTGGGAGGTGGTCTTGCCCATCTGGGATGCCACCTCGCCCGATGGATGCGGGCCGGGTCCGAGTTGGGCCATTGCCGCCATATAGGCTCGCTCGGCTTCGGTGGTGCGATCGAACCGGACGCTGAAGAAACCTGTATCGAGCGCGCTGATGGCGATCGGAGAAGCGTTTTTTACGTTCTTCAAGTCGATTTGATGCGGCCCGGCCGCAAAATTCCACGCCTGCTTTCCGAATTCTTGAAGGAAATAGGGGTATCCGGCCGTCTCGTCCACGATCCTATCCAAAGCATCGGTATGCCAACGCACATCATGTGCTCTTGCTGGAATGGTCAGGGCAGTGGCGGCTTCCTCCGGTAAAAGGCTATTGATCTTGATGAAGGTAAAGAGTCGCTCCGCGTATGACCGGGCTTCGCCTACCAATGCAGGAAGGGATGGCAATCCTGCTGCCACCACCATGAGGGGAAGTTGTCTCTGGCTCAACTGGTGAAGTCCCATGACCAAGGTTCCGAGCTGTTCGCGCCGCAGATATTGGGCTTCGTCGATGGTAATGAGAACACCAATTTTCCGTTCCCGTGCGTACCGGCCCACTTCAGTGAACAGGTCGGCGAGATCCTCCTGAAGGATTCCCGTGTCGGCGCGACCGGGAATGGGATCGATACCGACCTCCACATCGCCGCCTTCCGGCAGATTCCAGCGCACCTTGAACGACTTCAACACGCCCAAAGCGCGGCGAGCCCGGTCTGCGGGACGATGACCTGCGGAAAGTCGCAGTAGGGCCACTCGGACCCGATCAGCCATGATGCGCGGCAGATGTAAGCTCCTCGTCGCTTCGATCTGCTGAAACCCCCAGCCTTGCCGTTGGGCGATGCTGCAGAACTCATTGAGTAGAACTGTCTTGCCCACACCGCGCAATCCGCTGAGCAACAAACTTCTGTCGTAGAGGCCTGCTCCCAGCCTTCTGGTGGCGATCTCGAATTGGTTGATCTCCCTGTCTCGTCCTACAAGAGCGGAAGGCCAGGCGCCGGCACCAGGGCTGTATGGATTTTTACCGGGATCCATTCCAAGAGTCGGGTTGCTTCGGTATATAGGGATATGTGTGGTTTATTGGGGTTTGTGGCATTTATAAGGTTGTTCTTATAAACGGCTCAAATCGTTATAGATCGCCACGGTCAGGACTCCGGAGACTGGTGACCTAACGGTTGAAGAAGTTCGGGAGGGTGCGTTCAACCTTGGCCAGGAATCTCGTTCTCTTGCGCGGGGAGTCTTTGTTCATGTTGTTCAGGTCCAGCCACTTCACCCGACAGCCTTTGGCGAACATGACGCGGTGGCCCCGTTTGAGCACCTTCTTGGCGGGGTTGCCCACCGCCTTCACATACCACCATGGCGATCCGGTGGTGGTGATCGCAGCCACTCTCCGGATTCCCAGTATCCCCGGGATAATGGGGCCCCCTTCTTCCCGCAGCCCGAAGGCCACACCTGGGATCCACACCCGCTGCAGCCACCCGGTCAGGATGGCCGGGTAGCCGAAGCTCCAGGTGGGGAAGACCAAGAGCAGGCCTTCGGCAGCCCTGAGTCGGTCCACATAGGATTGGACATTGCGGAGGTTGGGCCCTATCTCGTGGTAATCCCGGCGCTCCTGCGCGGATAGGACCGGGTCGAACGCCTCGGCGTAGAGATCGAGGAGATCGATTTCGTGTCCAGCTTCCTGCAGGGCGCCCTCCGCCCGGTCTTTGAGCGCCGCCGAATAACTGTCGGCCAGCGGATGCGCCCACACCACCAGAATTCTCATCGGTCGCTCCTTGTGCCTGGGTGGCAAATGATCACTGACATGCTATTCGCCGGACCGCGGTTCACCACAACTGTGATCAGTCGGGTCGGGATACACACAGGCCGTGGCCCATTGAATCGGGGTCCACCTCTCCGTCATCGAAGACCACCCTCCCACGGCTGACGGTCAACACCGGCCATCCCCGCAGGCTTATCCCCTCGTAGATGCAGGTTCCGTTGCCGGTGTGGCGAACCGTGTCCACCCGGTCGGGGTCGACCAGAACCAGGTCGGCGTCGGCGCCGGGAACGATAGCCCCTTTGCGTGGATAGAGGCCAAAGCGGCGCGCCGGTCCGAATGAGTTCAACCTCACCAGGTCGGATAGGGGAAGCCCCCGGCGATGCACACCGTACTCCATCAACAGCGCCAATTCCCATGGAAAGGAGACCACTCCCGGTTTCTCTTCCCACAGGTCTTCGCCTTTCTTGGGAAAGAAGGGAACGTGGTCCGATCCGATGGATCCCACCTGGCCGGCGAAGATTCCTTCCCACAATCCCTCCTGCTGGCGGGCGTCCCGCAGGGGAGGAGAGATCTTGGCCCGCATGTCCAGGTCTGGATCGTAAGCGGTGCGGACCAGGTAGTGGGGGCAGGTCTCGATGGTTACGTCCACTCCCCGGGCCCGGGCCCGGGCGGCGAGCTTGGGTCCCGCAGCCACGCTGGTGTGCACCACATACAGGGGACATCCGGTGAGTTCGGCCAGAAAGATCATCCGGGCGATGGTCTCCTCCTCACAGAAAGCCGGACGCGACTCCGTATAGGCGCCTAGATCCTGACGCCCCGTGGCCTGCACCGAGCGCTTAATCCACCGGGCGATCTCGGTGTTCTCACAGTGAACCGAGATCACCCCTTGGGGAAGCTCACGGATCTTGGTCATGGCGGTGTATACCCAGCCGTCGTCGGCGGGCACTATCCCGATGGGATTGTCATGCTCGTATCCGAAGTAGCACTTGAAGGACTGCACGCCGGTTTCTTTGGCGATCCGGGGTATCTCGGCGATGTGTTCCTCCCGCTGGATGCCGAAGTGGAATCCGAAGTCGATGCGAGCCACCGCCTCTCCTCGGCGGCGGCGGTCGCGGTAGAAGGGTATGTATGAGGGTTCGAGGTTCCTGATATACAGGAGCACGGTGGTGATCCCGCCCCGGGCCGCCGCGGCGGTCTCGGTGTCCATGTCCTCGTCGTAGGGATAGTTCACTCCCAGATGGCAGTGGGGATCGATCACCCCCGGCATCAAAACCAGACCTTCGGCGTTGATCACCCTCCGACCTGCAGGCAAGTCCCCGTTGCTGCCGACAGCCGAAATCTGTTCACCGAGGACGGAGACCCCACCTCTGAATTCTCCGGTGTGTGTCACCACGCGGGCGTTTTTGACCACCAAGTCAGCTTTCATGCACGGCCTCTTCGATCTTCTCGATTCTCCTGTGGATTCCATCCCACTGCGAGGCGCCGACCGTAATCGGGGCGCGGTCGCCCAGTCCTCTTGCCCAGCAGGTGACGTGTCCCAGTTGGGCCGCCCGGTCGAGGTCCACTCCCCCCGGGGGGACGGCAAGGTCCATGACCAGGCTTGCATCCGGAAGTCGTTTAAGAACCTCGTCGCCGATCACTTGGACGGGGACGGTGGACACCAGCATGCTCAGGCGGTGGGCATGCTCGGGCAGTTGGTCGAGATGTACGGCCGCCGCTCCGATCGCTTCCGCCGCCGCCCGCTGGACCGGACTCCGGGCGGCCACCAGGACCTCTGCTCCCAAAAGCACCAGTGTGCGAGTAAGGAGCGACCCGATGGTCCCCTGGCCGACCACTCCGATGGCGGCATTGTGGATGGTGATCTTGGTCAGTTCGATGATCTTTCCCACGGCCCCTTCCACGATTGCGGGCCCCCGCCTCAGCATCAACTCCCGGTCGCCCTCGTACTCGGCAACACCCACTCCGGCTTGCTCGGCCGCCGCCCGGAGTCGATGATCGGCGGCGCCCAGAATCAGGTGGGCCCCTTTGGCCATCGACTTCAGCTCAGGGACTCCGACGAAAATTGGTTGGGCGGCGGAAGGCGCGAAGAGGGCGCCGTCGTCGGCGAGGCCGGGGATGGGAAGCAGCCCGTAGTGAGCACCGTTCAGGGCTGCTTTCGCAGAGGAGCAGAGCGTCGCCCGGTTGATCCCTCCCTTCGGCCATGGAAACCCATAAGCCCGCACATCGGCGCCGGTGGCCGCCGCCCGGCGGGCAATCTCCTGCTCGCGGCGGTCTCCACCCACCACCGCGATCACCCGTTGTCTCCAGGGAACGGACATGTGCTTTTACCAGTACTCCTCGTAGTGGATGTTGGCCTTCACTCCCTGGCGGGGGAGAGTGAAACCCCGCTCCACCAGGAGTTGAGCGGCTCCCGGGGTTTCTCCGAAAACCGGCTGGTCATCAACCCATTCGGGCACGCCGATCATGGCCGGATTGCCGCACATGAAAACCTGCAGGCGGGAAGGATTCAACTCCAGGCCGGTCTCTTCGGTGAGCAAATCCTCTGCGATGAGCTGTTGGATGCGCATCCGCAGCACGCCGGGAATATCCTGGCGGGTCACCAGGGGAAGATAGCGATAGTTGGAAAATCTATCCTCCAGCGCCCGGTGGCGGGCAACATATCCCAGGTCGGCGGCGTACCGGGCCGAAACCACCGAGACCACTCGGCCCTGATGGCCCTTGCGGAACAGTTCCACCGCCATTGCGTTGTGCGGCGCCTCTCCGGTACCGGTGGCTAGGAACAGAACGTCTGAAAAGGGGTCGGTCACCGCGGCCAAGGTGTAGCGGCCCGCCATACGGGGTCCGAGATATATCCGATCTCCCTCGTGCTTCAGGGCCAGTCTGGGTGTTAGCGCCGGTAGACGATCTGTGGTGGGAGGCACCAAGACAATGTAGAACTCCAGATGTTCCTCATATGCCGGGTCGGTGAGATAGCCCTTGGGGTCGAAAATGCGAGAAGAGATGGAATACGACCTTCGCACAAGCCTCTCCTCTCCCGCCGAGGGGTCATCTGCACCGTCCACCCGGGGTTCCCAATAACCGAGCCCCAGGGTGGCGTATTGTCCGGGGACCAATGGCGAGTCCCGTTGGTCGGGGCGGACCCGCAGTATCCACAGATCAGGATTCACTCGGCGGAACCAGGTGATGGTGGCGTTGTAATGGCGGTTTTCCAGGTTGAACAGATGCTTTCCCGCCGGGACCGGGGTGATTCTCTTAGGAGAGGGTGGCAGGGAGGGAAAGTGCCTGGCTCGAATAATTTCCCAAGCGCGATCTGTGAGGATGTTGGTCACACCGGCGGGGATCTCCACACCTTTATCTCGAGGGAAGAGCAGATAGATCGGCAACGGTCCTCTCTCCAGCTTGATTCCCGCATTCTCCAGTTGGCGGCGGGGAGAGGAATCGGGCCCCGAAATCAGGACCTCATCGAATTGGAGGTCGGGCGTTTGGCGATTGTTGAAAGCCACGGTGGGATGGCCGCCCAGGTCATACACCCTGGTGGGTCGGGTTTGCCAGAAGAGGGTGACTTGCCGTTGGGCTTCCAAGCGTCGGAGGGTTCGCTTGGCCAGAAGAGACATCGGGCCGAACTCGGCGCCTGGGAGGCATAGCACCACCTTGGCGCCTGCAGCCAGGAGATCGAGCGCCCATTCCACGGGCTGGTCACCCTCTCCCATCACTACCACATCTCCAGGGTTCTCTGTCATCTGGTCGGGATGGGCGTACACACGGGGAGAAATCGACGGATCGACGGAAATCCGGGGTGAACGTTTTTCCGGCGGGGGATCGGGCAGACTCATCACCACCACCCGAGCCGCCACCGCACCGGTCGAGGTTTCGGTGACCAGGACCGGCCCCGGTTGGCGGCGAATACGGCGGGCCACGGTGTCGTAGCGGACCGTCACTCCCGGAGCTTCGAACCGGCTCGGATAGACCTGGGGATCGGAGGGGGAGAGCACCAGCACCCGTCGCAGGCCCCCGGCAGCCGCCTCCGCGGCCAGGGACAAGCCGGCCAAGCGGTCTCCGACCACCATCATTTCCCATATGAAGGAAGGACTGGGCGCTTGTGGTTTGGCTAAATCGACAATCCCGTGAAGGGTATCGGACTCGGACCGACCCTCTGCCCTAAATTGAGGTTGCAGGCGACGAAAAGGAGCAGCGCCGTGCCGGTTGTCACCGTGGAAATGTGGGAAGGACGAACCGTGGAGCAAAAGCGTCGGCTGGTCAGGGCCATAACCGAGGCAATGGTGGAACATGCCGATGCCCGACCCGACGCACTGCATGTGATAATCCACGACGTTCCACGGAACAACTGGGGTTTGGCCGGGGTACTTGGCCCGGATCGCACAGACGTATGAGCGACACCATCGACCTTACGGCTCTCGACCCGGGATGTGCGGC
Organism: Acidimicrobiia bacterium; assembly: GCA_012270885.1. Classification (GTDB taxonomy): domain Bacteria; phylum Actinomycetota; class Acidimicrobiia; order Spongiisociales; family ZC4RG35; genus Bin76. The sequence continues at coordinate 56,808 of JAAXHN010000005.1, read as the reverse complement.
GTTGCTGGTCATCGACATGCAGAATGCCTTCTGTCACCCAGAGGGAACGTTGGGTGACTCGGGAGTCAATGTCGGACCTGCGCAGGAGATATACGAGCCTCTCGGCCAACTGGTCGGGTCCTTCAAGGCGGCCGGCATCCCGGTGATCTGGACGGTGCAGGCCCATCTGCAACGCGACCGTAGCCGGCGGCGAAAACGACTCCCCTCCCACACCGAGCGTCGCTCCCGGGTGGCGGCCCTGGCCGGCAGTTGGGACGCCGAGATAGTGGAGGAATTGGCCGAGATGGCCGACGACCCCACCAAGGTGGTGCAGAAGCACCGGTTCGGCGCCTTCTATGAGACACGCCTCCAATCCCTCTTGCAGATGCTGGGCGTGCGAACCCTGTTCATCACCGGGGTGACGCTCAACGCCTGCGTCGAGACCACCATACGGGAGGCCTACCTGCGTGATTACGACGTGGTGGCGGTGACCGACTGCATCGCTGGGGTTCGCCCGCAGTGGGAACCTTCCGCTCTGCAGGTGTGGGCGCACTACCTGGCGCACCTGGCTACCTCCTCGGAGGTGGACGAGTGGCTGGCTGAAAACCGCCGTCCGGTGGTAAAGGGCATACGGCACGTGCTGCTGGAAACCACCGACCTGGAAGCCGCCGAACGCTTTTACGTCGACCTTCTGGGGTTCAAGGTCAAGAACCGGACGCCGTTTCGGGACGGACGCCGTTTCATCGGTATCGAGCAGGGCCTGGGTCTAACCGAAGGGGGGACCGGAAAAGGCGGGCAGGTGGACCACTTCGCCTTCGAAGTGCAGGGAGTGGCCGAATTCGAGCGAGTCGTGGAGGAGGCGGGTTACCGGATAGTCCGTCCGCTTGGACCCGGACCTTACGGTCTCACCGTCTATGTGGCCGACCCGGACGGAAACGAGATCGAACTGTACGAGGCGGAGGACCCGTGAAGATAATCGAAGCCACTATCCACATAGTGTCTCTTCCCAATCGACGGCATCACACCTGGGCGTCGAAGATGACCGCTCCGATCGGTCGTCACGCCATCCTCCGGCTGGGAACCGACCAGGGGATCGAAGGGTGGGGAGAAGCGCCGGCCGGTATCACCTGGGGCGGCTCGGCGATGCGGTACTACGGAGAGTCGCCGGAGACGGTTCTGACAGTGGCATCCAAATTTCTGCTGCCCGCCGTTGCAGGCTGCGACCCTCGGGAAATAGGTGTGATTCATGCCCGGATGGACAAGGCGGTGAAAGGCCACCCCTACGCCAAGGCGATGGTCGACATCGCCTGCTATGACCTTGCCGGACGAGCCATGGGAGTGGGGGTCTCGACACTGCTTGGGGGCTCTCACCGCCGGGGAATAGAGTTGACTCACTCGCTGGGGATCATGCCTATCGAACAATGCCTGGAGGAAGCGGAGCAGGCGGTGTCCGAAGGTGCGCTCACCATCAAGTGCAAGACCGGCCTCGACCCGATCCGCGACGTGGAACTGGTGCGACGACTGCGGGAATTGGTGGGTCCTGAAATCAAGATCCGGGTGGACGGGAACGAGGGATACTCCCATGTCGCCGAGGCGGTGAGGGTCACCCGCGCCCAGGAGGAGTATGACATATTGCTGTGCGAGCAACCGGTGGCCGGCGCCGAGGGTTTGGCAGCGGTGGCCCTGAGGATCGAAACGCCGGTGATGGCGGACGAGTCGGCCTGGACGGTGGAGGACATCTGGGAGTTGGTCGAACTGGGGGCGGCCGAGTACTTCTCGTGCTACGTCACCAAACCGGGGGGACTGTTCCGTGCCCGCCAGCAGGCGGAGACCGCCCGTCGGCTGGGCATGATGTGCGACATAGGAGGCTCGATCGAGACCGGGATCGGCAACGCCGCAAATCTGGCGCTGGGAGCTGCCGTGGAAAACGCCATCCTGCCCAGCGTGTGCCCGGTCTCCGGCCCGGAGGGAAGCGCCCGTCCGGAGATAGCCGGAATCTATTACATCGACGACTTGATCACCGTCCCCTTTGGTTTCGAGGATGGGCGGGTCTTGATCCCCGAGGGTCCGGGTCTCGGGGTTGAAGTCGATGTGGCCAAGGTGAAGAAGTACTCGGTGGCGGAGGCGGTTGGCCTCGACCTGGGCGAGGGGAGGGTGAGGAAGATCCGATGACCCGGATAGTTGTGATGGGGGGCGGAGCCGGAGGCATGGCGGCGACGGTCGACCTGACCCTGCGGGGATTCGAGGTGGTCTGGTGGCGGCGCACCGTCCCAGGAGAGCCGCCGACCGGGTTCCGGCTTGCCTACCGGGGGGTGTGCGGAGAAGGCGTGATGCCCGTAACGTGCACTGACGATCTTGCCCCGGGGCTCGAAGGGGCAGCCGGTGTGCTGGTGTGTCTGCCTTCCACCGCCCATCGGCACATAGCCCGGCTCCTGGCCGAGGTCGGTTGCACGGCGCCGGTGGTGCTGGCTCCCGGCCACCTGGGCGGCGCATTGGAGGTGGTCAAAGTGTGGCGTGACAGAGGGATGGGAACTCTCCCACCACTGGCAGAGTGTTCCACCCTTCCTTATACGGTGCGGGCCTTTGCGGTGGACCCCGACGCCGGTTTGAACTGCCCGCCGGTGCAGTGGGGTGTGAACATTACGGGCGCCGCCGCCCGGGTGCCGGTTGCCTGCCTTCCCGGTGGCGAGGCGGCGCTCGGGTTGGCCGGGCGGCTGTACCCCGGGGCTGTCACCCTGCCCGATGTCCTGGCGGTGGGGTTGGCGGAGGTGAACATGGTTCTCCACCCTCCCGGGGCGATTCTGGGAGCGGCTTGGGTCGAGGCCACAGGCGGAGACTTCCGGTTCTACGTGGACGGGATGACCGGGGGAGTGGCCTCGGTGATGGCGAGGCTGGATGCCGAACGTCTGGCGGTGGCCGACGCGTTCGGATATCGTTTGGGATCCCTGATGGAGGAGATGTCGGCGATCGGCACGGTGGAACCGGACGCGGATATGGGGGACATACAGGGCGCCATTTCCAGTGGGAGCGCCAACGCTCGGATCATGGCGCCCGACTCCCTGGCCCACCGCTACTACACAGAGGACTTCGGATATGGACTGTTGCCCCTGGTGGAGTTGGCCAAGGTTGCGGGCGTGGCCACTCCGGTAGCGGAGGCATTGCTCCGCCTGGCTGCTGCGGCAAGCTTGGATGAAGCAATCGCCGGAGGCCGGACTTTGGAGCGCCTGGGCCTGGACGGCCTCTCGATGGAGGAGATAGTCGCCCGGATCCGGCCATAGGCACGGTGGCACCGCTCAGCAATGCCGCGATGCCGCTTGCCAAGAGCGCGTCACTCGTGCTGTGAGTCTTGGCGGCGGTTGGCCAGAGAGCGACCAATCCGGCAACCCACAACGATCATCTATCCGAAGCAATGCGACGGGAGGAAGAACGCGTTGGCCAGAGTGGATCGGGCCCGGCTGGAAGGCTCTTCTCCGATCACTTTGGCACCGTCAATCTCTGGTGGCTTTCCAGCGTGTTTTAGCAGGTGTTTAATGATATGATCTCTTATATCAGCCATTGAAGGAGTGGATCGGAGGATCGTATGTTTGACACAGGCAAGAGTATCAGAGGCAAGGACTCCAAGTCGACGAAAAGGCAACCGGTGCGGTTGACAAACCTGAGCCGGCGGGACTTCATCCGGATGGCCGGACTCGGAGCGGTAGGGATCGGCATAGCGGCCTGTGGAGGAGGGCCCCCGATCACCACGGCTGCTCCTGCTACCACCACTACGGCAGCGCCCACCACCACCGCCGGTCCGCCCTTGGCGGGCGTTCGTTGCGGAATTTCCCAGTGGGTGCAGGCTGGTGTCCATGACGAGATCATCGACGCCATCCGTCTGTACCAGGAGACGGCGGGCACTGGAATGGATGTGGAAACCGTGCTCGACGCTGGCGGAGACGGGGTGAAACAGGTCACCGATGCCGAGGCTTTCATCACGCAGAACTTCGACGGTGCCTTCATCTTCAACATCCAGCCCGAAGGCTGGGAGGACTGGGGTCAACGAGCTCAAGATGCCGGTTTGATCACCATCACCTGGACCTCCTGGTTCCCCACCACTACTCAATTCATACAGGTGGACAACGTGGGCGCCGGATTCGGCGTTGCCGAGGCGGCGGCCGAATGGTTCCAGGAGAAGAAAGGCGGAAAAGGCAAGTGGGCGCTGTTCGAGCTTACCTCTATCCCGGCCCTCACCGCCCGGACCTTGGCGATGGAAGTCAAGATGGCTGAGTTGCTTCCCGACGTGGAGTTGGTCGGAAAGGCCGAGGCATACAGCAACCAGACGGGAGTCGATGGCGGCGCGAGTCTCATCCAGGCACATCCCGATCTGGATGCCATCCTGTGCTTCAACGACGACGGGATGCTGGGCGCGCAGGTAGCCGCCCTGGAGGCCGGCAGGGACGACCCCGACGACTTCTGGCTCGGCGGAGTGGATGCTATTGCGGGCGCTCTGGATGAGATGAAGAAGGGAACGTCGATCGTGCAGGCATCCGCTTCTTTCCTCTTTGGCGCGTCCGGCGCGTTGGCGAGTATGGAGATGGCGGCGGCTCTGCAAGGAGAGTCGATTCCCACGTGGCGAAACCAGACGGCCTTGATAGTCGATGCGGAGAATGTCGAGGAGTACATCGCTGACACGGCGGACCCGATGAACCAGAAGATTTGGGATCAGTATTCGATTCCTTACAACCGGCCGTTCAACCCAGAGACGGATGTCGGGCTGCTCTGACGCCTAAAGTCTTGACCTATTGAACCAAGGCAAACAACCTGGGGTCATTAGCAGGAGTGGTCGCCAAGGCCCCTCAGACTATGTGGTGGAAGTGCGGAGCGTCTCCAAATATTTCGGTGCGCTCCAAGCGGTGGATCAGGCCAGCCTGGGAGTTCGGGCCGGGGAAGTGCTTTGCCTGGTTGGAGACAATGGGGCTGGAAAGAGCACCCTTATCAAAGTCATAACGGGCTTCCATCGTCCCGATGAAGGCGAGATTCTGGTGGGCGGTGAGTCTTACTCCAGCCTGACCACCCTCCAGGCCCGACAACTGGGAATCGAAGCGGTCTACCAGGATCTGGCGCTCTGCGACACGCTCTCTGCTTCGGCGAATGTGATGCTGGGCCAAGAGCCGGTTCGCTTGAAGATAGGACCTGTCAAGTTCATTGATGAGCGCCAATCGGCAAAGCGGGCTGGAGAACTGATCGCAAGAGTGGGGGCCGCCGTTCCTGACTTGCAGGCCAAGGTGGCGCGGCTCTCCGGCGGCCAGCGCCAGGCCGTTGCAATTGCCCGGGCTCTGGTCCAGGCTCATCGGCTGGTAATCCTTGACGAGCCGACTGCGGCGCTGGGGGTGGCCCAGACTCATGCTTCTCTGGCCCTGATCAGGAATGTGGCCCAGCAAGGCGTGGGCGTGGTGATGATAAGCCACAGCCTGGAAGATGTCTTCAGGGTCGCCGACCGGATCGTTGTCCTGCGCCTGGGCGCTGTCGTGCTTGACACGCCGGCCAGCGCCACCAATCGGAGAGAGATCGTCTCGGCCATTACTGGAATGGACGAGACGGTGGGGGCAATATGAGCCCCGCGGGGCCGGGCGTCCGAAGCCGGCTGCGTTTCCTGCCGCGTGTCGGAGCGCGCAACTTGGGCCTCCTGATCGCTCTTGCCGTCTGGCTGGTGTTCCTGCGCTTCACCGCTCCTTTCTATTTCAACTTCGACAACTACCGGGTGATCGGACTCCAGATTGCATTCATCGGGATCGGGGCGCTCGGTACCAGTCTCTTGATGATCGGAGGCAATATCGACCTGTCGATCGGTTCAATGATGGCGGTCTGTGCCACCGCCGCCGCCTTGGTGGCTCGCGACATCGGGGTGATCCCCGCCGTGGTCGCCGGCATCGCGGTGGGTGGAGCCATTGGACTTTTCAATGGCCTGATGGTGTGGCGGTTCAAGATCTCCCCTCTGATAATCACTTTGGGGATGCTGGCGGTGCTGCGGGGCATAGCAATTCTGATGACCAGCGGATATGCCGTTACCGGCGTGCCCGATCAGTTCAAGATCCTGGGAGGAAGCAGAATCTTCGGTCTACAGTCGCCGGTTTGGTTCCTGTTCTTGGGATTCATCGTGGTGGGTACCTACCTCCACCGCACCACAACCGGTCGCCACATCTACGCTTTGGGGAGCAGTCGGGATGCCGCCCAGCGAGTGGGCATCAATATCCGAAAGATGACCACCGGATTGTTTCTGGTCAACGGGCTGATCATCGGTTTGGTGGGACTGCTCGCCGCCAGCCGCTTGGGCACCGCCAACCCAACTTTCGGAGTCGGATTCGAACTTGAGGTGATCACTGCCGTCATCCTTGGCGGGGTGGCCTTCAGTGGGGGTGAGGGGTCCCTGGGAGGTGTCCTCATTGCATTGGTACTGATCGGCAACATCCGTAATGGGATCATCGCGGTTGGGCTCGACTCGGCATGGGCGCAGGTTGCCAATGGAGCCTTGCTGGTGGTGGCCGTCGCCATCGATCAGGTCTCCCAGGAGCAGAGGGAAAAGTATCGGCGTCTTCTGGCAATGCGAGAGCGAACCCCTCAGGAGGTAGCGAGCACAAAACCCGCGTCACCTTCCAAGCAGGATTGATATAGACCTTCGACCGGATGGGAATCGATTCACAACACGGAAAGGCAATCGAGGACTATCTGAGAGTCTTTGGGATTACGTCCGGAGAACACTGGGAGGCAAGTCCCATCCGATTCAGGGTTACGGGGAATCTACCTCCAAGCGTCGGGCGATGGCGTTCCTCCAGGTGCGGGAGGCGACGGCCAGGTTGACGGCGCCGCGGACCCCACCACTCTCAAGGGAGATTTCGCGGCCGCCAAAGGTGCCGATCTGGGAGGCCGGCAGGCCGTGTCGAGCAGTAATGCTGATCAGTCGGGGAACATCCCGCGGGGACACCGCGGCCAGAAGGCGGTTCGGGTCCTCGCTGAAGAGGCTCCGCCAGTCCCGGAAGGTCACGTTGAGTCCCACCTGTGAAGAGATGGCTATCTCTGCCGCGGCCAAGGCCAGGCCGCCGTCGGAGATGTCGTGAAGCACGGGTGTGAGGCCCTCTTTTACCAGGTCGAGAGCGGTCTCGATCGCTGCCCGGCAGAGGGCGAAGTCGGCGGCGGAAGGGCGACCCCCCAGGTGCCCGAAGGCGATCTTGGCGAAAGAGCTTCCTGCCAGGTTTACGGCGTCACCCAGTCCCAGGAGCCACAATTCCATGCCTTCTTCCGCTCGGTCCATGCCGGGAGGGAAGGCGGGCGCCGGCTCGGCGACTCCTACCACTCCCACCACCGGCGTCGGATGGATGGGGTACCCGTCGACTTCATTGTGGAAGGAGACGTTGCCCGACACCACCGGGAGGCCCAGCAGTTCGCAGGCTTCGGCCAGACCCTCCACGGTCTCGCGGAACTGCCACATCACGTCGGGGCTGTCGGGACTCCCGAAATTGAGATTGTCCACCACCGCCCTGGGCCGGGCGCCGGAGATAGCCACGTTCAGCGCGGCTTCACAGACCAGCCTTCCCGCTCCGCGGCGAGGATCGAGGTAGCACAGTCTCCCGTTGCCGTCGGTGGACACCGCTATCGATTTGGAGGTGCCCGGGATCTGCACCAGGGCATGGTTCTGTCCGGGGCCGACCGTCACCTCCCCGCGGGGCCTGGTGGGATACTGCTCGTATATCCAGCGCTTGGAAGCAAGGTGGGGATCGTCCAGGATGTCCAGGAGTACACCACCCAACGCCGGCCTTCGCAAGAACCGGATGTTGTTGGACCAGAGGTTCTCCATCCATCCCGGCTCCCCGATCTGATGGTAGTCGACCACCGCCCCTTCGGACAGGGACCGGATCGGCGCCTCCATCACCACCCCGTCCCGGCTCATGACGCGGAGCGTCTTCGAAGACACGACTTTCCCGATCACCGAAGCCTCCACTCCCCTTCGGCAGGCGGTCTCGAGCACCTCATCCACCGAGGCGGGATCCGCAAACGCCAGCATTCTCTCCTCCGTCTCAGCAGTCAGCACTCCGGCCGCGTCGATCTCCTCTGGCCGGATGTGCACGGCGGACAGGTCGAGGTCGATTCCGACATCCGATCGTGAAGCTGGCTCCGTTACCGCGCTGGCCAATCCTGCTCCCCCCAGGTCCTGGAAACCCTTGACCAGACCGAGGCGGGCCAACTCCCGGCATACTTCCAGCAGTCGACTCGCCAGTTCGGGATCCCCCTCCGGGATGATCTGCGGGGAGGAGTCGGCAAGACTGCGCGCCCCGGTGGTGGCGAGAGTCGCTACCCCCCCGATGCCATCCGGCCCGGTGGGGGCGCCCAGCAGCACCAGCCTGGTTCCTTCGTCTCCGGCTCTTCCCAATACCAGTTCCTCCTCGCGGAGGATCCCAACGCACATCACGTTCACCAGGGGGTTGTTGAAGTAGCTTTCCGAGAAGGCCACCTCGCCCCCCACGATGGGAACCCCCACGTCCCTACCGTAGCCGGCCATCCCTTCCACCACTTCCCGCAGTCTGAGTCGGCTCTCCGGCTCGCTGAGCGGCCCGAAGCGAATCTGATTCAACAGGGCCACCGGCCGGGCCCCCATGGCCGCCACGTCCCTCAGCACTCCTCCCACTCCCGTGGATGCGCCCCGTCGGGAATCGACGTAGGAGGCGTGATTGTGGCTCTCGATCCGCAGGGCCAACAACCACCCGTCACCCAGATCTATAACCCCTGCGTTCTCTCCAGGCCCTACCACCACCCAGGGCGCGACGGATGTGAGCCGACGCAGGTAGGGAGCCGAGGACTTGTACGAACGGGCTTCCGACCACATTCCCGCGTACACGGCCAACTCCACCCGGGAGGGAGCGCGACCCAGGTCGCGACGGATTGCCTCCAGGTCGGGGTCCGTCAGTCCCAGGAGTTGATGGAGAGGCGCCGGTGCCTGGCTCTCAGCCTCCCCCGGATCGGCGACCGTGGGCCCGGGCGCCTCTGAGCCTTCTGTCACGCTGGTTGGTCTCTTACCGTTGACACGTCCTCTTACGATAGTTTGGCAACAGGTAAACTGCCCAGGCATGAAGAGAGTGGTGGTCATCAAGCATTCCGGTGGATCGGTGGACTCTTGACGAGTTCGCGGCGCAGATGGCAGAGGCCGAAGGAGAGATAGTCGACGGCGGCTATGAACTCTTCGATGCCTGGATCGGCCGACTGGATGGCTGAATCGCCTGGCCCGTCCCGGTCGATGGAGGCGACATCCGCCCGGCTCAAGGCGCTGGCTGATGCTGATCCTTACGCTGAACTCCTGCGAGCGAGGCTGCTGGTTGACGATCCTGAGCGGTTGACCGTGGAACTGGAGGTGGCGCTCCGGCACACCAACTTCATGGGGCTGGTGCATGGCGGAGCAGTGTATTCCCTGGCCGATTTCGCCCTCTCTTTGATCTCCAATGCAGAAGCGGAAGCGGTTGCACTCGATACTCATCTGGTGCTGGCGGCCTCTGCGCGGGCTGGGGATCGGTTGACCGCCACCGCGTACCCTGTCACTCGGTCCAGGTCGGTGGCTACCTACCGGATCACGGTGGAGCGCGGCGACGGGCGAGTCGTGGGAATCTTCACCGGAACGGTCTTCCATCGGGGAAGGTACCCTACGGGCGGGGCGCGGTGACGCTTCGCATTGTCTATTAGGGACTTGAAAGGTTGACCTCCAGAACCGTCCTCCGTATGAAACGGCGCAAGAGGCAACGCCGGATCTGGATTGGGATTGGCGCATTGGTGCTGGCGCTCTTGACGCTGGCGGGATGGCGCGTGTACGGGGGCTTCAAAGAGATCGCCGATCAACCCTTTGCGCCTGATGAGGCCGGGGCGGCTTTGGAGGAGCGCACTCCAGAACAGGTTGAGGAGGGTCGTCAGGAAATAGAGGCTCAGGAAAAGCAGAACGCTGACCGCCCTGAGGAGAAGACACCCGAAGCCGTCCCACAACTGGAGGACCGGGAGGGGGCGGAGCTGGATCCCGAGTCAGTGGAGGGGGTGGAGCCGGATCCCGAGGCGGACGAGGAGGTCACCCGGGGCTCCGGGCAAGACGAGATGTCGGAGCCCCCTCCCGGTGCCCATGCCCGCAGTTCGGTCAAAGTGCCTGACGCGAAGTACGACTCGGTGCTGCTGATGGGCGCCGACGCGAGCGGGTACCTGGCCGACGCCATCCTCTTTGCCTTGTTCCCCGAGAATGGCTCGGCGCCGGCCCTCGTGTCGATTCCTCGGGATCTCTACCTCTACAACTTCTGTTCCGAGGACTTCCGGCGCGTGAACGCCAACCTGGGAGGATGCACCGGGTTCGCCAATGGTCCTGAGCTCTTGGCCCTGGCCATTGAGGACTTCACGGGTATCGCGGTGGACCACTTCGCGAAAGTGGACTTTGACGGATTCGTTGAGTTGGTGGATGGCCTGGGAGGGATCGAGATTTGCTTCGATTTCCCCACCTATGACGAGAAAGCACATCTGGATATCACCGAGCCGGGATGCCGCATGGCGAACGGCGCCACCGCACTGGCCTACGCCCGGTCTCGCAATGCCCGTCAACTGGTGGATGGGGAGTGGCAGCGAGCCTGGTCTTCCGACTTCACTCGCCAAGCACACCAGCAGGAGTTGCTTCTGACGCTCGCAGGCCAGCTTCGGCTCAACTCCCCGGCTGACCTGCTTTCCACCATGGACAGCCTCTCCCACACCCTTCGTTTGGACAAGGGATGGTCGGTCGCCCAGGCCGTGGACTGGGCGGTGCGCTATCAGGATCTCGATCCGTCTTCGGTTTCCAGGCTGACCATCCCGGTCGCCGACTACACGGCTCCCTCCGGCGCTCAGGTCCTGGTTCCCACCGCGTCTTTCGGCGAGGTTCTCTCCAACTGGTGAGAATCCCACCGCCGTGGGTGGTCGGGATCACTCGGCATCCACCCTCCTTGCGAGCCTGCTTGGCCGCTAGCCTCATCCGGCTATGAAGGTCGAGGAATCCCTGGGTCTGGACGGGATTGTGAAGAGGTTTGACCACGTGTCGTGGGCCGTGGGTGACATCAGAGACGCCCTTCCCCTTGTGGAGTTGCTGGGAGGCCGCTTCTACCAGGGCGCCGACCATGTCCGCAACTCCTTCCGGTGGGTACAGTTCCGGCTTCCTCAAGGGATGTTGGAGATCATGTCCCCGCTTGGGGCCGACTCTTTCCTCCACAAGTTCCTTAGGGAGCGGGGTGAGGGTCTGCATCATCTCACCTTCGAAGTCGCCGACCTGTCGGATGCGGCGCGGATCGCCGAGGAGAAGGGTTTTCGGGTCACCGGACTCAACTTCAGCGAGTATTGGAGCGAGGCCTTCTTGCATCCGCGCACCACCAATGGGGTGCTCATCCAACTCGCCCAGTGGGAAGAGGACATCTGGGTCGGGTACACCCTGGAGGAGGTGCTGGCCGGCCTTTCCATCGACGCCTCCTAACTCCTGAGCGATGGAGGTCTTGGCGGCGGTTCCTGTTAGGCAGGCGATGTCCCCCAAGTCCCGACTGGCGGCGGTTCTGTCGCCCCAGGTGCGGCGCCTGCTCAGTTTGGAGATGGCCGCCAGGGTCGTGGGGGCCATCGAGGAGGCCGGGGCTCGACCGTTGGTGCTGGCCGCTGACCAGGTGGTCATGGACTGGGCCTGCGAGCGTGGCTGGGAGGGGGTCCGGGACCGGGCCCCGTCTTTGAACGCCGCCGCGGCCGGGGCCGTGGAAGTGGCGACAAGACGCAAGGTGGGGTGGATGATCGTGCATGCCGACCTTCCATTGTTGACTGCCGCGGACCTGCGGGAGAGTCTGGCCGCGGTGGGTTCGGGACGCTGGGTGTTGGCCCCCTCCTCCGACGGCGGCACCTCCTTGATAGGAGGATTAAGTGATCCTCACTTCGACTTCGCCTACGGAGAGGGAAGCTTCCACCGGCACCTGGCCCGGCTCCGGCGGCGGTCTCTGAAGGTTGTGTTCCGGCCCGGTCTGGCCCTGGACCTCGACCGTCCTTCCGATCTGCAGGCGGCCCTCTCCCATCCCCGCGGCCGATGGCTGGCGGACTGGGTGACAGAAGCGGAGAAGACACTAGGAGCGGGCATCGAGAAAAGTAAGCTCTCATAAAGGCGTAGTGCCTGGATCCGTCCAGATGCGGTCCGCGGCTATCAAGGAGAAATCAGTTGGTCCTATCCCCACCCTCACTCGATCGTCCTGTGTACCAGATGAACGAGGCGGCCCGTCTTCTGGGCATACCAGACAAGACCTTGCGTAGATGGCTGGACGGGGATCGACGGTTCGAAAGGGTCATTGAGCCCCTCATCAGAGCGGAGCGCACCGGAGAGACTGATGTCACTTGGGGCGAGTTTGTTGAAGCGGGGTTTTTGTGTGTCTGCCGAAAAAGGCGTCTTCCTATAGAGAGGCTTCGTCCTCTAATAGTTGCTATGCGTGAGAAACTGCAGACCCCATACCCTCTTGCCCAGGCTAGGCCTTTGTACTCCGACGGCCGTCAGTTGCTTTGGAGGGAGCAGCAAAGTTTGGGTATTGAGCGGGAGCTGTTCCTTGTGGTAGAGGGATCCGGCGAGGATGCATATCAGCTTGTGCTGGCGCCGATAGCTAGGCAGTTTTTTGACAGAGTTGATTTCGAGCCTCCCGATGCTGAAAGCGGCGTTGCTGCCAAATGGTTTCCTTGGCAGAAGCATCGACGGATTGTATTGGACCCTCGTGTTTCTTTTGGTTTGCCGAACATAAACGGTATTCGCACAGAGGTAATCGCTGAGCTTCGAACAGCTGGGGAGCCCGTTTCCGCTTTGCGAGAGATGTTTGGTGAGTATGGCATCACACAGCAAGACACTGAAGAAGCGATTCACTTTGAGACTTCGCTCTGGGCGGCGTGAGTTGCCGCATCTTCTTCGACGCGAGTCTCATCGGCATCGCTCGTGTACTGGAGTCGCAAGATGATGGGATTGTTTATCCGGGCCATCCTGAGTGGCCGCATAGCCAGGACGCACCAGATGAAGTTTGGTTGCAATACGTTGGCGAGCGGGACTGGTGGGCCATTTTGAGGGACAAGCGGATACGCTATCGGTCGCCACAGCGGGCTGCGCTCGAGGAATACAAGGTACGAGCTGTGGTTATAACCACTAGCCGAAATCTAAACGTCGAGGAGAATGCGTCCTTACTGCTGGAATTCTGGGATCAACTAAAGGAATCTCTGGATGGCCCACCGTCCTATATGCATTTGACGAGAGCCGGGCTAAAAACCATGCTTGAATACGATCAAGAACCCTGAGCCGGTGGCGAGACGGGAAGGACCGCGGTGAGCGAGCAGTTGCCTACTCCGGACCGGGCCCTGACGATCGGCGCACATCCCGACGACGCCGAGTTCGGGGCGGGAGGCGTCCTTTCCAAGTGGTCCGACCGGGGGTGCGAGGCCTCGATGCTGGTGATAACGGACGGATCGAAAGGGAGTTGGGATCCGGCCGCCGATCAGGATGCTCTGGTTGAGACCCGGCGCACCGAGCAGCATCGGTCGGCGTCCGTCCTGGGTATCACCGGCGAGGTGGTGATGCTGGGTCGGGTGGACGGAGAACTGGAGTATTGCATGGAGCTTCGGAAGACGCTGTGCTGGTGGATCAGGCGGCTTCGTCCCAACGTGGTGATCACCCATGATCCCTGGAAACGCTACATGCTCCACCCCGACCATCGGGTGACGGGGTTGGCCGCCACCGACGGGGTCATCGCCGCCCGGGACCATCTTTTCTTCCCGGCACAGCTGGGCGGGAAGGTCCGAAAGCACCGACCGGATGCGGTGCTCTACTGGTCGGCGGACGAGGTCGACCACCGGGAGGACATCACAGGTTTTGTGGACCGGAAGGTCGCCGCCCTCCTGTGCCACTCCAGCCAAACCCAGACCACGATGGGCGATGCGGAAGCGTCCTCCGCGCACCGGGAGAAGTTTGCGGCCAGGATCACCCGGCGGGCCGTGGAGGTCGGTGAGCCGGCGGGCCTGGCCGCGGCGGAGGCCTTCAAGCTCGTCGTACCCTGAGGATGGCGGACCGGTCCGCCAGAGGGGCTTTTCTGGCCGCCTACCGGGCGGCCCTCCGGTCGGTTGACCCCTGCCTCGTCACCGAGAGGCATCTGTCAGTGTCGGGGGAGCGGCTGGAAGTGGGAGGCCAGACGGTTGAAGCCGGGCGGGGAGTGCGGATCCTGGCAGTGGGGAAGGCGGCTCACGGCATGGCCCGCGGAGCTGCTACGCTTCTGTCCTCTCGCCTGGTGGGTGGTTTGATCATCTCCGATCACCATCAGCCCTCGCCCCATCCCCGGTTGAAGGTGATGGTGGGTGATCATCCCTACCCGGGCCGCGCCAGCCTGTTGGCGGGACGGGCTGCGCTCTCTCTGGCGGCGGATGGGCATCCCGATGAGCTGCTTCTGGCGCTGGTGTCGGGCGGGGGATCGTCCCTGATGGAAGTCCCTGCCCCGGGGATCACCTTCGATGACCTGGCGGCGGCGGGTCGGGCGCTGGTGACCGGTGGAGTTCCCATCTCAGAGATGAACGTTGTCCGCCGGCATCTCTCCTCCATAAAGAACGGGGGGATAACCCGTATGGCCGGTGGCCGGCCCCTGGCCACCCTGCTGATCTCCGATGTGGTGGACGGTCCGGCCTCGGCTGTGGCTTCCGGTCCCACGCTGGCGGATGGCACCACTCCGGAGGATGCCCGGACGGTGCTGACCGACTACCGGCTCTCCCAGAGGGTGCCGTCATCCGTGATGGCCTATCTCGAATCCTCCCGGTCGGTGGATCGGCCGTCGGTTCGGCACCCATACCGGGTGATAGCGGATGGGGTGGAAGCGGCGCGGGCGGCCCGCGTCGAACTGGGAGCGCACGGGATCTCGGCGAAGACGGTGGCGGACCCGGTGGTGGGAGGGGCGGAAGCAGCCGCCCGGGAGGTGGTGGAAAAGGCCGTGGCCGACCGAGTGCACGTTTACTGGGGGGAGACCACGGTGAGGATTGACGTCTCGTCGCCGGGACGGGGGGGACGCAACCAGCACGCCGCCCTGGTGGCCGCCGGGAGGCTGGCCGAGCGGGGACGGGGGACCTTCGGAGGCTTCGCGACCGACGGTGTGGACGGGGAGAGCGACGCCGCGGGAGGCCTGGTGGACTGGGGGACCATCGAGCGAGGCAGAGCCGCCGGCCTGGATTGGCGGGAACACCTCCGTCGTTACGACTCTTTCTCCTTGCTCGCTTCTTCGGGTGACCTGGTTATCACGGGGCCCACCGGCGTCAACGTGGGCGACTTGTGGCTGGTGGCCGGATGACCAGGGAAGGTCGGTCGGTGACAGGTCGTAAGATGGGGCGGAGATGAAGCATCACAAGTCGGCGGAGCTTTTCGAGCGGGCCAAGAGAGTGCTGGCCGGAGGGGTTTCCAGCCAGTTCCGGTCACACGACTATCCCCATCCCATGTTCTATGAGTCGGGTCGGGGAAGCCGGATCACCGACGTGGATGGGAACACCTTCCTGGACTTCACGCTCAGCCAGGGTCCCCTGATTCTCGGGCACTCCCGGCCCGAGGTGGTCGAGGCGGTGGCCAGAGCGACCGCCTCAGGGCAGGTCTTCGCCGGACAGCACCTCGCAGAGGTGGAGTTGGCCGAGGCCGTCGGGCGGTTGGTCCCCTGTGCCGATCTGGTGCGGTTCAGCCTGAGCGGTTCCGAGGCGGTGCACGCCGCCATCCGGGTGGCGCGCGTGCACACGGGAAGGGAACGCTTCTTGAAATTCGAGGGCCATTATCACGGCTGGTTCGACAACGTGGCGGTGAGCGTCTCGGCGGCCTCTGCGGACGCGCTCGGTTCCCGGCTGCGTCCCCGGCCGCTGCCTTGGACAGAAGGCCGTCCGCTCTCCTCGGATGCCGAGGTGACCACCGCCTGTTGGAATGACCTGGAGGGGGTGGAGAGAACCCTGGCGTCCGATCCGGACGGGATAGCGGCGGTGATCACCGAACCGGTGATGTGCAACAGCGGCTGCATCCTTCCCGCGGAGGGTTTTCTCGAGGGTCTGCGTTCCCTTTGCTCTTTTTACGGAGCGCTGCTGATCTTCGATGAGGTCATCACCGGATTCCGGCTGGGAATGGCCGGCGCTCAGGGGTATTTCGGGGTAGTTCCCGATCTCGCCACCTTCGGCAAGGCCATGGCCAACGGGTTTCCGATCAGCGCACTGGCGGGGAGGGCCGAGATCATGGCGCACGTTGCGGAGGGGAGGGCTCTGCACGCCGGGACCATGAACACCTCGAATCCCACCGTGGCGGCTGCGGCGTCCACCCTGGCCATTCTGGAGAGGGAAAATGTTCACGAACATCTCTACGTGCTGGGCGCCGAGCTCATGGAAGGTCTCCGGCGGGTATCTGCGGAGGCGGGACAGCCCCTGCGGGTGGAGGGTCCCGGCCCCATGTTCCACGCCGGATTCACGGCCGCCGAGCGTATCCGGGACTACCGGGATACCCTTTCTTACGACACGGCCCGCTACGGGGGCTTCGTGGCAGGGATGCACCGGCGGGGCATAAGACTGATCGGAAGGGGTCTCTGGTACCTGTCGGCCGCCCACACCACAGACGATGTGGAAACGGCCCTGGCCGCGGCCGCCGAGGCGCTTTCGGAAATCTGAGAACACGGAGGCTGGTAAATGGCATCTGAGAAGGATATGGAAGGGCAGGGGGAGGGCGCCGAGCGCCCTGATCATCACGGTTCGGGGCAATACCACGGGCATGAACACGAGGGATGGTGGCACCAGGTCCGGTACCTGAGGCACGCCCCGCAACTCTGGACGTCGCCCATCAACGAGGCAGTGGTGCGTTTGATCGATCCGGGCGAGGGGGAGACGATGCTGGACGTGGGAGCGGGAATGGGTCCGGCGGTCCTGGCCGCCGCCCGGAGGGTGGGCGACGGCAGGGTCTTTGGTTTGGACCCTTCACCGCTGATGAGAGGGATCATGAGGTTTCGCCGCCGGAGGGCGGGATTGGGGGATCGCCTGTCAATCATGAAGGGCAAGGCTGAGGAGATCCCTCTTGACGACGCCTCCGTGAACGGCGCCTGGTCCATCAACTGCGTTCACCACTGGGGCGATGATCAAGTTGCATGCACCGAGTTGGGGAGGGTGATGAAGCCGGAGGGCCGCCTCCTGCTCCTGGACGAGCAGTTCAGTGATCCCGACCATCCCCGGCACGACTCCTACGACGACAGTCGGCACGGTGAGCCCGGGTTCTTCCATGAGATAGACACCGATAGGCTCGGTCGGCTTTTGGAGGAGGCGGGCTTCCGGATCGAACGAGCCGGAGACGAACGCTTGGACGGGGTCCCGGTGAGGCTGATCCAGGCCGTTCGCCTTTCGGATCGGCCCGCCTCGTCGTCACAGGTGGGGTAGGTTGCCTGGGACCGGGTCTCCTGAGGAGTAGTGCCGTTGGACTTGCCTGAACGGCGGGTGCTGGTTCCCCATGAGGGTATGACTTACGAATCCCTGGTGGAGTCGTTCCGGTGGGAGATCCCTGACCGGTTCAACCTGGGAGTGGCATGCGCCGACCAACAGGATCCCGACGCCGTGGCGTTGGTGGCGGAGCATCGGTCAGGGAGAATCTCCCGGTACACCTTCGGGGATTTGGCCGAACAATCGGACCGGCTAGCTGGTGGTTTGGCTCGGCAAGGAGTCGAACCGGGGGATCGGGTGGCGATCGTGGCGCCGCAATCGGTTGAGGTCGGCCTGGCTCATCTCGCACTGTGGAAACTGGGCGCCGTGTCCCTCCCACTCGCCTCGCTGTTCGGGCCGGACGCCATCTCCTACCGTCTCTCCGACTCGGGCGCCAAGGCGGCCATCGCCTACCCGGCCAACCGGGCGAAGGTGGACGAGGCGGCTCCCCACTTGCCGGTGATCGAAACTGGCCCGGAGTTCGACGCCCTTTGTTCCGGCCCGGGCTTGGATCTGGCGCTCGACACCGCGGCAGAGGATCCTGCTTATCTGATATACACCTCCGGCACCACCGGACCGCCCAAGGGTGCAATGCACGCCCATCGTTCCCTGTACGGGCATCTCACCGGGTTCGAGTGCTACTACGAGTTTCCTCCCCAGCCCGATGATGTCATGTGGACTCCTGCCGATTGGGCGTGGCTGGGAGGCTTGATGGACGCATTGATTCCCGCCTGGTATTACGGGATACCCGTCCTGACCTCAGAAGAAGAGAGGTTCGACCCTGGCGCAGCCTTCGACCTGATGGCCGAGCATCGGGTGACACTCGCTTTTCTACCGCCCACAGCCTTGAAGATGATGCGCGCTTCGGGAGTAAACCGTTCTGATCTGTCTTTACGAGCCATATTCACCGGTGGCGAGCCTCTGGGAGCGGAGATGTTGGAATGGTCCGAGGAAGCTCTGGGGTGCAACATAAACGAGGGCTATGGACAGACCGAGGCCAACCTGGTGGTAGGCAACTGCGCATCGGTATGGCCGGTGCGGCCCGGGTCGATGGGTCGGGCGATCCCCGGCCATGAGGTGGCAATCCAGGACGACAACGGCAATCGGCTCTTTGGTGAGGAGGGCGAGATTTGCGTGCGCGCCCCCGATCCGGTGATGATGCTCGGCTACTGGAACAGACCGGAAGCCACAGTCGAGAAATACCGGGACGGGTGGCTCCTCACCGGCGATCTGGGGATGGAGGATTCCGATGGGTACCTCTGGTTCCGCAGCCGGAAGGACGATGTGATCACCTCGATGGGGTACCGGATCGGCCCGGGCGAGATCGAGGAGTGCCTCATGGGCCACCCGGCGGTGGCGATGTGCGCGGTGGTAGGGGTGCCCGATGAGATCCGGGGTCATGTCCCCGCAGCTTTCGTTGTTCTTCGCCCGGGAACGGAACCCTCGGAGGGGTTGGCGGCAGATCTTCAAAACCATGTCCGGACCCGGCTGGCCGCCCACGAGACCCCTCGCCGGGTGACCTTTCTCGACGAACTCCCCCGGACCACAACCGGCAAGATCATGCGCCGTACTCTCCGTCCCTCCTGAGGCGTAGGTAACTCGCCCGGTTGAGAAGGCGCGAAAAAACGTCACAGAGTCTCAAAGCCCATGTCCGGGAGCCGGCGAATCAAAGGCTGATAGGACCTGGCCGCAGCACCTTGAGATCGCGGTTCGCCAACGCCTCGACAACGGTGGAGGCCACGCCTCCCGGACACACACCCGGCAAATAGAGTTCTATCCGGTCGCCGAAGATGTCCCGGGCTTGCAGGTGGGAGTGGGCCGGGGAGTCCCCGGACCGATTGGCGGATGTCACGGCGAGCGGCCCGCATAGGTTCAGCAGCTCCAGGGCGAGCGGGTGATCGGGCATACGGAGTCCGACGGTCTTCGGGCCATTGTCCATGGTGGAGTTCCTGGAAGAGAGAACCAGCGTCAGGGGACCCGGCCAATGGGCATCGGCCAACTCTCGAGCGACAGGGGGAAACACGGCCAGTTCCAAAGCGTCGGGCATAGACCCCACGAGCACGGCAATCACCTTTTCCGGCGGGCGTCCCTTCACGTCGAAGAGTTCCTGCTGGGCCGAGAGGTGGGTGGCCAGCCCGTAGACGGTGTCGGTGGGCACGCCCACCACCTTTCCCTCGGCGAGCAGGGCCGTTGCCCGGGCCAAAAGAGGGGTGGTCACCATCCGACCGGGCCTCCCCACACGAAGCGGGACCGCCCGGCCAGATCTTGGTGGACCTTGGCGGCGATACCTCCCGCCCGGAATGCCTCTTGTACCTCAGCGGCCTGGCCTTCTCCGATTTCAACGGCTACCGTCCCGGATGGCCTCAGCCAATCGCATACCTCGGCAGCCAGTCTCTCCAGTATCTCGGTGCCACGAGGTCCCGCCACCAGCGCGGGGTAGGGCTCGGCTCTCACCTCGGCCGGAAGACTGGCCCACTCCGACTCCGCAATGTAGGGTGGATTGGAGACCACTATGTCCACCTCGCCCCGCAAGGAACCTGGCATGGCGTGGAAGAGGTCGCCTTCCCGCAAGTCGATCCGGACGGCCTCCCAGCGGTTGGCCCTAACGTTCTCTCTGGCCAACTCCAGGGCCTTGGGAGAGACTTCGGTGGCCACGACTCTCGCTCGGGGATAAGTGTGAGCCAGCGCCAATGCCAGAGCGCCCGAGCCGGTCCCGATGTCCGCTATCACCGATGGCACGGAGGCAGGGACCAATCGGGTGACCAGTTCCCACAACTGCTCGGTCTCGGGTCTGGGTATCAGGGCTCTCTCGTCCACCGCCATTCGTATCGGGCCGAAGTCCACGTACCCCTCCAGGTATTGGAGGGGGACTCCCGCTTGGCGTTTTTTGATCAGCGTCTCGGTCGCCGCCGCGATCCCGGGGGGCAGGGGCCGGTCGGCCTCCACGCTGTCCTCGGTGAGAGTCTCGATCAGGCGCCGCACCTCGTGGTAGGGGAGCCGACTGCGGCGGGAGATCTGCAGGGGAGAGAGAGCCAAGAAAGCCATCGGGTTCGAGAGGGTTAGTCCGATCCCGGCGCCGAGAGTGAGGAGACCAGTCTTTCGGACCGGTCCCGGGCTGCCAATTCGCTGGTCATCTTGTCGATCTCCCCTTCAAGCACCCGGTCGAGCGACTTCAGGACAAGCCCGATCCGATGGTCCGTTACACGGTTCTCCCGGAAGTTGTAGGTGCGGATCTTCTCCGATCGGTCGCCACCCCCCACCTGGGACCGTCTCTGGCCGGCGATGCCGGCCTGGCGCCGCTCGATCTCCAACTGGTACAGCCGGGCGCGCAGCACCCGGAAGGCCTTCTCCTTGTTCTGGAACTGGCTCTTCTGGTCCTGGCAACTCACCACCAGCCCGGTGGGGAGATGGGTGATCCGGACCGCCGAGTCCGTGGTGTTGACCGACTGGCCGCCCGGGCCGGATGAGCGGAACACGTCCACCCGGACTTCGTCGGCGCTCAACTCCACCTCCACCTCGTCGGCCTCCGGTAAGACGGCAACGGTGGCCGTGGAGGTGTGAACCCGCCCCTGCGACTCGGTTTTGGGCACCCGCTGCACGCGGTGCACTCCACCTTCATAGCGAAGCATTCCATACGATCCGCGACCCTTGACCGCGAAGGAGACCTTGCTGTATCCGCCCACTCCGGAGGGAGAGGCGTCCATCTCCTCGGTGCGGAGACCGTGCCGGTCGGAGAACTTCTGGTACATGCGAAGCAGATCACCGGCCCAGATGGCGGCTTCGTCGCCTCCGGCCGCCGCTCTGATCTCCATGATCACGTCCCGATGGTCGTCGGGATCGGCGGGGACCATGAGGATCTCCAACTCTTTTTCCAGGCACACGGCATCCCGACGCCGTTCCTCGGCCATCTCCAATAGTTCGTCGCGGAGCCCCGGGTCGGACTCGGCCAACTCCTCGGCCTCCCTGGCATCCTCCACCGCTGCCAGCCAGGCGCGGGCGGTCTTCACGATCGGCCATAGCTCCGCCCGGCGCCGGCCCGCATCGGCCAGCCGCCGATGGTCGGAGATCACATCCGGCTGTGCCATGGACCTCTCCACTGCGGCCAACTGCCGCTCTAACACGGGGATACGCTCCCTCCACACCGGATCGGTCATCGCGCCAGGGCTTCCATAACCACAGAGGGTATGGCTCCGGTGGTGACAAGACGGTCGGATTCGGCGGCGTCCACGGCCGCCAGCAGGCTGGTCATTGCCACCTCGACCTGGTCTGGGGCGGGTTGATTGGTGGTTAGCTTCTGCAGCCACATGCCCGGCGCGGCAAGCCATCTGCCCAGGACCTGCGATTGCTTCCTCCCGGCGAATTTCAGGATCTCGTAGGCGATGGCCGCGATCACGGGGATCAGGATCACCCGGCTCAGGATCAGGACAAGCCATCCGGGGTTGCCTACCAGGGCGAAGGCCAGTATCGAGATGATCACGACCAGCAAGAGGAAGTTGGTCCCGCACCGCGGATGTTCGGGTGAGTACTTGAAAACGGACTCCACGGAAAGAGACTCTTCCTGTTCGTAAGCGTGAATGGTCATATGCTCGGCGCCGTGGTAAGAGAACACCCTCTTGATGTCCGACATCCGGCCGATCGCCCACAGATACCCGATGAACAGACCCAGTCGGACAACCGCCTCCAAAAACCCGAACGCCAGCCCTGATTCGCCGGCCGTCAGCCGAGCGACGGTGGCGGGAACCACCATGAAGAAGGCGACGAAGAAGGAGAGAGCCACCGCCATCCACACCCAGAGTTGCCAGCCGAGCGTCTCCCGGGGACCCTGGGCGCCCTCCGGATCCTCCCCGGGTTCCTGGGCGGCGATCTCCGCGGACCAGGCCAGGGAGCGGAACCCCAGGTTCAGCGACTCGAACAGGACCAGGATGCCTCGCAGGAAGGGGACTCGAGCGGCCCAGCTTCGGGTGGAGAGGCGGGGGAGTTCCCTCCGCTCGGCCACGATCATCCCGTCCGGGCGTCGCGCCGCCACGGCCCAGGCTTCCGGGGCGCGGATCATCACACCCTCGATCAGGGCTTGCCCGCCTACCGTCAGCAATTCGGATTCAGGCACCGGGACAGGTTGGGATTCGGCCCTCAAGGCGAGCAGGGTTGGCTAGGCGCCGTCGGTCCTCAGCACCTCGGATCCTGTTTCCGGAGTGGACGCTCCGGCGGCGGGTGTCGAAGACCCCTCGGCGTCCGCCTCCTTGGGGGCGGACGAAGGTGCTTCAGTAAGAGCCGTGGTTCTCTTGCGGTACCGCTTGGAGCGGACTTCGGCGGCTTTTCCGTAGCGCCTTTGGAAGTGCTCCACCCTTCCGCCGGTGTCGACCAGCCGTTGCTCCCCGGTGTAGAAGGGATGGCACTCATTGCACAACTCCACGGTCATGGCGGGTGGCCTGGTGGTCCTGGTTACGAAACTGGCGCCGCAGGAGCACGTGACCGTGGTCAGGTCGTATTGGGGATGTATATCTGCTTTCATACCGATCTGACTCGATCTCCGGTGTTTCTGGCCACCTCGGCCAAGAACACCTTGTTGGACGGGGAACTCTGGAGTTTATCGATCAGCAACTCGATAGCGGCACTCGGGTCGAGCGAGAGGAGCACACGCCGGAGTTTCCAGACCTGCGGCAGTTCGTCGACGGTGAACAGCAGTTCTTCGCGCCGGGTACCGGACAGTTCGATGTCCACTGCCGGATAGATCCGCTTGTCGGCGAGCTTGCGGTCCAGCCGCAATTCCATGTTGCCGGTGCCCTTGAACTCCTCGAAAATCACTTCGTCCATCTTCGAGCGGGTCTCCACCAGGGCGGTGCCCAGGATGGTCAGACTCCCGCCTTCCTCTATGTTGCGGGCCGCTCCGAAGAATCGCTTGGGCGGATAGAGGGCGGTGGCGTCGATTCCGCCCGACAGCATCCGTCCCGATGCCGGGGCCGCCAGGTTGTGGGCGCGGGCCAAGCGGGTTATGGAGTCCAACAGGATCACCACGTCCAGCCCCGTCTCCACCATGCGCTTGGCGCGCTCCAAGGCGAGATCGGCGATCTGGGTGTGCTGCTCGGCGGGTCGGTCGAAGGTGGAGTACACCACATCACCCTTGACCGACCTCTGCATGTCGGTCACCTCTTCGGGACGCTCGTCCACCAGCACCACCATCAGCCGGCATTCCGGATTGTTGATGGTTATCGACTGGGCGATCTCCTTGAGCACGGTGGTCTTGCCGGCCTTGGGTGGGGAGACGATCAGTCCGCGCTGGCCCTTGCCTATCGGGGAGATGAGGTCGATGAGGCGGGCCAGAGTCCGATGGGGCAATCCCTCCAACTCCAGGCGGAGCCGCTGATCGGGGAAGAGGGGTGTCAGCCTATCGAACTTGGGGCGACGCATAGCCTCCCCGGGGTCCATCTTGTTGACATGCTCCACTCTCACCATTCCCGGGTACTTCTCCTGTGAGCGAGGAGGCCTGATCGGCCCGCCCACCAGGTCACCCTTGCGAAGCTGCATGCGGCGGATAAGCCCGGCGGAGACGTAGACGTCCTTTTCGCCCGGCCCGTAGCCCGACACCCGAAGGAACCCGTAGCCCTCGGGGAGGATGTCCAGCAGCCCTTCCCTCACCTCCATCTCGCTCTCGGGGATGTTGGAATGAGAAGACTGCCGCCGGCCCCGCCCGCGTCGGCGCCGGCTTCCGCCGGAATGCGAAGGTCCGGGGCTCCCGGTCGCCTTGAAGTCGAAGTTCGGGGAGGCGCCATCCGACGATCGACGGCTGTCGCCGTCCTGGGAGGCGCCGCCCTGGGATCGTTTGGAAGCCGGGGAGGGGGGCACCGGCGCGGGTGGCGCCTGCTGGCGTCCACCGCTGCGCGCTCGGGATGCCTGAGGTGGCTTGCCGCCGCTCGGGTTGGCGTCGGCGCCGCTGCCTGTTATGGCTCTTATCAGCTGCTCCTTGCCCATCGCGCCGGAGTCGATGCCGATAGCCGATGCGATTTGGCGCAGGTCATTAACCGACTTGGAATGGAGTTGTCCGTTTTCGGATTCACTGGTCATAGAGGATTCCTCATCTTCTCGAAGTTTCCGAATTGCCTATTGCTTACTCTGCAGAGGTATAGGGCTGTAACGCGTTACAGAAGACCGCCTTGCAGAGATTCTTGGGTGTTCGCCGCCGGACCCTGATGGGCGTACGAACCAGACGGCACCGACTATAACAGATCAAGCGTCTGTTTGTCAAACTCGTAACCGGATGCCCCCCGGTCCGACCGGGAGCCGCCGGTCGGACCGGGCTAGCGACGGGTCTCCTCCAGAAAGGACAAGAGCCTGCCAAGCCGGGCGGGGATTACGGTAATCCGCTCCGGGCGCTGGGAAAGGTCTGCCAGGCGGGAGGGCGGATCGGGGGAAAAACCCAGCGCCTCCGCCACCGCGTCGGGGAACTTGGCGGGATGAGCGGTGGCGATGCTCACCACTTCCTCGCCGCCCGCCGCCAGGGGCTCCGCCATAGCCCAACCCAGGGCGCTGTGGGGGTCGAGCACCAGTCCGTGCCTGTGGTAGGCGGCGGCGATCACCTCGACTATGGATTGGTCGTCCAGCCATCCCGCTTCGAAGTCATCAGACAGGCGGGAATGTAGCTCTCTGTTGAACTGCAATTTCCCGTGGCTGCGGTAGGCGTCCATCATCTCCGACATCCACCCGCCCCGCCGGGAACCTAGTTCGAACAGGTATCGCTCCAGGTTGGAGGGGATTTGTATGTCCATGGCGGGGGCGAGAGTGGGACGTACCTCTTCGATGGAGAGCAGACCTTCGGAGATGAGCCGGGTCAGTCCCCGGTTGTGGTTGTTGGCCACCACCAACCGCCCTACCGGTCCGCCCATCCTGCGAGCCGCCCATCCGGCCAGGACGTTGCCGAAATTGCCGGTGGGAACCGAGAAGCTGACCTCCCGGCCGAGTCGGTGCCCAACCCACAGGTAGTAGGAGACCTGGGCGAGGATCCGCGCCCAGTTGATCGAGTTGATGGCTGCCAGGGCCATCCGACTCCGCACCGCCGCGTCGGCGAAGGCCGCCTTCACAAGGTCCTGGCAGTCGTCGAAGGTGCCTTCCACCGCCACTGCGTGGACATTGGGGGACTCAACGGTCGTCATCTGCCGACGTTGGATGTCGGAGACCCGACCTTGAGGGTAGAGAATCACGATGTCGATGCCGGCCCGGTCCCGGCAGGCTTCGATGGCGGCCGAGCCGGTGTCTCCCGAGGTGGCGCCCAGCACCAGAATCCGCTTTCCCTGGATCTCCAGCAGTTGATCGAACAGCCTTCCCAGGAGTTGGAGGGCGTAGTCCTTGAAGGAGAGGGTCGGCCCCGACGTGAGGTCCAGAAGCCATCGCCTCTCGGCAACTTCCCGGAGCGGCGCCGGTCCCTGCGGTCCGAAGTCGGCGTAGGCCTCGGCGGCCAATCGTGGGAGGTGTTCGGACAGCAGACTGTCTCCCATGAAGGGGGCGGCCACGGCGGTCACCATCTCGTGATAGGACGCCCCCGGCGCCGGCCGCGGGGCCTCCGGCCACTGAACTGGAACGTAGAGTCCCCCATCGGGCGCCGGACCGGCCAACAGGATCTCATCGAAGGAGGCTGGCTGGGCGCCTCCGCGGGTTGAAACGTATTTCACAACCGGCCCGGGCCGGTGGTGACATCCATCAGGGACCGGCGCCCACTACTCGAATGGTGGCGGCTACCTGCCTCACCACGTTCAGCGCCTGCAGGTCCTTGACGGCCGCCCGGTGGTTGGTCTCCCGGGCATGGTGGGTGACCAGAAGGAGCGTGGCGTAGTCTCCCCGCCCGTCCTGCCAAACCGACATGATCGACACCTGGTGTATCCCGAACACGGCCGCGATCCGGGCCAGCACGCCCGGGCGGTCCCTGACCTCCAGGCGCAGGTACCACTGGGTCTCCACCTCCGAGAAGTCCCTCACATCCCCGTTGCCGAACCGGACCCGGGGGGCCACCTTGGTGCCGGCCAGGAATTCACGGGAGGCGAGGATCACATCTCCCAGCACCGCGGTGGCAGTGGGTTTCCCGCCGGCGCCGGGTCCCAGGAACAGAAGCTCGCCTATGGAGGGTCCCTCCAGGAAGACACCGTTGTTGGCCCCGCGGATCAGCGCCAGGGGGTGGTCTGTCGGCACGAGGGCGGGGTGGACTCGCACCGCGGGGCCTTGGGGGGAACTCTCGGCCACGGCCAGCAACTTGATGGTGTATCCCAGTTGCCGCGCAAACCCGAGATCCTGTGAGGCCAGGCCGACGATTCCCTCGGTGTGGACTCGGTCGATGCTCACCCATCGGCCGAAAGCCAGGCCCGCCAGGATGGCGGCCTTGGCTGCCGCGTCTCTCCCGCTCACGTCGGCGGTGGGATCCGCCTCGGCATATCCAAGGCGCTGGGCATCGGCCAGGGCCGCGAGATAGGGGATGCTCTCGGTGTCCATGGCGGTCAGAATGAAATTGGTGGTCCCGTTGACGATTCCCATCACCCGTTCGATCCGCTCTCCGGCCAACGACTCCGACAGAGGACGGATCAGGGGTATTCCTCCTCCGACGGCCGCCTCGAAGAGCAGGGATACTCCTTTGGCGGCCGCCCGGGCGAACAACTCCGGTCCGTGGAGCGAAAGGAGTTCCTTGTTGGCGGTTATCACCGGTTTGCCCAGATCCAGGGCGGAGAGAACCATTTCCCGGGCAGGATCGACCCCTCCCATCAACTCCACGACCAGGTCGACTTCCGGGTGAGAGACCACCAGGTCGGCCCGGTCGACGATGTAGCGGGAGGGAAACAGTCGAGGTTTGTCCAACTCCCGCACCGCAACCGCTCTCAGTCGCAGATCGATCCCGGACTTGGCCAGTATGGCTTCCCGGTCTTCGAGGAGCCGCCGGGCCAATTCTCCGCCGACGGTGCCTCCTCCCAGGATGCCTACGCCTATTTCCATAGCGAGAATGCTAGAGGCAACCAGGTAGCCTTCGGCAAACGTAATCGCCCCCGACGACCAAGTGGTCATGGCCGGACCTCTGCCTTTTCATCTTCTTCCCCTCACCTCCGAGGTGGTCAACGGACGCCTGACGGTGGGTGGCTGCGACCTGGTCGGCTTGGCTGAACGGTACGGAACCCCCCTGTTCGTCTATGACGAAGCGCATCTGCGCCGCCGTTGCCGGGAGGCGTCGCAGGCCTTTGGAGGGGGAGTCTCCTATGCGGCCAAGGCTTTTTTGTGCCTGGCCATGGCCAAGCTGGTGGAGTCGGAGGGTCTGGGCATGGATGTGGCCACCGGGGGAGAGTTGGCGATGGCGCTGAGGGCGGGCTTTCCACCCTCCAGGCTGGTGTTCCACGGAAACAACAAGTCCAAGGAGGAACTGGCCATGGCGATCGGAGCGGGCGTGGGCAGGGTGGTGGTGGATTCCTTCGACGAGATGGATCGCATCGACCGTCTTCACTCGCGGATGGGATGTGGGCCGGTGGACGTCCTGATCCGGATCACACCGGGGGTGGACGCTCACACCCACGAGTTCGTGGCCACCGGACACGACGACACGAAGTTCGGCTTCACGGTGTCTTCGGGTGCGGCCGACAGGGCCGTCCGCAGGGCGAAGGAGTCCCCCTCCATGAACGCCCGGGGCGTGCACGCCCACATCGGCAGCCAGGTCTTCCGGCTCGAGTCATTCCGGGAGGCTGCCCGGATCGTGTCGAGAATGGCCGCTCCCTTCGGCTTGGAGGAGTTGTCGCTGGGAGGCGGGTTGGGGGTCCCCTATGTGGAAGGGGAGTCGGCGCCGACGATCGGCGAGTGGGCGGAGGCCCTGGTGGGGACCTGCCGGGCCGAGGGAGTCACCGGGCCCATCATGGCCGAGCCGGGGAGAGCAATCGCGGCTGCGGCGGCGCTCACCCTCTACCGGGTGGGGACCATCAAGGAGATTCCAGGAGTTCGCACCTACCTGGCGGTGGACGGAGGGATGAGCGACAACCCCCGGCCGGTGCTGTACGGGAGTGGCTATGAGGTGTTCCTGCCACGTTCGGTGTGCGCCCCGAGGGAGCGGGAGGTGACAGTGGTGGGGAAACACTGTGAGAGCGGAGATCGACTGGTCGCCTCGGGCTGGCTTCCCGCAGGGGTCGAGGTGGGCGATGTGGTCGCCACCCCGGTCACCGGCGCCTACGGACACTCGATGGGCTCGGGCTATCAGAAGGTCCCCCGGCCTCCGGTGGTCTTCGTCTCCGGCGGAGACTCACGCCTGGTAGTGCGCCGGGAGGAGCACGAGGACATGTTCCGCCTGGAAGTGGAGTGACGGGGAAACCGCCCCCCGGTGGTGGAGCTAGCTGACCGCTCTTCGGGCCGAAGGAGGATCCTGGCCTTCGGCAGCCATTCTTGTTGCCTCCACGCTGGCCTTGAGGGCAGCCAACAAGTCGACAACCTCCCCGGGTTCGGTGGCGGCCTCCACTGAGACGACCTCCTTTCCCTCCACTTTGAGCCGGGCCGCCTCCTCTATGTTCTCCCTGGTCTTGTCCTTGTAGTCCTCACCCACGAAGGGTCCGCTCATGGTCTCTATGAGTAGCTTGGCCATCTCCACCTCTTCGGGGCGGATCTCCACCTCATCGTCTTGGTCGGGGGCGGGTATCTGGCGGATTTCGTCAGGCCAGAACATGGTCTCCAACAGGAGACTCTCCTGGTGGAATCGGAGAGTGGACAGATGCTCCTTGCCTCGCATGGAGAAGCGGGCCACTCCCACCCTTCCCGCCGCGCGGAGCGCCTCCAGGAGGATCCGGTAGGCGCGTAGGCCTGTCTTCTCGGGCTTCAGGTAGTAGGAGGACTTGTAGTAGACGGGATCGATCTCCGTGCCTTCCACGAATCTGAGCACCTCGATCAGCGGGAGGCCCTTTTTTCCTATCCCGGCCGCGGACAGCTCCGAGTCGGTGAACACCACATAAGCGCCGCGATCCACCTCGTAGCCGCGCACGATCTCACTCCAGGGGACTTCCTGCCCATCGGCTTCGGCTACCCGCTTGTAGCGGATGGGGCTTCGGTCGCTATGGCGCAACTGCTTGAACTTGGGCCGCCGGTCCTCGGTGGCCGAGTAGAGGATCACCGGGATACTCACCAAGCCAAAGGAGATGGCGCCTTTCCAAACGGGACGCATCAGACCCCCGATTGTACAGGTCTAACCGGTGGCCAGTTCCTCGGACACCAGCCTGGAGATCAGACTCCCGTCCACCTCCTGGCGGTGTGCGGTCATTATGTGTCCCATGACCCTTCCCTGTGCCCGGGGTTGGCCCTCCACCCCCAGCAGCGCCACTGTCTCCGCCACGAGCTTGCGACTCTGCTCCTCATCGAGATGAGCGGGCAGCCACCGGGAGAGGTAATCGGCCTCGAACGCGAGCTTTTCGGACATCTCCCTGCCACGTTCTCCCAGGTCGGCGTACTCTGAGGCGGCCTTGCGCATCTTCTTCACGTAACCCGCGATCACCTGCTGGTAGAAGTCGTCGTCCTCGCCGGTTCCCGAGAAGCCCGGGGCGGTCCTCCGTGTCTGTATCTCTGCCTCGACCGAGCGGATGGCGTCTCGCCGGCCGCGGTCCCCCGCCTTCATGGCGTTCACCAACTCGCCGCGCAGCTCGTTCTTGATGCTCATCCGATGTCGGTTCCCAAGAACCGTCTCCTCCAGTCCAGCCTGACCCGGCGTTCCTAGATATGCATCAGCCCGGCGCCGAACGCCGCCAGGAGGTTCTCTGAGGTCAGAACCTCCGATGGGGGCCCTGAGACCACCCGCCTGTCCCCCAGGAGGAGCACATGGTCGGCGGTCCCTGCTTCTCCGAGGTCGTGGGTGGACACCAAGACCGCGCATCCGTGGGTTATCTCCTGATGAATGGTCCTGTCCACGGCCTCCGCCGATACGACGTCCAGGCCGGTGAGAGGCTCGTCCAGGAGCATGATGCGATGGTCTTGCGCGATTCCCTGAGCCATGAAGACCCGCTGGCGTTGGCCCCCGGAGAGTTCGGTGAGGTGGCGGCTGGACAAATCGGTGATGTTCATCCTCTCCATGGCCTCCAGCACCCGCGCCTTGTCATCGATTCTCATTGGTTTGATCATTCCCCGGTTGGGGTAGCGGCCCATGGCAACCACCTGGCCAACTGTCAGGGGCAGGGACTGGTTGATCTCCTTGGACTGTACGACGTAGGCAACCTGCTTCCGGGCCTGTTGCGGGGAGGTGCCCATGACGCTGATCTGCCCGCTGGTGGGGTCCACCAGGCCGACCATGGAGTGAAGCAGGGTCGACTTACCGGCGCCGTTCGGCCCGATCAGGGCGGTGATCGCCCCCATTGGGGCCGTGAAGGACGAGGGTTCCAGCACCACGTGCGAGCCGTAACGCAATTCCAGGTCCACGGCCTCGACGGCATTCTCGAAGGTCTCTACCGGTGTCGTCATGAATCGCACTCCGGGCACAGGCCCTCGATCTCCAGCGTGTGGCCGGTTACCCGGTACCCGGTGTTGGCCGCCGCGCTCTCCGCCAACCGGGAGAGGCGGAGTTCGGAATCGGGGTGCAGGGAGATGTCGGAGATGGCCATGCACGCCTCGCACACCAGGTGATGATGATGCCCCGACAACCACTCGGCCAGTTCGAAGCGGTTGGACCGGTCGGCGCTGTGATGGAGGGTGAGCACCTGGGTATCGGTCAGGACGCGGACGTCCCGATAGATGGAGGAGTAGGGGATCCGCGGCTCCGTCACCCGGTAGAGCTCATCGACGGTGAGAGGGCCGGGGGTGTTGTCCAGCGCCTCGATTAGCGCCCTGCGGTTGGTGGTGTAGCGCACCCCCTGTGAGCGCAAGCTCTCTTCAACTTTGGCGTGAAGTCCAAGCACTATGCGCATATGATAATGATTATCAATTTATAAAGGTCGCACCTTCCGACTGTGAACCCGATTCTAAAGGATGTACATGGACTGGTTGTTAGAGCCCTTTGAACTTGCCTTCCAGCAGCGGGCGCTTCTCGCCGGGGTGCTGGCCGGGTTGCTTACCTCGGTGGTGGGCACCTGGGTGGTGATTCGCGGGATGTCCTTTATGGGAGACGCCGTGGCGCACGGGATTATTCCGGGTGTGGCCATGGCGCTGGTGTTGGGAATCAATCCCCTTTGGGGAGCCCTGGCGGCCGGGATTGTGATGGTTTGGGGGATCAACCAGGTTCATCAGCACACCAAGCTCAGCGCCGACATCGGGATCGGGCTCCTGTTCGTGGGCATGCTGTCCCTGGGGGTGGTGATCATCTCGCTGACCGCTTCCTTCTCGGTCTCGATCACCGCGGTTCTGTTCGGCGACCTTCTGGGAGTGACAACCGGCGGCATCCTGCTGGAGGCCGCCGGCCTGGTGGCAGCCTCGGCAATCTCAGTGGTGATGTACCGGTCGTTCCTGGCTCTCGCCTTCAATGAACCGAAAGCCGAGATGATGGACCTCCGTCCCCGGATGGCCCATCTGACGCTGCTGGCCCTTATCACCGGGACCATGGTGGTGCTGTTCCAGGGGGTGGGCGCCATCCTGGTGTTCGGCTTGTTGATCGGGCCTCCGGCCACCGCCATAATCCTGGTCCGGCGGGTGGTGCTGGTAATGGCTGTCTCGGCCGTTATCGCGATCTTCTCGGTGGTGAGCGGCCTGGTGATCAGCTATCAGTATTCAACGGCCGCCTCGGCCACCATCGTTGTCATCTCGGTGTCACTGTTCTTCGTCGCCCTTACGGCATCCCGGATAAGGGATCACCTGCGTCGGAAGAGTCCTGCGCTGGCCTGAACGCCCTGGGCTACTCGGGAGCCGGACGGCGGGCCGCCGCCAACACCTCGTCGATCGAGCTTCGGTCCACATCGCCCAGATTCTGGACGTAGTCGTAGCCGAACCGGCCCTTGATGCACAGATGGCCGCTGGTGACGTCGTGATCCTGGGGAGAAGTCACCTTGACGATCCGATTGTCCTGGGTGTGTAGCTCCAGGTTGCAGCCCACCCCACAGTAGGAGCAGACCGTCCGGGTAACCGACTGGGCGTCGGGATCCCAGAGCTCCGCTCGCCGCAGTTCCCACTCGGAGCGGAACATGAGAGCGCCGGTGGGACAAACCCCGATGCAGTTGCCACAGAAGACGCAGGCTCCGTCGCCCAGGGGAAGGTCCATCTCGGTGGAGATCCGAGCGTCGAAACCTCGCCCCGCCACCGCGATGGCGTAGGTTCCCTGGGCGTCGATCCCGCATGCTTCTACGCATTTGTAACAGAGGATGCAGCGGGAGTAATCGCGGACATAGAGGGTGTTGTCCACCTTGGTCGGTTGATGCACTCCTTCAGCCGTCCGGCCGTTGACCTCGCCATGGTGTCCCGGATGGCGCCGGCCTCTCTCCCCGGCGGCGGTTGGCTCCGACTGTGGACCGTACCGGGCCGGATCAGCCTGGTATTGCTCCATCCATTCTCCGACTTCGTCTTCGGCCGCTGAGAGGTCGACCGAGGATCCCAGGAATTCCAGGATCATCTTTCGGCTGTGGCGGACCCGCTCGGAGTCGGTCTTCACCACCATGCCCTCCTCGGCTATCCGTGAACATGCGGGGACCAGGGTGCGGTTGCGTTCCACCTCCACCACGCAGATCCGGCACACGTTAACAGGGGTGAGTGTCTCGAGATAACAGAGGGTGGGCACCTCGGTGCCCATCTGGCGGCATGCCTCCAGGAGAGTGGCGTCCGGCCGGACTTCCACCGGAGAGCCATCGATCGTCAGGCTGACGGTGTTGGCAGTCTCGGTGGTCTCGGGTTGGGTCATTCCAGCAGTCCAAGCTCCAGAGCCGAGCGCAGGGCGATGGCGGCGGTGTGTCCCAGTCCGCAGATGGATGCGTCCCTCATTGCCAGGTCTATTTCTTCGATCAGTTCCAAATCTCCGGGCTGGGGATCGCGCCGTATTCTCGCCAGCGCCTCTTCGACCCGTACAGTACCAACCCGGCACGGAACGCACTGTCCGCAGGTCTCGTCACGGAAGAAAGCGGCGATTCTTGCCAGGATGTCTCCGAAGTCGGTGTGCTGATCGAAAGCCATAATCACTCCCGACCCCAGGGAGACTCCGGCTTCGGAGGCCGCCTCGAAGGTGAGAGGCATCTCCAGGAGGTCGGGCAGCACGAAGGAGCCGGCGGCTCCCCCCAGGAGGATGGCCCGTAACCTGCGGCCCTCGGGTAATCCCCCGGCCAACTCGATCAGGTCGCCCAGAGTGGCGCCGAACTCCACTTCGTAGGTCCCGGGCCGGCGCACCGAGCCGGACAGGCAGAAGAGCTTGGGCCCGGTTGACTGGGGGGTGCCCACCGAGGCGAAGTTGCTCCCCCCGTCGGCGACGATGTCAAGGACATTGCAGAGCGTCTCCACATTGTTGATGACGGTCGGCTTGCCGAACAGTCCGGAAACGGTGGGGAAGGGCGGTTTGTTGCGGGGTTCTCCCCTCAAGCCTTCGATGGAGTTCATCAGGGCGGTTTCCTCGCCGCAGATATACGCGCCCTGCCCGCGGCGGAGATCGATGTCGAAAGAAACTCCGTTCCTCGTCGATTCACCCAGGAGACCTGCATCTCGCGCCTGGTGTATGGCTGACCGGAGGCGCCGGGTGGCCAGGGGATACTCTCCCCGGATGTACAGATAGCCCTTGCGAGCTCCGATCGCGTAGCCGGAGATGGTCATCGCCTCGATCACCGAGAACGGATCGTCCTCCATCAGCACCCGGTCCTTGAAGGTGCCGGGCTCCGACTCGTCGGCGTTGCAAATCAGGTAGCGGACCGGCTCCGGCGAGTTGGCCACGGCCTCCCACTTGATCCAGGCGGGGAAGGCCGCCCCGCCCCGTCCCCGAAGGTTGGACGCCTTGACCTCGGCAACAACCGCCGCAGGCCCCATCTCCACCGCCTCTTCGAGGGCCCGGTAGCCGCCCGCCGCCAAATAGGAGTCGAGCGACCGGGGATTCACCGTCCCCACCCTCCTCAATATCCGGAGATGGGCTTGGCCTGCCTGGGGCGCCGCGGGACTCTCTTGTTGACCGTTGGCCGCAACGACGCTCCCGTCCGGTCCTATGGGCCGCGTCCGGGGGTCGATGGAGACCAGGACCTGGTCGTCTTCTCCGGCCCGCTGGATGTAGGCTGCAGGAGCCCGGTCGCACTGTCCAAGGCAGGGCGAGGGTAGCCATCGGGTATTGGGTGTCTGCCCGTTGGCCTCCAGTCCTTCCATCAACTCCAGGGCCCCGACCCGGCGGCACACGATGTCGTCACAGACGTGGAGAACCACCGGCGGGGAAGGGTCGACCGAGATGAGGGAATAGAAGGTCGCCACTCCCCAAGCCTCGGCCGGTGGGACCGAGAGTTCCCGGCAGATGTGCATCAGCGCCCCCTCCGAGACCCAACCTATCTCGGATTGCACGGCCTCCAGCGCCGGCAGCAACAGGTGGCGTCGGTCCGCCACGCTCTGCATTCCCTTGGCGAAGATCCTGAGATTGGAGGCGGTTCGGACCCGCTGGTGGCTGTCCACCCTGGCGGGACCGATAACTGATTCCACCGCCTCCCGCTCGGCTGCGGTGGGTTGGGCATCTGTGAAACGCAGGTCCATGAGGAGATGGGTTGGCGATGCTACCCGACCGGAGCAGGCATTTTCTCCACTCGCACCGCGGTGGCCTTGAATTCGGCGGTGCCGCTCTTGGGATCCCAGGCCTCGATGGTGAGTTGGTTGATGTCGACTTCCTCGGGAAAGTGAAGGGACATGAAGACCAGGCCGGGCCGGAGGCTCTCGTCCACCCGGGCGGGAACCGTGATAGATCCCCTCCGGGAAGTGACCCGTACCTCTTCTCCTTCCGAGACGCCCCACTCCGAGCAGTCCTCGGGTGAGATGTCGATCGTCCCTCCGATCCGGATCGGAGACTTGAGAGAACCGCTCTGCACGCCGGTGTTGTAGGAGTCGAGATGACGTCCGGTGGTGAGCCGGACGGGATAGTCCTCGG
This sequence comes from Acidimicrobiia bacterium, assembly GCA_012270885.1. Taxonomy (GTDB): domain Bacteria; phylum Actinomycetota; class Acidimicrobiia; order Spongiisociales; family ZC4RG35; genus Bin76. Next base: position 21,353 of record JAAXHN010000005.1, on the reverse strand, counting down.
TCAGGCGGTCCACCGGAGGTACCCACTCCACCGGGGTGAAGGGCGCCAACGGGCCGCCTGGCGGGTCTGCCCACAGGCGGGAGTGAAGAAACAACTCCCCGGGATGGTCCTCGTCGTAGCAGGGCCACTGCAGTCCGCCGTTCTCTTCCAAACGACGGTACGACATGCCGCCGTGCATGGGGGAGAGGCTGCGCATTTCGTCCCAGACCTCCTCGGCCGCGGGGAGACCCCAGTCGTGGCCCATGGCGGTGGCCAGAGAGCAGATGATGTGGGAGTCGGTGCGGGCTTCTCCAGGGGGGCGAAGGGCGGGGCGCACCCTCTGGACCCGTCGTTCGCTGGAGGTAACCGTGCCCTCGGCCTCGCACCAGTCGGCCGCCGCCGGGAACACCACATCGGCCATCTGGGCGGTGCGGGTTAGGAAGATGTCCTGGGCCACTATGAAGTCGAGTCCCTCCAAGAGGCCGCGGGCTCGATTGACGTCCGCTTCGGACTCCGCGGGATTCTCTCCGATGACGTACAGGCCTCGCAGGTGTCCCTCCTCCATGGCTTCGAACATCTGGGTGAGATGAAGTCCCTTACGAGGAGGGACGGATGCCTTCCATGCCGCCTCAAAGCGGCCCCGGATTTCGTCCGACTCGACATCCTGGAAACCGGGGAACTTGTTGGGGATCGCCCCCATATCGCCCCCTCCCTGCACGTTGTTCTGGCCCCGGAGCGGTACCAGGCCCGACCCGTAGCGGCCCACATGTCCGCAAAGCAGGGCCAGGTTGATGAGGGCCAGCACGTTGTCGGTGGCGTTGTGATGCTCGGTTATTCCCAGAGTCCAGCACAACTGGGCGCGATCGGCTTTGGCGTAGGTGTGGGCCAGGGAGCGGATGGCGGCAGCGGGTACGCCGGTAACTTCCTCGCCGCGCTCGAGGGTCCACTCCTCCACGCTCTGGGCGTATTCGCCGAAATGGAGGGTCGCCCGTTCGATGAACTCCCGGTTCTCCAGGCCATTTGCCAGGATCTCGCGAGCCACCGCGTTGGATAGGGCGATGTCGGACCCGACGTCGATTCCCAGCCAAAGGTCGGCCCATTCCGAGGACTCGCTTCGTCGCGGGTCCACACAGAACAATGTGGCGCCGCGCCGGACTGCCCGGATGATCCGGTGAAAGAAGATGGGATGGGCGGCTCGGGCGTTCGATCCCCACAGGATCACCACCTCGGCGTCATCCATCTCCTCATAGGAACTGGTCCCCCCTCCGGCTCCGAAAACCGTCGCCAGACCGGCGACGCTGGGAGCGTGTCAGGTCCGGTTGCAGGAATCTACGTTGTTGGTGCTCATCACCACCCGAGCGAACTTCTGTGCCAGATAGTTGGTCTCGTTGGTGGCTTTGGAGCAGGAAAACAGCCCTAGTGCCTCTCCGCCGTGAGCATCCCGCACCCCGCCCAGGCCACGGGCCGCCGCGGCCAGGGCCTCGGCCCAGGTGGCTTCTCGAAGTGCGCCGTTGTGTCGCACCAGCGGATGGGTCAGCCGGGTCTTTCTTCCCATAGTTGACTCTCCTTGACTTGAAGGGGCTGGCTCGGCCCGTAAGTTATTTTAGCAATCTGTAAAAGAGAGGGCTCACCGTTCGACGCGGAGATTTGAACTTGGATGGTGATTCGGCAGCGGCGGCCCGGATCGCAACGACGTTGCTCTTCCTCCTGCTTTATGGCGATCGCCTGGGGCCCCTGTTCGGGGGGCCGGGTTGTCCGGATGTGGGTCGGCCCCGAACTGGTGGACTGCGTGGGGGTAGGTCCCCGCCAGTGTCTGCTGGTGAAGGAGTCGGAGAACGCCGACTGGGAATAGTTCTATAGCGGCATCGAAGGGTTCACTCACACAGAGGGAGTCTCCTATGTCCTTGAGGTGGAGAAAACCGAGGTCAAGGACCCTCCGGCCGATGCCAGTTCCCTGCACTATCGGCTGTTGCGGACAATCGAATCGACGCCTGACACCGGCTGATCTGCCGGTTTGAACCGCGTAGGTGGTTCGGAGGGTGGGCCGGGAGATGTGCGGGTGGTGGGAAGTCGCGGAAAAAAGGGACAGAAAGTACCGGTGGTGCGTTGATTCCTGTCACAGGCCCGATGCACATTGATGGAGTCGAACACCTCCCGGTCCGTTCCGACGTCGTCCGGACCGCACAAGGAGCGCCCCTGGCGGGCAGGAGGTCATAACTTGTCGAACGCCTCCCCTGGCCGGGCCGGCGGACCGCGTTCAGCCCTGTGGTGGTGGCGGCGGGGGCGGGCCCGATGGGTAAGAAAGGGATGGCCCGGTTTTCGCGACTTAGGGGGACGGATTCATGGTAGTGGGTGGGGTCGGAGAGGTCCTGGTTTGACTTTCTCGCCTCTTAACAGGACGTCGCCGCAGACCACAGACTCCTGGCCCGTCCTCGCTAGGTGCCGCCCGCATGAGGGTCCTTCCACCGGTCGTGCGGCCTACCTCAGAACAGGCCCACCACCTTTCCGGACGAGTCGAGATCGACGTTCAGATAGGCCGGAGCCGACGACAGGCCAGGCATGGTGCGCACAGCGCCAACCAATGGATAGATGAACCCGGCCCCCACCGAGGCGCGCACTTCCCGGATGGGCAGCGTATATCCCCGTGGGGCCCCCCTGAGACTGGGGTCATGGCTGATCGAAAGGTGGGTCTTGGCCATGCAGATAGGCAGATCACCGAACCCCGCCTTCTCGTACTGGGCGAGTTGACGGTTGGCAAGGGCGGTGTACGAGACGTCCGCCGCCCCGTAGACCTTCCGGGCGATGGTTGCGATTTTCTCCTTGAGGGAGAGTTCATCGGGATACAGCAGGGAGAAGTCGCCCGGTACGGTGCAGGCGTCCTCGACGGCCTCGGCCATCTCCAGCGCCCCCTGGCCTCCGTTGGCCCAGTGGGTGGTGGCCGCAACCGCATGAGATCCGGCCTCGGCAGCCGCCGCCCGGAGGTATTCGATCTCCCGCTCGGTGTCAGTGGGAAACACGTTCACCGCCACCACGGCCGGTACTCCGAACTGCTTTACGTTGTTGAGGTGGGTCTGGAGGTTCGCCACGCCTTCTCCCAGCAACTCCAGGTTCTCCTCGACGTAGGCGCTGGGAAGGGGCCGTCCCGGTCTCACCGGCGGGCCTCCTCCCTGGGCCTTGAGGGCGCGGATGGTGGTGGTCAGCACCACGCAGTCGGGAACCAGGCCCGAGGTCCGGCACTTTATGTTGAAGAATTTCTCCATTCCCATGTCGGCGCCGAACCCCGATTCGGTAACCACGTAGTCGGCCAGTTGCAGGGCCACCCGGTCGGCTAGCACCGAAGAATTGCCATGGGCGATATTGGCGAAGGGTCCGGCGTGCACGAAGACACCCTGTCCCTCCAGGGTCTGCATCAGGGTGGGATGAAGGGCGTCCTTCATCAACACGGTCACCGCTCCAGCCACCCCCAGGTCCTCGAGGGTGAGCGGATCCCCGCCCTTGGATGTGCCGAACACGATCCTTCCGCAACGCTCCCTCAGGTTGCGGAGAGCCGAGGCGTAGTCCTGTCCGTCCACCAGGGCCAGGATGGCCATGATCTCGCTTGCCACCGTGATGTCATAGCCGGTCTCGCGCGGCAGCCCGTCGGCCCGGCCTCCCAGTCCCAGCACGATGCTGCGAAGTGCCCGGTCGTTCACGTCGACGACCCGCCGCCACAGGATCCGGTGGGGATCGATGCTCAGGCGCACGAGTCCCCTCTCCGCCAATTTCGCATCGCTGAGCCTCTCCTCGAAGTACCAACGGGCGTCGATGGCGGCGGCCGCCAGGTTGTGGGCCACCCCGATGGCGTGCAGGTCCCCGGTCAGGTGGAGATTGAACTCCTCCATGGGGATCACCTGGCTGTAGCCTCCTCCGGCCGCACCCCCTTTGATGCCGAAGGTGGGACCCATGCTGGGCTGGCGAATGCAGGCCATGACGTTTCGGCCCCGGGCTCCCAGGCCCTGGGTCAGGCCGATGGTGGTGGTGGTCTTACCCTCACCGAGGGGAGTGGGGGTGATGGCGGTCACGTCCACGTAGCGGCCCCGCGGGCGGTTGCGAACCCGTTGCAGGATGTCGAGGTGTACCTTTGCCTTGTCGTGCCCGTAGGGGATCAGTTCTTCGGTTCTGATTCCCACCCGGTCGGCTATCTCGGTGATGGGAATCACCTGGGCGGCCTGGGCGATGTCCAGGTCGGAGGGGATGGGGGACGAGTTCAAGGGGCGCCTCCTGGGCTCGGGGGACTCGGTATCGCAAAGTGACACCGCCGCATGGGCTTTACATTATGTTAACCTCGTTGGCCGGGCGTTTGGCATCCCGACAGCCCTCTTTCTGGAAACCGGCCGTGAAAGCCGCACCACCGGCGGTGTCGGCAACCGGTTTTCCGGGCTGGGAGGAAGGGTTTTGTTATGGGGGTGGGCGTTTCTAATCTTTCACCTAGGCCGTGGCAGCGCTCTATTTCCTGGTGACAACCCTCTGATGGACTGGGTGGATCTGTTATTGGTGGCTGCCCGCGTGGTCGGGGTGTTCGGCCTGTTGGTGGTGCTCACCATCGTCAACATCTGGCTGGAGCGAAAGGTCGTGGCGGACATGCAGAACCGCGTGGGCCCAGCCCGGGCGGGGCCGTGGGGGATCCTCCAGACACTCGCCGACGGGTTGAAGCTGTTCTTCAAGGAACAGGTGACTCCGAGGAAGGTGGATTTGGGCGCTTACCTGCTGGCGCCTTTCTTGGCGGTGGTTCCCGCCTTTTTGATCTTCATGATGGTTCCCCTCGGTCCGGGCCTGGAGATTGCGGGTCGGCAGGTGCCGCTCCAGGGGGCGGACCTCAACATCGGAATCCTGTTCATCCTGGCCATGTCCTCCATGGCCGTGTACGCGGTGGTGCTGGCCGGGTGGTCGTCGGGGTCCAAGTATCCGTTGCTGGGAGGCGTGCGGGCCACGGCCCAAGCCATCTCCTATGAGGCGGCCATGGGTCTGGCGATGGTGGCGGTTGTGATGTTCTCGGCCACCGCTCCGGGGGCCGAGAGCGGAACGCTTTCTCTTGCCGAGATCGTGGAGCGCCAGTCGGGGACCTGGTCGGGGACGGTCGCCTTCCTCGACCCGGTGGTCAGCCTCATACCCCGGTGGTATGTGTTTCCCCAGGTAGTGGCATTCGTGATCTTTTTCCTGGCGGCGGTGGCGGAGACCAACCGGGCGCCTTTCGACCTGGTGGAGGCGGAGCAGGAGCTGGTGGGGGGATTCCACACCGAGTACTCAGGAATCCGGTTCGCCATGTTCTTTCTGGCCGAGTACATCAACATCCTCTCCATGTGCGCCATTGCCGCCACCCTCTTTTTCGGCGGGTGGAACGGCCCGACATGGGAAGGAGTAGTACCTGCGTGGGTTTCGGCCATTCTGCCCGTGGTGTGGCTGATGTTGAAGAGCTATGTGCTGGTGGTGGCGTTCTTCTGGATCAGGGCCACCCTTCCGAGGTTGCGCTACGACCAGTTGATGACCCTGGGTTGGAAGCGGCTGATACCCGCCTCGATGCTGTGGCTGGTGATCTCCACCGTGGTGATCGGCTTCCGTCAGTTCGGGCTGCCCTTTATAGGGTGAGGTGAGAAATGGGAATACTTAGAGAATTCTGGAAAGGCTTCAAGGTGACCGGCTCGATAGGGCTGCGAGGTCTGTTCGGCAAGGACATAGTCACCACTCAATACCCCTCGGAGATGCGGGAGAAACCGGTCCGGTTCCACGGTCGCCATGTCCTGAATCGCTATCCCGACGGGATGGAGAAATGCATCGGGTGCGAACTGTGCGCGGGAGCCTGCCCGGCTCGCTGCATCTATGTGCGGGGGGCGGACAACCCGCCCGATGACCCCCAGAGTCCAGGAGAGCGCTTCGGCTACGTGTATGAGATAAACATGCTGCGCTGCATCTTCTGCGGGCTGTGTGTGGAGGCTTGTCCGACGGAGGCCATCACCATGACCCACCTCTTCGAGATGTCGGTCACAAACCGCAACGACGCCATCCACACCAGGAAGGAACTGTTGATGGCGGAGGACGGGTCGGTCCCCCACATCTACCCCGAGGACCCGTTTGCCGACCTTTCCGAACTGGACGCTGCCGACGGATGGCTGCGCGCCACCTCTCCCAGCGGGGTGGCGGCCTACGAGGGCGAGACCATGTGGCAGGCCACCCCCGGCCCGGCCTCCTGGACGCCGGAACCCGATCAGGAGACCAGGGATTCACCGCATGGTTGAACTGGTGATCTTCATACTGATGGGGGCGGGGACGCTGGCCGGCGCGGTGACCGTGGTCCTGGCTCGCAACCCGGTCCGCTCCGCCCTGGGGCTCCTGGGAGCTTTGGTCTCCCTGGCCGTCATATACGTCGTCAACCTGGCCCACCTGGTGGCTGCCGTCCAGGTGGTGGTGTATGCGGGTGCGGTTTTGACCCTGTTCCTGTTCGTGATCATGTTCATCGGCGTGGACCGCTCCGAGGACACTTCCGAGACCATTCCCTTCCAGCGCAAGCTGGTGGCCGGACTCGCCACCGCGGTGGCGCTGGGAGCGGCGACGCTCGTGTCGAGGGGCCGGTTCTCCTGGACTCCCGCCTCGGGAGAGGTGGCCGAGATTCCCAACGGCACGGTCCAGGCTCTGGGAGGAGAGCTTTTCACCACTTGGGTGCTGGGGGTGGAGGTGACCGCTCTCTTGTTGACCATCGCCGCGGTGGGGGCGATCGCCCTGGCTTTTCACCGACGGTCCCCCGAGACGCCGACGGAGGACTGATGCCAGTCGTCACCTCGGGCTGGTACATGACGCTGGCCGCCATCCTGTTCGTCCTGGGGATGACCGGGGTCCTGATCAGACGTAACGCCCTGGTGATGTTCATGTGCGTGGAGTTGATGCTCAACGCGGTCAACCTCACCTTTGTGGCCGCCGGCCGGGCGGCGGGAGTGCTGGACGGGCAGGTGGCGGTGTTCTTCGTACTGGTGGTGGCGGCCGCCGAGGTGGTGGTGGGCCTGGCGATCATCGTCGCCATATTCAGGAGACGGGAGACCGCCTCGGTCGACGAGTTGGCAGCGCTTCGGGGATGATCGAGCTTCCGACCGAGGCGTTGTGGCTGGTGATCGCCCTTCCCCTGGGGGGTTCGTTGCTATTGCATTTCGTCGGACGGTGGCTGGGTGAGCCACGGGCTGGGTATCTCACCTGCGCCGCGTCGCTGGCTGCCTTCGGGGTGGCGGCGGTGGCCGCCGTGCCCTTCCTCACCGGAGAGGGGCATCCTTCCCAGTCCCTTCTGTGGGAGTGGATGCCGGCGGTGGGCGCCTCCTTCGAGATCGTCTGGGATCCGCTCTCGGCGCTGATGACCCTGGTGGTAACCGGGGTGGGCTCCCTGATTCACATCTATTCGCTGGGATACATGCACGGAGACCCCCGCTTTCACCGTTTCTTCGCCTATCTCAACCTGTTCACCGCCTCCATGCTCACCCTGGTGCTGGCGGGAAATTACGCCATGCTATTCGTGGGCTGGGAACTGGTCGGTCTCTGCTCTTATCTTCTGATCTCGTTCTGGTTCACCCGGCCCTCCGCCGCCGCAGCGGGAAAGAAGGCGTTCGTCGTGAACCGGATCGGCGACTTCGGTTTTCTCATAGCCCTGATGCTGATCTTCAGTTCCTTCGGGACGCTGTCCTATTCGGGGGTGTTCGACCGAGCCGGGGATGAGCTGACCGGGTCGGCGGCCACTTTGATCGGGCTGATGCTGGCGGCCGGGGCGATCGGGAAGTCGGCGCAGATCCCTCTGTATGTGTGGTTGCCCGACGCCATGGAGGGCCCCACTCCCGTCTCGGCCCTGATTCACGCCGCCACCATGGTGACCGCCGGGGTGTACGTGATCGCCCGGTCCGCTCCGATCTTCGAGCTGGCCCCCGCCGCCTCGGGGGTAGTGGCCGCGGTCGGAGCCCTTACCGCCCTGTGGGCGGCGACCATCGCCCTAGGGCAGTCCGACATCAAGCGGGTGTTGGCCTATTCCACCATCAGCCAGTTGGGCTACATGTTCCTGGCGGTGGGGGCGACTGCCTATGTGGCCGGTGTGTTCCACTTGATGACCCACGCCTTTTTCAAGGCTCTCCTGTTCCTGGGGGCCGGTTCGGTGATCCATGCCATGGGCGGACGCCAGGACATGGAAGAGATGGGGGGACTGCGCAAGGCCATGCCCGTCACGTTCCTCACCATGGGGATCGGGGTGGTGGCCATCGCGGGCTTCCCCCCCCTGGCGGGCTTCTGGTCGAAGGACGAGATCCTGGGTGTCGTGTTCAACCAGGGTGGCTTCTTCACGGTGCTGTGGCTGGTGGGTTTGGTAACCGCCCTGCTGACTGCCTTCTACATGATCCGCCAGTTCGTGATGGTGTTCCTGGGCCGTCCCCGCTGGCCCGAGGGGGTCATCCCCCACGAGTCTCCCCGTTCCATGACTGTTCCCCTGGCCGTCCTGGCCGTCCTGTCGGTGTTGGGAGGATTGGTCAACACTCCCTTCCGCCTGGGGCTCGAGCATTTCCTGGAGCCTTCCTTCAAGGGGGTGAAGCTCGGACATCCCGCCGAGGGGGTGGTCTCCATTCTCGTGCTGGCCGCGGTTGCGGTGGGGGCCGGAGCGGTCGGCGCCGCCATGGCCTTCTTCGCCTACCACCGTCCCCCCGAGGCCTGGCGCCGCTTCCAGGCGGCATTCGGCAAGGTGTGGGGATGGTGGGAAGACGGCTACCGGGTGGATGACATTTACGGGACGATTCTGGTCTCCCCCGGCCGCCGCCTCGCTGAGCAGGCCGCCTTCCGGCTGGATCTGGACGTTGTGGACGGGGCCGTGAACGGCGTCGCACGCCTGGTAAGGGCCGCCGGAACCATGATCCGCCCCGCCCAGAGCGGTCTGATCCGCCAGTACGGCCTGTGGTTCGGCCTGGGTCTGGTGGCGCTCCTGGCATGGCTTCTGGTGAGGGGCGGAGTGTGAGTCACCGGCAATGCTGACTCTGCTGGTTCTCACGCCCCTCCTGGGGGCGGTGGTGGTTTCGCTGGTGCCGGCCCGTCGGCGGGAACTGCATCTGCCACTGGGCATGGCCCTGTCCGCGGCTCCCCTGGGGTTGGCGGGGGCGGTGTTCTTCTCCTTCGACGTGGGGGAGGCCTCTTTCCAGATGGTCGAGAAGGTGGTGTGGTGGGAGCCGTGGGGGGTGTCGTGGCAGCTGGGCGTGGACGGGATCTCACTGGGGATGGTGGCTCTCACGGCTGTCTTGTTCCCCCTCAGCCTGGCGGTCTCCGATTCCATCTCCCACCGGCGCAAGGCCTTCGTGGTGGCCATGCTCTTTCTGGAGACGGGCCTGATCGGCACGTTCCTCGCTCTGGACCTCCTGCTGTTCTTCGTCTTCTTCGAGGTGATCCTGGTCCCCATGTACCTGATAATCGGAGTGTGGGGAGGCAAGCGGCGGGTCTACGCGGCGGTCAAGTTCTTCATCTACACCGCGTTCGGTTCCGCGCTACTGCTGGCGGCGATCATCGCTCTGGCTGTCATGCATGCCTCCCAGACACCCGAGGGCCTGCTCAGCTTCGACTTTCTGGCCTTGCTGGCCCTGGACATCTCGCCGACCGCCCAGATGTGGTTGTTCGGCGCTTTTGCCCTGGCCTTTGCGATCAAGGTGCCCCTGTTTCCCTTCCACACCTGGCTTCCCGACGCCCATGTCGAAGCGCCCACGGCCGGATCGGTGCTGCTGGCAGGAGTGCTCTTGAAGCTGGGAACCTACGGGCTGTTGCGGTTCAACCTCACGCTCTTTCCCGAGGCGACGGTCTCCCTGGTTCCCGTCCTGGCGGTCCTGGCGGTGGTGGGAATCATCTACGGGGCGGTGGTGGCGATCGTCCAGCCCGACCTCAAGAAGCTGGTTGCCTATTCGTCGGTGAGCCACCTGGGGTTCGTGGTTCTGGGGATCTTCGCCCTCACTTCAGCCGGGCTCCAGGGGGCGGTTGTTCAGAACGTCAACCACGGGCTCACCACCGGGGCCCTGTTCCTCCTGGTCGGGATGCTCTATGATCGGCGTCACACCAAACAGATCAGCGACTTCGGGGGTCTGGCCACCCCGGCGCCCCTCATGGCCGGGTTCTTCCTGTTCATGGCCTTCGCCTCCATCGGCCTGCCCGGTCTCAACGGGTTCGTCGGGGAATTCCTGGTGTTGGTGGGGAGCTTTCCCTCCCTTCCCAGCCTGACGGTGGTGGCGGCGTTCGGGGTGGTGCTGGCCGCCGTGTACATGTTGTGGGCCTATCAGCGGGTGTTCACGGGACCGGTGGAGGGCGCGGAGAACCGGAAACTCGCCGACCTCACCCCCAAGGAGACGGCGGTGCTGGCGCCCTTGGCGGCCCTGGTCCTGCTGCTCGGTCTGTATCCCGGCGTCCTCTTGGAGAGGACCGCCCCATCCGTGGAAGCGATTCTCGACCGTATCGAGCAGAACACCGACTATGAGGCGCCCTCGCCAGGGAGACTGGCGGATGTGTTCGCCACGGCTTCGGAGGATGAGTCGTGATTCCCGCAGCATTTCCCGAGATCGCCTGGGCGGCGCTGGCTCCCGAGTTGGTCCTGGTGTTCGGGGCGGTGGCGCTCCTGTTGTTGGATGTACAGTTCAAGCCCGGCGTCAGGGTCTTGTGGAGGGCTTCGGTGGTGATCTTCGCGGTCTCCTTGGCGCTGGGCGTCTGGCAGTGGAACGCCGCCACTCCCGATGGAGAGCCGATCTTCGGAGGGATGCTCATCTTCGATCGTTCCGCCGCGCTGGCCCGCCTGGTGGTCTTGGGGGTCTCCATCCAGGCCGTTGCGGCCGCACGCAGCCTCTTCGCCCACCTGGGGAATCGGGCAGCCGAGGGACTGGCTCTGGTGCTCCTGGCGGCGGCCGGCTTCATCCTCATGGCCGCCTCCCAAAACCTGGTGATGATGTTCCTGGGGCTGGAGATGGGATCGATCTCCCTCTACATCCTGGCCGGCATTGCCGGGGACGGGGTGCGTTCCGACGAGGCGGCGCTCAAGTACCTGCTGCTGGGAGCGGTGGCGTCCGCCGTGTTCATCTACGGGGCGGCCCTGGTGTTTGCCGGGACGGGCTCTCTGGATCTTTCGGGGATCGGACAGTTCTTTGCCCGCAGCCTGGTGCTCTCTCCGGCGGTCCTCCTGGTGGGGATCGGCCTCTTGACGGCGGGGCTTTCATTCAAGGTGGCGGCTGCTCCCTTCCACGTGTGGGCGCCGGACGTCTACCAGGGTGCCCCGGCGGGGATTGTGGGATACATGGCCGCGGTGGCCAAGGTGGGCGGGTTTGCGGCGCTGGCCAGGGTGCTGCTGTCCGGTTTCGACAGCTTCCGACCGGACTGGGCGCCGATCGTGGCGGGGATCGCCGCGCTCTCGATGGTCGTTGGAGCGCTGATGGCCATCATCTCCTCGGACATCCGTCGCCTGCTGGCCTACTCGGGAGTGGCTCACGCCGGTTTCATTCTCACCGGCCTCGCCTCAGGCGCCCAGGGATCGTCTTCGGTCTGGCTCTACCTGGCGGTCTACACCGTGCAGTTGGTGGCGGCCTTCTCGGTGATTTCCGTGGTCGGGGGAGCGGTCTCTTCGGGGTCGGATCTCTCCGATTACCGGGGTCTCTACCGCCGCTCGCCCTTCCTGGCCATGGTCTTGTCGGTCTCCCTCCTGGGGATGGCGGGCCTTCCTCTCACCACGGGATTCGTCGCCAAGCTGGGTGTCTTTCTCTCGGCGTGGAGAGGAGACCTGGAATGGCTGGTGGTGGTGGCTGTGGTGGCCTCGGCGATGGCGATCTATCTCTATCTGCGGGTGATTGTGACCATGTATATGCGGTCTCCCACCAGCGAAGACCCGGTGCTCTGTGATTGGCCAACCGCATGGTCCCTGGGAGCGGCAACCGCGGTGACCGTGGTTCTGGGCGTGTTCCCACAGCCTCTGCTCAAGCTGGTCGAATCCGCCGTCTACCTGTGACAGGGGTTCGCACCTGTGACAGGGGTTCGCACCTCCCCCTGACGATGACGATAGGTCCCCGGTCAACCGGTGAGCGCCGGGATCAGACCGGAGCGGGGACCCGACTGGAGGGATAGGCGTCCTGCAACGCCAATACGGCCTCGGGGCTCCAGTCCGCTCCCAGAGGCAACCGAAGGGCCTTCCTCTCGGGATTCTGGCAGGGCTTCCCCTGGGTCACGTGGAGAAAGATGGACGCGCCGGCGCTCTCGAATACATATGAGTAGACGGTGTTGTATGAGGAATGGTTACAGATGCCCGAGTCGCCCTGGTCATGGGACTCCTGCAGTTCGAAGATGTCGGAGAGTCTCCGGGCGTCGCGGAGCCGGCGGGAAGTCGATCTCAGCCGGGGGCCGGTGGTAACCGTGTCATCATCTTCGCTTGTGGCGCCCAACTCGACATGGTGGTTGGAACGGGCTACCCGGTCGGTGGGGTGGAAGGTGGCTTTGAGTTGTTGTCCCCGCACCTCCACGGTCGCCAGACCGGATTGGTCGATCAGCACCAGGTTCCCCCAGACGTAGGGACCTCTCTTCATGGCCCGTTCCACCACCGCCACCCCGCTCCGGACGTCGGTCCCCTCCCGAAGGGCGATCTCCGTCAGCCGGTCGTAGTTCAGGCCAGGGACCGTGCGCACGTTGGAGTCACAGCACAGCAGTCCGTGGCGGTTGGCGCCCAGCGAGAACCCCGAGAACCGGTCCAGGTCCGGGTCGGTTCCCGCCCAGGTCTTCACTCCTGCTATGCCGAACACGTCCTCCTCGATCACCAGACGATCTTCGAAACGGACCCGTCCGAAGTCCTTGTTCTTGAACAGGAAATATCCGGTGTCGGTTCGCAGAGCGCCGGTGGTGCACATTCGGGATCACTCCTTGGTTGCCGGTAATGGTATCGGCCAGGCGCCAGGACCGCTATGAGCAACTCGATCGGGGTTCGGCTCAAGCTTTTAATTCTTTATGCCCCGACCTTGTCGGAAGCTGCCTCAGGGGGTTGGTCAAGGGAGGGTTGGCTACTATGTAAACAGTTAAGGCGGCCGGGTGAAAAGAAGCAATCTGAGAAACCAAACAGTTGCTCACCTCAGTGTTGCCAGCGAGATCTGAAGCACGAGAAGTTAAACCGCTAGGAAGGAGTGTGAAGCTATGACGGAGAACAGTCCCGAGATCCAGAGCGTCTTGGAGGAGTACCAGCAGAAAAAGCTGAGTCGCCGCCAGTTCCTCAAGAAGGTGGGGCTGGCCGGTGTGGGAGCCACCGCGGCCGCGGCGCTGCTGGCCTCCTGTGGCGATGACGAAGAACCGATTGCCACCACCGCCGCTCCCACCACGACCGCCGCTCCCACCACGACCGCCGCGCCTGCCACCACCGCGGCGCCCGAGGAGATGGGCCCAACCCGGGGCGGCACGTTGCGCGAGGGCTACAACCGTGACGTCTCCAAGCATGACCCGATCACCACCAACTGGTATGACCCGGCCTTCTTCGCCATCTACGAAGCGATAGTGACGGTCTCTCCGGACGGTGACTTCGTACCCCAGTACTGCACGGACTTCAGCGTGTCCGACGACGGCCTCGAGTACCGGTTCACGGTGGAGGACCGCCAGTCCCATTCGGGCGGCACCATCACCGCCGCCGATGTGGCCGAGTTCTACCGCATCCAGAAGTTCAGCTTCATCGCCAGCCTGGCCTCACCGATCAGCCACTATGAGGTGGACGGTAGCCAGGTGGTGGCCAAGATGAACAATGCCTGGGTGGGCACCCTCGGGCCGCTCGCCACCGGCTACTGGCGGATTGCCAACATCAACACCTGGAAGGAAGTGGGCGGATACGACGACGAGACCGGTCTGGCCGGAGAGAGCGTCGTTGCCTCCGTCTACGGCACGGAAATCGTTGACGCTACCGGCCCGTTCAAGCACACTGAGTGGGTGCCCGGCAGCCACTCCTATGTCGAGCGCTGGGATGACTATCCGGGCTCGAACGTCCCTTACTTAGAGAACAAGGGGACCGCTTACCTCGACGCCATCCGGTGGACAGTGATCACCGAGGCCGGGCAGCGAGCCACCCAGTTGGAGAACGGGGACATCGACACCCTGTTAAACCCCGCTCACCAGGACCTGGCCCGACTGCAAGGGAATCCGGACCTTACCGTTTATCAGCACGCCGAGTGGTCCGGTTACTTCATGTTCATGAACCGGGAGAACTTCCCGGAGATCTTCGGCGACGTGGAGACCCGGCGCGGCCTCTCCCACGCCGTTGACCGGGAAGGCATGGTGCAGGCGCTTCTGTTTGGCAACGGCGCCGCCACCTACGGGCCCTTCCCGACCACCGACCGCTACTACGACCCGGCGGTTGAGCAGCACAACAACTACGATGTGGCCGAGGCCAACCGGTTGTTGGATGCGGCCGGCTGGTCGATGGGTTCGGACGGAGTACGAGAGCGCGACGGCGTGCCGCTCCAGTTCGAGTTCATGGTGGAGAACGAGTCCCTGCAGACCGCAATCGCCACCGCGGCGGCCGCCCAGTTCTCACAGGTGGGCGCACAGGCGGACGTGAACGTGGTCGACCGGGCGGTGTGGTTCGAGAGAGCCGGAGGCCCGGAAGTGCCCGCCGGTCTGTTCATGTGGCTGTGGCCCATCCCGATCGACGTGCTGACCCTGTTCTGCGCCAGTTACACCATCCCGGTGCCCAACTGGTCCCATGCCAACGAGCCTCGTATCGACCAGGCGATTGCCGACTGGCAGGCTGCCGGGACGGAGGAGGCTGCCGCCAAGGCTCAGTCCGACTTCCAGATCGCCTGGGCCGAGACGCTTCCCAACATGTCCTTCATCAACCAGAACTCCACGTTCGTGAAGAACAATCGGGTACATGGCTGGTCGCCGCACGTGTGGCTGCTCTACCCGTACTACAACGACACCTGGATCGAGGCCTAGGACCGATCCGATCGAGAGAGAAGCCTCCGCCCCTTCCTCGGGGGCGGGGTTTCTCTGGTAGACGTGTTGCTGGCGCGTCACCTCTTACACTGACCCGGTAATGACTGCCTCCACTCCCGAGTCCTATCTCGCCGAATGGGACCAGCGGCTCTTGGATTTCGAAGAGAGTCAACACGTCTCTGTGTTCCGGAGAGGGATGCGGAACCTGATACGCAACCGCCTGCTGCTTTCCGGGGTGATTCTCGGGGTGCTGGTGGTGGGGGCCGGGGTGGCGGGTCCGATCATCGTCGGTGGCGACTACGAACTGATCAACTTCTCCAACATCCATGCCGTCCCCTTCAGCGAGGACGCGTTGTTGGGCACCGACCATCTGGGCCGCGACACGGCCACCAGACTGTTCGTCGCCATCCGCGTGAGTTTGGCTGTGGCAGTGGGAGTGACCGGGTTGGCCCTGTTGGCCGGCTTGGCGATCGGGACCATATCGGGCTTCCGGGGAGGTTGGACCGACCGTTCCCTCAGCGGAGTGATGGACTTCATCTGGGGATTCCCGCTCATCCTGGTGGCTGTCTTGTTCGCCGGAGGGTTGGGCGAAGGACTGCTGTCGGTGATCCTGGCGGTGGGTCTGGTGAATATGGCCGCCATCGCCCGCGTCGTGCGGGGCGAGGTCCTGGCGCTGTCGGAGCGGGAGTTCATCGAAGCTGCCCGGGCGGGGGGACTCTCCAACTGGCGGATCATCCGCAAGCACCTCCTCCCCAACATTCTGGCCCCGGCATTGGTGCTTGCCTCCTACTACGTGGCAGTGGCCATCATTGCCGAAGCGGCCCTTTCCTTCATCGGCCTGGGAGCCCAGCCTCCCCTGCCCAGCCTGGGGCAGATGGTGGCGGAGGGCCGTAATTTCTTGCAGCTCAACCACTGGGAGACCACGGTCCCGGGGCTGACCCTGGTGGTGATGGTGCTCTCGGTGAGCCTGATCGGCGACGGTCTCCGGGATGTGTTCGATCCCAGGCTGCGGCATGAAGCCAAGGGTCTCGAGTCATGAGATACCTGGCCAACCGCACCGTCTACATGGTGGTGATCCTGGCGATCTCCTCGGTAGCGGTGTTCTATGCCATCCGGCTCTCGGGAGGAGACGCCACGGCCGCCCGCCTGCCCGCCTCGGCCACGGAGGCCGACCGGGAAACCCTCCGGGAGGTTCTGGGTCTCAATGATCCGATCTATCAGCAGTACTTCACCTACATGGGGAGGCTTCTCAGCGGAGACCTGGGCAATTCCCTCACCAACAACGCCCTGATCTCCAAGATGGTTATCGAGCACGGACGAAACAGCATCATCCTGGGAGCAGCCGCCTTCCTCTTGGTCTTTGTGGTAGGGGTGCCCCTGGGGATGCTGGCGTCGGTGAGACGCAACACCTTCATGGACCAGGGCATCATGAGCCTGTCCGTGGCGGGCATGGCCGTGCCTAATTTCTGGCTTGCCCTCCTGAGTATCTGGCTCTTTGCCAGCGTGCTGGGCTGGCTTCCGTCGGCAGGGTGCTGCGAACCCAGACAACTCATTCTTCCCGCCATCGTGCTGGCTGCGGAAGGCACGGCCCTCACGGTGCGCATGACCCGCTCGGCAATGTTGGAGAATCTCGACTCGGACTGGGTACGAACCCTCCGGGCCGGGGGACTCTCCGAAGCCAGGGTGATAGGCAAGCACGTTTTCCGGAACGCCCTGATACCGATCATCTCCCTGGCGGGGCTGCGTATCGGCCAGATCGTGGGGTACGCCCTGATAGTGGAGGTGATCTTCGGGTGGCCGGGACTGGGACAGGTACTGGTCAACGCAGTCCTGCGCCGGGACTATCCGGTGGCCCAGTTCTTCTCGCTGGTGTTGGTAGTGATGGTGGTGCTCGGCAACTGGTTGGCCGACCTCGGGTACCTCGCCGCCAACCCGAGGCTGAGGAAGGCCTGATGGCCACGCCTCTTCTTTCCGTTCGGGACCTCACCACCGTCATCCGCACCGAGGGGATCGAGTTCGAAGTGGTGAGGGGGGTGTCGTTCGACATGTACCCCAATGAAATCCTGGGTTTGGTGGGCGAGTCGGGTTGCGGCAAGACCATGACAGCCCTCTCGGTGATGGGCCTGATCCCGTCCCCGGCCGCTCGGATCGCCGGCGGGGAGGTCCTCTTCAGGGACAGGGAACTGGTGAGTCTCCCGGAGCGGGAGATGCGGGAGGTGCGGGGCGACGACATCTCCATGATCTTCCAGGACCCGCTCACTTCCCTCGACCCGATGTTCTCCATCGGCCACCTCCTCACCGAGGTGATCCGCCACCATCGGTCGGTTTCCCGCTCGGAGGCCGAAGCGATGGCGCTCCGGGCGCTGGCGGAGGTGGAGTTGCCGGATCCCGAAACCCGCATGAACCAGTACCCCCACCAGTTGTCGGGAGGGATGCGCCAACGGGTGATGATCGCCATGGCGCTCATGCTCGATCCGGACATCCTGATCGCCGATGAGCCCACCACGGCCCTGGACGTCACCGTCCAGGCCCAGATCCTCGACCGGCTGCTGGCCCAGCAACGCCGTCGGGGCATGTCGATGCTCCTGATCACCCACGACCTGGGGGTGGTGGCGGCGGTTGCCGACCGGGTGGCCGTGATGTACTCGGGCGAGATCGTGGAACAGGCCCCCGTCACCCAACTCTTCTCCGATCCCCAGCATCCCTACACCCAGGGCCTCCTGCGGGCGGTGCCCCAGACTCGCCACCAGCGCGGCGCACTGCACACCATCCCGGGTCGGGTTCCCCCGCCGCAGTTCGTCCCGCCCGGCTGTCCGTTCAGTCCCCGCTGCTCCCAGGCGCTGGTGCGCTGCTGGGAGGAGCACCCCGAGCTCGTCCCCGAAAACGGGAGGCATCTGCGCTGTTTCAATCCCCAGCCCCTGAGTCCGGCGTGAGCGAGGCTCCCGTCCCGGTCGAGGTGGTGGGGTCCGAGGGAGTGAGGCTGCGAGGACTGGAATGGCCGGTTGCGGGGCCTCCGGTGATCTTCGTGCACGACTTCGGCGGGGATCTGGACCAGTGGGGTCCGCTCACCGCCCGACTCGCCGCCTCCGGCTTCCGGGTGATCAGCCTGGAACTGTCCGGACACGGCCTTTCCGACGGAGAACCCGACCCCCGATCCATCGCCCTTGACGTCGGAGTCATGGTGGCCCAGGCCTCCCGCCTGTGGGGACCCCTGGGGCTGGTCACCTGTGGCGAGAGCGCCAGGGGATCGGTGGGAACCGGCGCCGCTTCCGGCGCTCCGGTGCACGTACTCATCTCTCCTCCCGCGATGCCGGTCGAGTTCATGAAGGCAGGGGAGAGGGCGCTGCGGATCATGATGGCGGGGGGCGGCGACGCCGAGGGTCATGCCGCCGCCAAGAGCACCCATGATCATCTTCCCGGCCAGCGGATGCTGATGACCCTCTCGGGCGCCACCGAACGGGGAGTGGCCCTGGCCGGGCTGCGACCATCCATCCTGGAGGACATGGCGCAGTTCTTCCGTCTCTACCTGGCCCCCATCAACATGGCCTGGATAAAGCAAAAAGAGGCCGAGTCGACAGAGACCTCCTAACGCAACAAAGGGTTATCATCGACCTGCCTGAACGAGTTAGTGATTGTCTGGTAGACGCGGTTACTGTATCCGGCATATGACGACCATACTTCGACTCCTAACTATTCCGCAGGTGATTGTGTCTCTCTTGGCGGCCATGGCGAGCAGCTTTGCTGATGGCGGCCAATGGTGGGAACGACTGGTGCTGACTGCGGTTCATCCGGTGACGGCGGTGGTGTTGTTGCTGCTGGTGTGGAGTTCCCAGCCCTCGAGAAACCTGGTGATAACTATGGTGGCCCTGCTGGTACTCAACATGGTTGCCGACGCATCTGTCGCGTTGTCGATCGCAACCGGTGCAACCAGGGGTGATTGGTGGTTGCCCTTGATCTTCTCGGTTATTCCGCTGATCGCCCTACCCCACTGCCTGCAGCTGCTGCGCCGCTTTGACGGGTAAGCTCACCGCGGTCCGATCACCTCGATTCCGAGGGTTTGGGCTCCTAAGGTCAGGACTTGGTCGTAGGTGAGCAGACCCTGGAGGTCGTCGCCCAACTCGAGCGCCGCTGCCAGGTGTAGGGCATCCAAACTGCGAAGAGAGACCGGTTCGAGCAAACGACCATTTTCGCTGTAAGCACAAGGGGTGTGACAACGGCATCTATCTCTATAGAATGTGACCTATCAAATAATGATGCACATCAGAGACCGACGGCTTGGGTGACTTCTGAGGTTGGGATCACCGCAGTCATCTCAGCACCTGTAGTGGTCACTATCTTGACCGCCACAGGATTGCCGGTGACCGGGAACGGTTGGGAGCGGATCGAGATGATTTGCTCAAGGGGCGTCGGGGTCGGCTGCCCGCTTCAGCTCTTTGTGTAGTTTCTTCAGGCGTTTATCTCCCCGGGCGGTGGGCAGGTAGATGAGGGTGGAGAAAAACGATTCCCCGTCGTGGTCGATGTCGATCATCCAGGCAGCGATTTGGCTGGGACCGCCGGAGGCCACTCCTCCGGTGGTTGGGTCGTAGGTGTCGTAGCCAACAACCTCCACCGAGATCTTGCCTCCCTCCTCGGGGTAGAGTTCCAGTTCAGGTTCGCCTAGCAGGGTGTAGGACGATGCGGCGTCCTCGAGCTTGAGCTGTCCGATCAGCAGGTCCCGGTTGGCCTGGATACGAAGCACCGGCACGTCGCGGTAGGAAGACGCCACATCAGGAGCGAACGCCCAGCCCACCACTACCAGATGCAGAGAATTCTCATCAGGAAGGTGTCGCTTGGCTTCGGAGACCGCCCGTGAAACCGTGGCGCTGGTGACGGTGGAATCAGGGGCCGCGATCATCAAAGCTGACATGAATTCGGTTTCCCGGGCCTGGGACTGGCAACGGGCGCCGTGGGTGGTTATCTTCCCGCCGGGCCACATCTCCAGTTCGGTGATGACCAGCGCAGCGTGACCCTCGGCGTCCTTGACGGTGGTGCCTGTGAGGCTGTCCAGCACCGTGGCGCGGTCCTCGGTGGCGGCCAGACCGAGGTCGTCGGAGTCGGAGTCGGGATCGGAGAAGGAAACGTAGGAGTAGGGTGATTCGGTCTCGACTGTGAACGGTCCGCACACTCGTAGTTTCCGGCGATCTTCTCGGGGACGATCCACCAGGACGATGGTGTTTCCGGGTCGTTGACCTTGTCATAAGCGAGGGTGGCGGCCGAGACCCTTTGCATAGTCCGGTAGTCGAAACCAACCGCCGGGTCGACGGCGCCGTCCTGAGCCAGGTTCCACCAGGAATAGACACCGGTGAGGAGCTGCTGACGCGCCACGGCCACGGCCACCGGTGAAGTGTCGATAGTGATCCAGCGTCGTCCCCAGCGCTCCGCGGTGTCGGCAGTGGCGCCCGAGCCGCAAGTCGGATCGAGCACCAAGTCGCCCGGATCGGACGCCATCAGGATGCACCGCTCTATAACCGAGGTAGCCGTCTCAACAACGTAGCGCTTACCAGCTCGGGATGGGACAAAAGCGGCCGGTACAGCTCCAAGGGCTCGGACCAGCCGATCCCGGCCAAATCACTCCTCTTTTGGCGGAGATGCTGGGCAGTGGTCGCCGAGGCGGTGACGTTTCGGGCCCTATCCGCCCATCGCCTCTGCACGGTGGTTTCTCCGGCGACACCTTCCACTTGAAACTTGGCTGTCACCGTCGCTTTGGTGGATGTGTGGAGATTTCGCCAACCCCCCTTCCAGACTTGGGTCTTGTCCTTCCATCTGAAACTGTCGCCGGTGAGCAGTACTTCCAAGGCGTCGAAAAAGCTGGATTTGCCGGACCCGTTACGCCCCACCACCAGAGTCAGACCTGGCTGAGCCCCCAGTTCGAGAGTTGCTTCGGGGCCGATACCACGAAACCCTCGAACCGTAATGCTCTGTAGATAAACCGAGGAGACAGGTTCATCACTTTGCTCCTTGTCGGGCCGAATTTCGATGTCTTTTCCGGCGAGTATTGCCTCAACTGCATCCCCTCCCCGAAGGGAAGCGATCACCAACTTGTGAGTGAGTTCATCCACTTCTCGGTCACGGAGCTTTCGGGTTATCTCGTTTGAATTGCCCATTCTGACCCACACTCCTCGATTGTCCTTGGTCGGTTTCCGCCAAAGAGGCTACCTGTAGGGGTGTGACAGATTCTGAGTCAGGAGGCCGGGCATTATCCATAAGACGGATGCGGCATACGCCTAGTCGATCCGTCCGGTGGTCCCTTGACCAGGAGACAACTACATCACTTCAAGGGCTTGGACGTCTCTTTCGACCGGGGCGACTCGATCCCTATTCGGGGCTGACTACTAACGTGTCCTATTTCCCTTCGGTTACGAAACCATAGACAC
>JAAXHN010000004.1 GCA_012270885.1 Acidimicrobiia bacterium | reverse complement strand
CACCTCTGTGGGAACGACACCTAGGGACGACGAGCCACCACCTTCACCGCCCGCCAGGCTCCGGTTCTCACATCCTCTCGCCGTCCGATCCGGGGATAGGCGTCGAAGAATTCGGCCCGCACGATCTCCAGGTCGGCCAGCGCGGCGGTCAACTCGGCCAGTGTGGCGAAATGGTCGGGTTCGCCGCCGATGGCCCCCTCGGAGTCCCATTCCCCCACTATCAGGGTGCCCCCCGGAGCCAGGGCGCGGCAGGCTATGGACAGGAGGGCGTCCCGAGCATGCCCCCGGGGAGGAAGGGAGTAGGAACTCAGCACCAAATCGTAGAGGCTCTCGGGCCTCCAGGTCAACATGTCGGTATGAATAAACCTGGCCGTTACCTGAGTGTTGTGGGCGCTGATACGAGCCGACCGGATGGCCCTGGCGGATAGGTCCACACCGGTTGCAGTCCACCCCCGCCGCGCCAGTCCGATGAGGTTGCCTCCTGCGCCGCATCCCAGATCGAGGACCCGTCCGGGCGGCAGCGCCAGCGCCACTGCGAGCAGTTGGCGATCGAGGGGTTCGGTGTCAGTGCCGTCGCCGAGATAGACATCGTCCCAGCTGGCGCCGCCCGGTCCCTCAGTGCCCATCTGCTCAGGTCAGGGGGAGATGCTTGGCAGCCTCCCGGAATGAGAGCCCCGAGAGACGCTCCCGGTTCTCGGTCAGAAAGCGGCTCACTTCGCGAGGTGCAACGCGAGCGTGCTGGCGAAGCGCCCACCCGATTGCCTTCCGGATGAAGAAGTCCTTTTCCTCCATGGTCAGTCGGCAGAACCGGAAGAGACGATCCTGGTCGCAGTCTTCTTTCCACTTGAGTTGGTGCAGGAGGGCGGCGCGGCGAAGCCATAGGTCTTCGTCTGAGATCCACTCATCCATCATCCAGGCCGACCTGGGAAACCGCTTGACGATCCCTCCCACCACCGTGCCGGACAGGGGATCGCATGAGTCCCACCAGGGCTTGGTGACAATCATCCAGGGCAGTTCGTTCAGGAACTCCTCCGAGAGGCGTTTGGCCGCTTTCCGCAGTTGGTCGATGGCAGCATACTGGTACTCTCTCTCGGGGCGCTCCCAGCACCCCTGGGCGAACTCCAGGAGGTCGTCCTCGGTTGGACGGGAAAGTCCGGCCAAGGCGATCTTTACCAGGCGGCGGCGTTCGGGAGAGGAGATTCCCAGAAAAGGGAAGCGGTGTTTCATGTAGGCGCTCATTCCCTCCGCGCGGGCAGGGTCGCGATGGGCGGAGAAGACCTCCACTATCGCCTCCTCCATACGGGGGCCGATCAAGGCTGTGGCGCGCTCTCTCCCAGGAGATCCCTGAGGAGACCGTTAACCCTGCCGGTGATCTCCCCCATTTTGATCAGCATCTCATCCCAGCGGTCCTGGGTCAGGGAGTCGAGTAGCCGGCGCGGCAAATTGTCCGGCTCGGTTATCCGCCCCACTGCGCGGGACTCCGAGAGCATGTCGGTCAGGGTGTCGGGTAGTGGAAGGAAGGATGCGAACCAGACAAGGGCCATTATCCACGCCACCAACCAAACCAGGCCCAGAGCGGCGCCGGCCGCACGGTCCAGGGTCGTGAGCCCGGGGAACCTCATCATCCTGGTCAGAGCCTGCAACGCCGCCCAAACTACAATTCCTACACCGGCGAACAATGCCAGTCCCACCAGGGCCAACGCACCCCCGTAGGGAATGCCCAGCCACTCTTCAACCAGCGTCGCCCAACTGGGAGCCAGCCGGACCACCAACAGCAGGCTGAGAAGCAGGGCGACAAAGCCGGCCACCTGCCGCAGCAGACCCTTGCGCCATCCCCGGAGAGCCAGTAGCGTCGCGGCCGCCAGGATGACCAGATCAAACATCGGTTCGACTAGGCAAGGGCGATGCGCATGCGCTTGTTGGCGCGACCTTTGCTCTCGGTCTTCGTAACTCTCACCGGCCCCACCTCCAGCGTGGAGCGGACATGGGTTCCCCCGTCGGCCTGGCGATCCAGTCCTACTATGTCGATAACCCTGATCTCCTCGATCCACTCGGGAATCAGGTTGACCTTGGTGCGGATCAGGTCGGGATCCGCCAACGCCTCCGCCCGGGCCATCCACAGCACCTCGGCGGGATATCCCTTGACCAGTTCCTGGTTGAGGCGCTTTTCCACCTCCCGTCCGAACTCTCTCGAGATTCCTTCCAACTCGAAGTCCATCCGGGCGGTCCCCTCCTTCATGTCGCCGCCGGTCACCTTCGCCCCGTAGTCCCGCCAGACCACCCCCGACAGCGCATGAAGGGCGGTGTGGGTGCGCATTATGGTGTAGCGCCGCTCCCAATCGATGGCTGTCTCGATGGGAGTCCTGGGATCCAGCATCCGGGGTTCGGCGACCACGTGGATCACCTTTCCGCGTCGCCGGTAGGTGTCGGTGACCGCGATTTCACCTCCGTCCCAGCGGATTACTCCGGTGTCGCCGGGCTGGCCTCCCCCGCGGACGTAGAAGGGGGTCCGATCGAGAATCAACCCTTCCTCCCCCACCTCGATCACAGTTCCCTCGGCGCCGGTTAGATAGGAATCGCGCGTCGCCAGTTCGTCGGTGTTCGTGTTCATGGTGCCAAAGGCTAGCCTTGTACTCTTCGGCTCATGGTCAAAGCCTTTCCCCCCGGAGCGGAACTGGTGATCGTGGGCGCGGGTGTTGTGGGCGCTTCCACCGCGTTCTGGGCCGCTCGCGCCGGCCTGCGCCCGGTGGTTCTCGAGGCCAGACCGACCGCGGCGTCCCTGACCACCCCTGCCTCGACCGGAGCATTCCGTCTGCAATTCGACAATCGGGAGGAGATGGAACTGGTGAGGGAGTCGGTAGATCTGATCCTCAATTTCACCGAGGTCACCGGAGAGGACTCCACTCCCCTGGACATACGCCAACCCGGCTATCTGTGGGCGACTACCTCCGATGAAGGAGCCGAGTCCCAGCGGCGGTTGGTGTCTCTCCAGCACTCCTGGGGCCAGACCGACATAGAGCTTCTCGACGGCGCCGAGGCCCGGCGCAAGTTTCCCTATCTGAGCGGTGAAGTGGTACAGACCCGCTACAGAGCTGACGACGGATTCATCGAGCCCCGCGCGCTGACGCTGGGATTGCTCTCGGCCTCGAAGGCCCCTCTGCACACCTCATGCCGCGTCTCTTCGGTAAAGGCGCTCGCCGCCGGGGGCTTTCGACTGGAGACCAATCAGGGTTCCATCCAGGCCGACCAGGTGGTGAACGCCGCGGGGCCCTTCTCGGGCAAGCTGGCCGAGATGGTGGGCGTGGAACTGCCTCTGGTCGTCAAGCCACGCCACAAGATCGTGGTGCCGGATCTGGCGCGGGTCCCCCCGGACGCGCCGATGACCATCGACGACGACACCGGCGTTCATTGGCGTCCGGCATACGCGGGCGCCTTTCTCCTGGACGCTTCTCCGGTCGGTCCCGGGAGGGAGCCGACCGAGGATGTCCCTCCCGACTCCGACATGGTGTTCGGGGTGCTCGATCCTTCCCAACCCGAGTCCGCGGCACGGATCAGCCCGTTCTGGGGAGAAGCCTGGCGCCGGGGAGAACTGCGCTGGCTGGTGCACTCCGGACAGTACATGTTGACGCCCGATCACCGGCCACTGATCGGAAAGACCCCGGTGGAGGGATTCTGGGTCAACACGGGTTATTCGGGTCATGGGATCATGTGCTCCCCCGCGGCCGGACGCATCCTGGCCGATCTAATCACCTCCCGGCTTGACGAGTCTCCCTTCTCCCTTGACCGCCGCTTTGTGAAGAGGACTATGGATCGGATCTGACCGGGGAATCCTGCTCGCCCTCAGACTCGGTCTCTGACGGAGGGGCGGTCTCCTGAGGTCTGGGCCAGAAGAATAGAACGGGAGGTCGTATCTCTGTGATTATCGACTCCCGGGCCTGGTGCCAATCCTCGCCCAGGACGCGGGTACGCCACATGTGGCCGGCGAGGAGCCGGAAGAGCCCCACCACCGGCACGGCGATCAGCACCCCCAAGAAGCCTGCCACGGAGGCGCCCACCACCAGGGCCACCACGATGGTGAATGCCGACAGTTTCACTCGGGTTCTTTGCACCAGCGGTGTGACCACATGGTTGTCGAACTGCTGGATGGCAGTAAACAAAAGAATTGCGATCAGGCCGGTGAGAGGCTTTCCTACCAGCAGTGAGACCAGAAAGGCCAGGGTGGCGCCGGCCACCGGACCGGCGAAGGGGATGAGGTTCAGCACCCCGGACAGAACGCCCACGATCAACCAGAAGGGAAGATTCAGAATCCACATCACGAAACTCCCCAGTACCGCCACGATGGTGGCCACCAGGAACTGTCCGCGCGCGAAGCGACTGATGGTGGAGGTGACGGCGCCTAGGAGGTAAACGACCTCCTCCTGGTGGCGGCGAGGGGTGAGACTCAGGAGGAGAGCGCGCAGCCGCGGCAGGTCTACCAGCAGGTAGAAGGCCAGCACCGGAGCCAGAAGGATCACCACCAGGGCTTCCGCCACTCCGCCCGCCAGGCGCCACAGGGTGTCCCCCAGGTCGTCGCCCAGCGCATCGGCCAGGCCTCCCAGGGCGCCCAGATTCTCTCGATCCGAAAGCCAATCGCTTATTTGTTCGGTGCTCTCGGGCAGACTTAGCGCCAGTCCCAGGTTGTCGACGATCGAATCCACCTGTTCGTACAACGCCTCGTAGATCTCGGGGAGGCGGTCGGCGAACTCCTCGGCCTGCTGGACCACCGGAACGCTCAGTGCCGACCCGAGGGCGATCAACACCAGCACCGAAAGCAAATAGGCCACCGCGGCGCCCAGGACGCGGGGTAGGCGGAGACCCTGGAGGAAGGACACCAGCGGGTTGAGGATCACCACGATGCCGATGGCGAAAACCACCGGCAGCCAGATGATTCTTATCTTGTCGCCGATCCACCACATGAAACCCGCCAGGGTGAGGGCACCGATCGTTCCCCAGATCGTAAGCACTATCCGGCTCAGGCGTGTTCCGTCGGAAATAGTCAGCATGAGTGGTGTCCAGATTAGTTGTGACAGGCGGTGATTCCCGACAGTAGGGAAGCGCGCCGGGCGGATCTAACGGTCCCGTAGGGCTTTGACGGCTTCCGCGTACCGTTGCATCTCAGCGACGAAGGCCTTGGCGTCATCTCGGAACTCCTCTCCCAGGTGGCGGTGGCGCATGCCCAGGGAGAGCGCCGCGTAGTGGCCTCCCCGGAAATAGGGCACCATGGCCCGGAGAGGCACGGCCCGCGGGCTGGGTTCGGAGTGCCCGGGCGTAGGCGGCGGCTGGGTTGTGGGCGGAAGCCCGTGAGAGGCGAGCACTTCCACCAGAGTGTCCTCGGAGAGGCGGTCGGCGTAGTCCCGCGCCACGAACCGGTACACCTCTTTTCCTCCCGACAAGGCCGCCACCAGCGAGGGCAGGGCGACCTGGCGGGGATCCTGGTGGTCGGCCAATCCGTAGGGGATGATGGCGCGTGAGCGATCGGGATCCGACAGCATCGGGAAGGGAAGTTTCAGCTTCTCCACCATTGCTGCATGCCGGGAGGGAGAGTCGACATCGATCGCCGCGGTGCGGAATCCGGCCGCCAGGATCTCGTGATGGCGGTACGCCAGGCTGGCCAACTGGCCGTTGCAGTAGGGTCACCAGTCTCCGCGGAGGAACACCAGCAGCACCCCCGCGTCCAGGTGGCTGCCGAGTCTCCAGGGTTGGCAGGCCTGGTCCTCGAGGGTGAAGTCGGGTATTGCCATCGGAGGCACTATACCGCAAGGGTCGTTGATGATCCCCACGTGGATCCTCCGTGCCGGACCCGACCGCAGTGAAGAGGATCGATCTCCCTAGCCTGAGGTGGTGAGTATCTGGGCCGAACCCTCCTCCATGACGGTGATCTCCCACCCCGCGCCCCGCTCGCCAAACCAGGCCGTATCTCCTTCGACCGTCCACTCCTCAGGCACGATTGCCGCTCCCAGCACCTCTACCGGAACCCCTGCGGGCACCTCGATGGTGAAGGAACCACTCAGGACCATCTCCGTGGGCCTCGGTGCGCCTCCCACTTTGATGTCGCCTTCTCCGGCCACCGCCAGGCCCGCCAGCCGAATACTGCGAAGATCCACGGATATCTCGGGTGCCGCCAGCGTCAGGTTCCAGGTCGGATCGGGATGCAGGCCCACTGTCCAACCGGCGGAACGCAACCAGGCGTTGTCCTGCACCGGGAGGTCAAGGTCGAAAGGAAGAGGATCTCTGACGTCGATGATGGTTATCTCTCCTCCCCGGTCTCCCGGACTCTCCACCGCTAGGGGCATCCCGGCGCCTCCTCCCCGTCGGGTCATCTCCACCTGGTAAGCGGAGGGGCCGGTCCCGGTCGAGACCGTCAACCGTCCTTCTCTCATCTGCACTGCAAGTGTCGAGAAACCCACCTGGTCCACCGGCGGGCCCCTCAGATCGGCGCTGCGGGATGGGAGTGAGCCGATATCGGTGAAATGGAGAGAGACAGAGAACACCAGCCAGGTGAAGACCACGAGGGGTGTAACCGGGACGAGGGCAAGGCGTGTGGTCGGCCAGATCTTCTGTGTCACCCATCCCAATGCCAAAAGAGCCGCGCCGATCGGCCACAGGGCGCCAACGTCCAGGAGAATCGCAGGTGACAGGAGACGGATCGCCACCCCCGCCGCGATGATGCCCAAGACCGCACCGATGAGCCCCCAAGCTCCCCTTTTTTGTACCAAGAGGTGCTCCGAGGGGGTCACTCCTCGAAGGAGCGTCCCAGGAGTACCACGATGTCAACCCCTTCCTGTTCCAGCGGGATCGCTTCCGCCAGCGCATCGGGAACGAGTTGATCCCTGAGGAGCCCGGCCTCCCGGGAGAGGTCGTCGCGATACCACACCCGTGACACATCCAGGCGTTGAGCATGATTGTCCGGCGCGGTTACCCCATATCCGGCCTCCTCCAGGCGGCTGGACAACCTCCCGGCCACGCCCTGGACGCCGTTGGCGTTGAGAACCCGTACCACCAACTGGGCCGGATCGAGAGGCGGAGGGAGGGTGGTTGTGGTGCTGGAGGTAGTGGTGACCGCCGCGCTGGTGGAAGTCGTGGTGTCGGCTTCCATGATGGCCGTCGTAGGGGAACGGGTGGTGGTCGTTGTGTCCACCTCGGGCTCGGTCCCCGTGGTCAAAACCTCAGACGTGGCGGTGGTCTCGGGGACCGAAGTTGTCGAGACAGCTTCCGTGAAGAGATCGTCCTCGGAGAACAGCCACCATATGAAAATGACCATCGCAACCAGCAACAGGGCTAGGACAGTCCTCAGAATTATGTCGCGCCAGAAAGGTGACCAGCCTCCGGCGGCGTGGCGGCCCCTCATAGACGGCCTGCCGGTACCGCGCCGACGATCAACACTTCCAACACCTCTCCGGAATTGGTGGACGGAGACACTCGATTCGACATCCGAACCGTAGGTTATCGCAGTTTGCGGCTAAGTTGTCACATTTAGGAACGGACCTGTCGGAGCTGGCGGTGGGACTCGAACCCACGACCTGCTGATTACAAATCAGCTGCTCTGGCCGTCTGAGCTACGCCAGCCTGGCTGAGACCGAGATCGTACCACTTCGGGCGTGTTTCCTGGTCATGTTTTCCCCAGATAGCCCCTGACCCGAGCCAGTTCGAAGAGGGCCAGCCCGGCTGCAACCGACGCGTTCAGGCTTTCGGCCTCCCCGACCATGGGAATGGAGGCCAGTTGGTCCACCCGTTGCGCCACCAGCCGTGACAGACCCTGGTGCTCGGTGCCAACCACCAGGGCGGCGGGCTCCTTCAGCAACTCCAACCCCAGAAGGGACGTTGGTGCGTCGGCCGCCAAGCCGATTGTCCATATGCTCATGGTGGAGAGTTGGTGGAGCGTCTGTGCTATCGAGGAGACCAGGCACACCCGTGTCCTTTCCAAAGCCCCCGCGGCCGCCTTGAAGGCAGTGGGGGTCAGGGGCGATCCCCTCCGCCGGGGAATTACCAGCCGGGGGGTCCCCGCCGCAACCGCACTGCGGGCGATCGCCCCCAGGTTGCGAGGATCGGAGACGTGATCAACCACTACCAGGGCGCTGGGCGCCGTCTCGTTGGCCAGTTGTGTGAGCGTCACTGCCCGGAGCTGCCGGCATTCGGCCAGCACTCCCTGCGGGGAAGACGTGACAGCCATTCCCCCCAGGCTCCTCACCATCTCTACCTCCACTCCCCTGCCACGGGCCGAATCCAGAAGTACAGCCATCCGGGGACTGGCGGCGGAGCGGTTTTCGACTCGAAGCTTCCGCACCCGGCCCGCCATGAGAGCAGCCTCGACCGCCGGAATTCCCTCGACCTTAGCGCCGTAGCCAGCGAGTGCCATCTCGGGAATCCTCTACCACGATCCCCAGGGCGGCCAGGGCGTCCCTGATTCGATCGGCCGTCGCGTAGTCGCCATCCGAACGGGCGGCGGAGCGTTTTGCAAGCAGGCTCTCCACAATTTCGGGAGTGTCTCCCGTGGTGTCCGCTCCCTCCCGGACGGCAACCTCTTCCACCGAGGCCCGGAGTTCGTGGAGTTCCTGGGTATGGGAGAGGAGGGAAGTGCCTGAGAAGTCGTCCAAGCCCAGAACCCGGGCCATCTCCCAAGCAGCCGCTGCATAGGATCCTCCGAAACCGGTCAGCGCCAGCTCGCGGTTGGCTTCCCGTACCGCACCGAACAGCCGGCCCAGGGCCCGGGGAGTGGAGAAATCGTCGTCCATGGCATCTTCGAAGCCGGCGATTGTCTCCGGGTGGGGTGGCTGATCTGCGTCGGTGGTCTTTTCCAGGAGCCGGTGAAGACGAACTAGGGCGGTCCGAGCGTCCTCCAGGAGTTCGTTGGAAAACTCTTGGGGAGAGCGGTAGTGTGCCTGAAGGTAGAACAGCCGGACCGCCAATCCTCCGAATCTCCGGTTTGCCTCGTTCAGGTCAACCAGATGGCCGGTGGACTTTGACATCTTCTCCCCGCTCAGGTTGAGCATGCCATTGTGCATCCAGATCCGGGCGAACGGGGCCCCGTTTGCCCCTTCGGACTGGGCTATCTCGTTTTCGTGGTGCGGAAAGATCAAGTCGTTTCCCCCGCCGTGGATGTCAAAGGTCTCACCCAGGTATCGGGCAGCCATGGCGGAGCACTCAATGTGCCACCCGGGTCGGCCTGGGCCCCAAGGCGAGTCCCACCATGGTTCACCCGGTTTGGCCTCCTTCCAAAGAGCGAAGTCCAGGGGATCGTCCTTCTGCTCGGAAATCTCCACGCGGGCGCCCGCCATAAGGTCATCCAGCCCTTGACCCGAGAGTTTCCCGTACCCGGGCAGGGCCCGCACCACGAAGTAAACATCTCCCCCGCGGGCATAGGCGAGACCCTTTTCGATGAGCCTGTTGATGAGGGCGATCATATCGGGAATGTGTTCGGTTGCCTTGGGCTCTATGTCAGGGGCCTCCACCCCCAGGTCCCGGTATCCGCGGTCGAACTCCCCCGTGATCCGGATCGCATGATCTCCTGGTGGGACTCCCTCCTGTTGGGCAAAGGCGATTATCTTGTCATCCACGTCGGTGATGTTCCGCACAAAACGCACATCCCAGCCCTTCCATGACAGATAGCGCCGCACCACGTCGAAAACCACGGCAGACCGCCCGTGCCCCACATGAGGGGGAGATTGGACGGTAGGACCGCAGACATACATCCCGATTCTCGGGGGGTCAACCGGTTCCAGAGGTGTTGTCACCCTGTCCAGGGTGTTGAAGATCATCAAGCCAAAGCCGATTTTAGAGGACCCTTCCTCCGGCGGGGTCGTCCGGTCGGGGTTCTTAACTGACCACCGTCACCGCGGCAACCGCTGCAATTCCCTGGTCGTGACCCAGCCCCCCCAATCCATCGGCGGTGGTGGCCTTCACCGAGACCTGTCCGACATCCAATCCCAGGACGCCCGCCAAGGCTGCACGGACCTTTTCCCGATAAGGGGCCACCCGTACTGATTCGGAGATGACGGTGACGTCGCAGAAGGATGGTTGCCACTCCATGTCGGCTGCCAACTCCACCACCCGGCGCAGCAGCCCCATGCTGTCGGCGTTTTCCCACCGTGGATCCGAGGAGGGGAAGAATGTGCCCAGATCTCCCAGGGCTGCAGCCCCCAACAGGGCGTCGGCCACGGCATGAGCCACCACATCTCCGTCTGAGGTGGCTATCACCCCTCTGTGGGGGTCAACCACCACACCGGCCAGCAACACGGAGGGCTTTCCTCCCAACCGGTGAACGTCCAATCCCCATCCCACCCGCCAATCAGAGGGCGATCCGGTCACTTCTTACGAGCGATGGGCTCGAAAGTAGGCAGAGCCCGGTTGACTCTGGTTTCGGCCGCCTTGGCGTCCAGCCCCAGAGAGAACCGAACTTCGGTGATCAATGCGTCTCGAGCGCGATTGAGCATCTTCTTGAGAGCCGGCGAGATGCCCTTGGTCTGGTTGGAATAGTTGAGGTCCCTTACGACCTCCGCCACTTGGAAGATGTCTCCCGAGTACATCTTCTCCTGAAGCACTTTGTACCACCGGCTCCAGTTGGCGCCGGATTCCTGTGGATCCTCTTTGAGCTTCTGAACCACCCGGGCGGCCTCCGTTTTGTTGATCAGGGGCCGGATCGTGTAGAGAGTCTTGTTGGTAGGGACACTGATCACCATCTCCTCGGTGGGGAAGTTCAGAATGAAATACTCCTGTGTCTCCCCGAAGTCGCTCTTGGTCTGGATGTCGGAGATGTGCGCCACGCCGTGCTGGATGTGAACCACGTAGTCGCCCTTCTTGTACTTCGGAGCCTGCTCTGCCTTGGAGGAAGCGGCAGCCGCGGCACTCCGGGCATGCCTCGGAGGAGACTTGACCTTCCTTCTGCGGGCCGGCGCGGGAACCGGCGGAGCGGCCGCGATTCCCGCCGATTCGCCTTTTGCCTTGGCTCTCGGCTTCCCGCTCTTGGCAGGGTTCGTCTCAGATGTCGAAGCTCCCTGGGTCATGGAAGACGATTATACGATTTGTGCCCGTCTGTGAGCACGCGTTGTCCTATGGGGTGAACAGCTGCCAGCAGCCGGTCGAAGTAGTGCCTCAACCTGGTGGCTGTCTTGTCGCCTACTCCCTTCACCTCCATCAGGCGTTCCAAGGGCGCATGCAGCAGAGCCTGGGCGTCGGGGAAATCATCCAGGAGGATTCTCCTCAGACGTTTGGTGACAACGCCGGTCTTGTACAGCAGTCGGTGCCCGCGGGGGACAAGCTCTCCCTCGAGGTCGGCCAGTCCGATCTCCGTCTCCACAAGCCAGGCGTGGGCAAGCTTGTGGCCCAGGGCGCCTGCCAGTGCTCCGCGGGCCTCATCCCCTTCGTCACCCAGATAGTCCTTCAAAGTCAATTGCAACAATCTCTCCACTTCAAAGACTCTATCCGCCACAACAGCCGTTGTGGTGTCCGGGCCCTGGGCGGAGTCGACCACCATGGCCTCGATGCCGGATGCGGCCCTGACCACCAACTCACCCAGTCTGAGCATGTTCGCCACGTCCCTGCTGGTCGCCAGCCCCAGCAACTCCATCCGCAGCAGGTGTTCCTCGGCCTCATCGAACCGCTTCCGCATCACTACGAGAATCTGAAGGTGGTGAAGTATCCGCCTGTGGATTGTCCAACGGGGAGTGAGATCTGCCTGCTCGGAATTGAAATAGAGGGTGACTACCGCTCTGTCCTTGCTCACCGTGACAACCGGCAGGCCGGTGAGGTGGGCGGTCCGCTGGGCGGTGCGATGCCGGGAACCCGATTCGGTGGTGGGGAGATCCACCGGAGGGGAGAGATGAGCGTTCGCTGTCAGGATGGTCTTCCATGAGTTGTCGAGGATTATCGCTCCGTCCATCTTCGCCACTTCCGATAAACGGGCGGCGTCAAAGCCATCAGATGCTATTTGCAGTCCATCGACGCTGATGTATCGCAGGTCGGGATTTGAGCCGAGCACGATCAAGGCTCCCTCCCTGGCCTGAAGTATCCTCTCCAACCCGTCCCGGATAGGGCGATGCGAGAATAGTCTCTCCACCACGTCTTGGGCTGATCGGTCTCCCACCACAGCTTTCAGGCTAGCAAAAGGCTGCGGGGCTTAGCCATGTATCATCACTGCTGACTGTGCATACTAAAGAGACCGGACGGGGCACTCTGGCTCCACAAATGAAATCAACCGCCCACCTCAGGGATTGTGCCAAAATAGGCTGGCTATGAGACAGATCTGTGGTCGGTGCGGCGCTGATGTCGGAGACGCGGACTTTTGTTCCTCGTGCGGCGCTCTCCTCGAAAGGCCGATCCCTTCAACACCCACTGAAGAACCCTCCCCGGACGACTCACTGGTCACTCACCCACCCACTCACAACATGGTGGCCTGCTCTTTGTGCGGCCACCTTAACCCTCCCTCCCGACAGAGTTGCGAGCAGTGCCACATAAGACTCAGCCAAGCGGATATGCCTCTCGCTCCCCGTCCCACCATCGGGACGAATGCCCGAGTGAGGGCGGTTATCGCCACGGGGACGACCATCTTCGCGGTTGCGGTGTTCGCCCTGCTTTTCAACCTTTTCACCGGTGGATCCGAGGGGGACGGAGAGGCTCCCGAAGAGACTGTGGCTGTTGAAGAAACCACCACCACCACCGCTCCCCCACCGATCCCCACCATCCAGGGAGTGTTGAGCGTGGAATGCTCCCCGGAGGGACTGGGGGCCATCTACTCCTGTGACAACCTGATAAACGGAAAGACCGGCGAGTGGCAGATAAGGTGGACGGACATAACGCCGGGCACCCAGGTCACCATCAGCCTGGTGTTCGAGCAGCCCATCACCATTCGCCGCCTGGAGTGGGTCAACATCGGAGACGAAGATCGCTTCTACCAGAACTTCAGGGTGAGGACCATAGAAGCGGGAAGCGACAGCGGTGTGGCCATTCCCCTGAACCTGGTGGACCGTCTCGGATCCCAGATCATCGACTTGGCCGTCATGCGTACCAACCAACTCGTCCTGACCATAACCACGGTGTATGACGCGGAAGTCCGCAACGGCACGGTATACAAGGAGTTGGCGGTGGAAGGCATCAACGTCATCGGCTATCCGGCGGCGCCGCTCAGTTCGGAAACCACCACGACGACCGTCTCCTAGACGAAATCCAGGCTGAGAGGCAGCTCCGACACCCCCCTGAACACCAGGCTGGGGACCCGCTGACCAGCGCCATTCTCCAGCTCGAACGAGCGCACCCGGTCCAACAGGACCTCGAAGGCGACTTTCATCTCCTCCCGGGCAAGGGCCACTCCCACGCAATAGTGCACGCCGCCGCCGAACGAGACATGTGGGTTGGGGGTGCGTCCTAGGTCGAGGCCCTCGGGATCGGAAAACGCCTCCTCGTCATGATTGGCCGAACCCAGCAGCAGTCCCACCTTCGATCCCCCTTCCAACGGCACCCCGCCCCATTCGAGGTCCTCTGTCACCCACCGCTCAAACATCTGAAGCGGCGTGTCGGACCGGAGCAACTCCTCCACCGCGGTCCCGCTCAGTCCGGGATCGGATCGCCATCGGCGCCACTGGTCGGGATGGGCCGCAAGCGCTATCAGCCCGTTGCCGATCGCCTGCACGGTGGCCTCGTGTCCGGCGTTCAGGACCAGGATTGCTGTGGAGATCAATTCCTCCTCGCTGAGGACATCCCCCTCGTGCTGGGAGCGGATCAGGTGTGAGAGGAGATTGTCAGCGTCGTGGCCTCGATGCTCGGAAATCAACTCCTTCATATATGCGCAGAAGCTGATGACGGCCTGCTCGGCTTCCTCCCCCTCTGCAGGTGTGCAGCCTTCGTCGAAGAGCCTCACGATCGAGTGCGACCACTTCACCAGGCGGGGTTGATCGGCCGCAGGCACTCCCATCAGTTCTCCGATCATCACCAGCGGAATGGGGGTGGCATACTCGGAGATGGCCTCCATGCGTCCTGCCCCGGCCACCGCGTCAAGCCGCTGGTTCGCCTCGACCTCCATTCTATGGCGATAACTCTGTGAGGCGCGGCGACTGAAAGCCCACTGCACGAGTTGGCGGATACGGGTGTGTCTCGGTGGCTCCAGATCGATGAACGAGTCCCTGATCATCCGGGTCCACACCGGATACTGCGGTGGATAGATCCGCTGGTAAACCTGGGGATCCACCCGGGCGGCGGCTTCCGGCGCCTGGCGGATGTCCCGTCCGAAGCGGCGATCCCGGAGAATCTGGTGCACATCGGCGTGTCGGCTGAAGAAGGTGAGGTTCCAATTCTCGTCGTAGAAGACCGGATGACGTTGCCGGAGACGGGCATAGACCGGATAGGGATTGGAGATGAACTCGGGATGGTAGGGATCGAAACCGGCTGTCAAAGTTGCTGGCCCCGCCGGTAGGGGCGTCCGTCGGCGGCCGGCATTCGCAGGTGCTGGGAAGCCAGGGACATCACTACCAGGGTGGTGACGTAAGGAGCGATGAACACGAATTCCCGGGGAATGGAGTCGGTGGCCAGGAACACAGCCAGTGCCGCTACCCCGGTTCCCACCAGCCATACGGCCGGCGCCCAGCGGCGCCGGTATCCCATCCAAACTCCCGAGGCGACCCCGGCCAGGGCGATCATCAGCAACAGAGCATGGACGGCCGGTTCGTCCCGCAACTCCAGGGCGAATGTGAACCCGAACAAACCCCCGGCCGCGGCGGCGCCTCCGGGGCGCCAGTTGCCCATGATCATCGAGGCCAGCCCGATGAACCCTCTCCCCCCGGTCTGCCCTTCCCGATAGATGCGTGCGAATTCGGTTACCAGGACGGCGCCGCCCAACCCGGCCATGCCGCCGGAGAGGATAACGCCAAGGTATTTCATCCGGCAGACGTCCACCCCCAGGGACTCCGATGCCACGGGGTGCTCCCCCACCGACCGCATCCGGAGCCCCAGCGGAGTCCTCCACAGGAACCACCAAGTGGCCGGCACCAGCGCCACCGCCACTATCACGGCCCAGGAGACGTCCACCGTCAGCCCCTTTGCCAGCCCGGCCAGATCTGAGATGAAGAACCACCGCTGGGACTCCAGAGTCCCCAACAGGTCGGAACTCTCCCATCCCAGGACCTGCCCGCCCGACAGCACCGGGAGTGAGGCCTTGCCGATCACATCCGAGATGGGAGGCGACTGGGTGGCCCCTCCGCCGGTTTCGGCGCCGTAAGTGACCACCGACAGGAATCTCATCCCCCCGAATGCCAGGATGTTGATCGCCACCCCGGAGACGATGTGATCGACGTTGAAGGTGACAGTGGCGAGAGCGTGAAGCGCCCCGCCCAGCGCCCCGGCCAGCACCCCGACCGCCAGCCCGACCCACGGTCCCCACAACCATCCCGCCCAGGCGCCGAACCATGTGCCGAGAATCATCATCCCCTCCAGTCCTATGTTGACCACCCCCACCCGTTCGGCGTAGACCCCGCCCAAGCCGGCCAAAAAGATCGGAGTTCCCAGTCGAAGCGCAGCGCCGAAGGTGCCGCTGGAAGTCAGGTCGGGCGTGTCGGCCAGTGTTCGGGTGACCGCCAGGGCGGCCACCACTACTAGGGCCAGCCACAGCCAGCGGTTCGCCCGCATCAAACGCTCTCGGGGAGACAGGAGGCTGGTCATGTTTCCTCCTTGGCGCCTGGTAGGAGTGCGCCCGTAACGGCCCGGCTCTCAGCCGCCCTGATCCGAACCTCCACCACCGCGTAGGCCACCACCACCGAGAGGAGGATCACCCCCTGGAGAATGAAAACGATCTCTTTCGGAATTCCGCGGAGGTCGAGTATCTGAGTGGCCCGGTCGAACCAGCCGAACAGCAACGCCCCCGCCGCCATTCCCACCGGGTGGTTTCGGCCCAGCAACGCCACCGCTATACCGGTGAAGCCCAGCATGGTGGGGAAATCGATGGTGTAGCGGTGAAAGAACCCCAGCAGATGGGCCATTCCCACCAGGCCAGCTATTGCTCCGCTGATCACCATGGTCAGCACGACCATCCGGCCGGGATCTATGCCGGCGGTCCGAGCCGCACCTGCACTGGCCCCAGAGGCGCGCAATTCGAACCCGAAACGAGTGTGATTGATCAGTACATGAAATCCGATTCCGGCCACCACCGCCAAAACCGCCATCCCGTACAGATTCACGCGACCCGGGTCCAGACCGACCCACTGGAGCACCTGGTTCAGGGACGGGAGCCTGCCCGATTCGGGGATCTCAGGAGTCTTGATCACCAGATCGCCGGGGGGATTCTCCTGGCGAAGCCAGTTGGCCAGCAGGAAGGCGCCCATCCCGGTGGCGACATAGTTCAGCATGATGGTTGAGATAACCTCGTGCACCCCCCGCTTCACTTTTAGGTACCCGGCGAAACCCGACCACGCGGCGCCCACCGCCATGGCCGTGAGAATTATCGTAAGCACGTGCAGCGGACCGGGAAGAGCGATGGCTGCCCCCACCGCGGCCGCGATCAGCACCGCGATGCGGTACTGCCCCTCCACCCCGATGTTGAACAGTCCCATCTTGAATCCCACCGCCACCGCCATCGCCGAGAAGTAAAGGGGCACCGCCCGGTTGACCGCCGAGGCGAGCGAGTCGACCCGGACTCCGTACTCGAACATCTGTCCGTAGGCCTCGAAGGGGTTGTTCCCCGAAACAGCCAGGATCACGGCGGAGACGAGTAGGGCGAAAACGATGGCGAGACCGGAGGAGACCACCGCATAGACCAGGCGCCGGTTGGCTCTCATTGTGATGCTCCGGTCATGTAGGACCCCAGCTCGGCAGGAGTGACCTGACGGGGATCGAGGGTGGCTACCAGCCTCCCTCGCAGGATGACCATCAGGGTATCGGACAGACCGATCAGCTCATCGAGGTCGGCGGAGATCAGAAGCACCCCCAGCCCTTCGGCGCGGGCCGTCCGAATGCTCTCCCACACCGCGGCCTGGGCGCCGACATCGATCCCGCGGGTGGGATGGGAGGCCAGAAGAACCTGGGGCGTGGCTAGCATTTCCTTCCCGACGAGGAGCTTTTGCTGGTTGCCTCCCGACAGGGCGTGAATCTTGACTTCCACTCCCGGGGTGCGAACGTCGAACTGTTCCACCACGTCTTCCGTCCTCCGGCGGGCCCCATTGCCGTCCACCAGCCACCCCCGGGTGAAGGGCGGTTGGCTCTGATAGCCCAGCATGGCGTTCTCCCACAGAGGTGAACCCAGCAACAGGCCCCGGCCGTGTCGATCCGCGGGAATCAGCCCGATGCCCGCTTCCCGGCGGCGCAGGGTCGACATGGCGGTGATCTCCTTCCCGCTGAGAAGCACCCTCCCGGAGTCGGCGGGCCGCAGGCCCATGAGGATGTCAACTAATTCCCGCTGCCCGTTGCCCTCCACCCCGGCTATTCCCAACACCTGTCCACGGTGAATCCGCAAGCTGATGTCCTCGATCACCCACCGGTCCC
Organism: Acidimicrobiia bacterium; assembly: GCA_012270885.1. GTDB lineage: Bacteria > Actinomycetota > Acidimicrobiia > Spongiisociales > ZC4RG35 > Bin76. Next base: position 1,440 of record JAAXHN010000004.1, on the reverse strand, counting down.
CGTCTTCCGATAGCGTGCCGACTCCCTCGGCCTGCAGAAGGACCTGATCGGTGACGGTGGATAGGCTCGTCTCGGCGGTGGGCAGTTCGGCTCCGACCATGAGTTCGGCCAATTCCCGGGTAGAGATGCGACGCGGATCAGCGGTGGCAACCGTCCGGCCTGCCCGGATGACGGTTATCGAGTCGGCTATGTCCAGGACCTCGTCGAGTTTGTGGGAGATGAATATGATGGTCACTCCCCTCTTCCGCAGTTCCCGCAGTGACACGAACAACTCTTCTACCTCCTGGGGGACCAACACCGCGGTCGGCTCGTCCAGAATGAGAATCTGGGCTCCCCGGAACAGGACCTTGGCGATCTCCACCCGCTGCTTTTCCCCTACAGACAGTTCCTCCACCATCTGATCGGCATCGAGTGCGCCTTCACCGCTGATTTCCGCGATGCGCCGTCTGGCCTCCCCAAAGTCGATCTTAAGGCCCTGGCGGGGCTCGGCGCCCAGGATCACGTTTTCCATCACGGTCATCTGTTCGGCGAGCATGAAATGCTGGTGCACCATCCCGATTCCCGCCTCGATGGCGTCCCGGGCCGAGGACATGGTGGTTGCCTCCCCCCGGATCCGGATCTCTCCCTCGTCGGGGGGAATCATCCCGTAGAGAATCTTCATCAAGGTGGACTTGCCTGCGCCGTTCTCCCCCACCACCGCGTGAATCTCGCCTTCTTGCACAGCCAGGTTGATCCGGTCGTTGGCTATAACGCCCGGGTACCGCTTGGTGATTCCCACCAACTCTATCGCAAGGCTCACCGGCCTCACACTACCACAGGATCCGGGCGCTTTGAACCTCAGGCCGGGGGGGTGTTTCTGTCTGTTTGTCAAATTGGTTTTGGGGTGATCGGGGTTGTAGGGGGTTTTGGTTTTGAGCATGGCGAGGATGAGGTCGCAGCGGCGGCGGGCGACGCAGATGACGGCGGCGTTGTGGTGTTTGCCCTCTGATGGTTTGCGTTGGTAGTAGGCCTTGGCAGTGGGATCGTGTCGCGAAGCGACGAATGCTGCGAGGAACATGGCGTTTTTCAAGCGGTGGTTGCCGCCTCGGTGTTGGGAGGTGCGGTTGATGCTCCTGCCGGATCGGTGGTTCACGGGAGCGAAACCGGCGTAAGAGGCTAGGCGTGATCCGTTCTTGAACCGATAGGGGTCTCCTCCTATCTCAGCAAGAGTCCTGGCGCCGGTTCTGGGTCCGAACCCGGGTAGGGAGTTCAGCACTTGTCCGAGGGGATGGTGGAGGAACGCTTCCTCGATCTGGGTCATCAGTTGGCGACGGCGGGTTTGGATCCTTTCCAGATCTGTGACGAGGTTGGTGATGACTTCTCCCCAGGTGCTCTCAGCAGGTAGGGTCACAGCTTGAGCGTCCAGGGCGGCGAGGATGTGGGTGGTGAGGGTGGTGGCCA
>JAAXHN010000235.1 GCA_012270885.1 Acidimicrobiia bacterium | reverse complement strand
GCAATCCGCACGAACCCGAAGATGAGGACTACGACGAGAACTGGAGGCCCATCTCTCCGGAAAACGTCGTGACCAGCGAGGTCAGGCAGTACGTCTTCCAGGTAGGTCCCCTCACCCTGAACGAGGAGCCCGCCTTCGAGGTGGCGTGGTCGGTGGATGAGCATTCCACCAACGATACCACGGTGGGCGACCCCATACCGGTGTACCAGGGAGACGGCGATCCCCTGACCTTCACCCTGACCGGCACGGGACACAGCCTGTTCAGCGTCGAGGCCGACTCCGGCGGCAACGCCCAGATAAAGGTGGCCGGCGATCTTGATTACGAGACCCGTTCGGAGTACCGGCTCACCCTGGGAGTCAGCGATAACAAGGACCGCGAGGGCAACGCCGACGACTCGGTGGACAGCGCCATCTCGGTCAGGATAATCGTTATCGACCAGACCGAGGAGGTGCGGTGGGTAGAGGAGAACTCGCCGGGCGGCATCCTTGTCGGCGATGCCATCGTGGTGCCGCAGGCCAACGCAACCACTGTGTACAGCCTCACCGGCTCGGGCCACGGTCTGTTCACCGTGGAGCGGGACTCCGAAAACAACGCCCAGATTGCAGTGGCCGCCGGGGCTGTTCTGAACTACGAGGACGCCGTGTCCTACGATCTGACCCTGCATGCCGACACCGGCGGCAGTGCGCGGGGTCTCGGGGTCACCATCAACGTGGAGGACGATCCGAACGAACGGCTCTCCATTACCCTGGCGGCCTTTCCTTCCGGCGATGTCCAGACCGTCGGCAGCCAGGTGGTCTTCACCGGCACGGTAAGGGGTTCTCCGGTGGCTACCAGCGAGTTGCTGTACGGCTGGTGGGAACACGACCTGGGAGGCACCGGGTTCAGTGAGACCATTCCGTCGCCGTCCCGGACGGTGACCAGCGACCGGGTGGCAACCCGGGAGTACATCATGAGGGTTTGGCAAGAAGGCGCATATTCGGTGGATTCCAACCCGATAGTGATTGACTGGCAAGCCAGCCAGTAACCACGACCGGCCAAAGGCGGCTCCCCTCGATGGAGGGGGGAGATGTTCTCCCCTCCATCAACCGGCGCCGACAGGCCTTGGGAAGTGCCGTCAATTGCCTCGTCATTCCCGCGCAGGCGGGAATCCAAACCCCCGTCAGCCCGATTGCAGCGACTAGGACGTGTTGACATTTGCGCTATAGGCAGTATGGCAGG
>JAAXHN010000234.1 GCA_012270885.1 Acidimicrobiia bacterium | reverse complement strand
ACACTATGCACCAAGGCTGTGACATGTTCAACCCCCTCGTCCGGGAGAGTTTTCGCGACCCGGGACCCATCCCTCGTCCACCGACTATCTCAAGCCCGAGGGGCATTCCTGACCGGTCGCCCGTCGGTCCGTAGCGCGATGCGAATTTCGCCACTTTCCGGGTCGAGGGCTCGAACCCTGTGTGGTAATCGATGTGCTGTACCTGCCATCCTTGGCTACCTATCCTCTCACTATTCCGGCCGGTTGGCCGGCCGGTATTTTGTAAGGTGGCGGAACATGGCGAACAACATCGTGATGGGCGACGGCCCAGGAGGGCGGGATACGGCTCTGCACTTGGCAGAGGTCGGAGGGTAGCCATGCCCGCCACGGTCGTGGTAGGCGCCCAGTGGGGCGACGAGGGTAAGGGTCGGGTCACGGATCTCTTCGCCCGTCGGGCGGACTACGTAGTTCGTTACCAGGGGGGGAACAATGCGGGCCATACCATCGTCATCGGTTCCCGACGCTTCGCCCTGTCGTTGGTGCCGTCGGGAGTGATGTACCCGAGCGTGGTCCCGGTGATCGCCTCCGGGGTGGTCATCGATCTCCAGGTCCTTCTCACGGAGATCGGGATGCTCCGGGATCGGGGTGTCGATCCCTCCCGCCTGCGCCTGTCGGGCAACGCCCATCTGATCATGCCTTATCACCGCAAGCTGGACCTGGTCATGGAGCGCTACCTGGGCCGCAACCGCATCGGCACCACCAAGCGAGGTATCGGTCCTGCCTACACGGACAAGTACGCCCGCACCGGCATCCGGGTCCAGGACCTCTTCGACCCGGACATCTTCCGGGACAAGCTGGAAGCTGTTCTGGCGGAGAAGAACAAGATCCTCACCCGGGTCTACAACCAGCTTCCGATGCAGTCGGAGGGAATAGTCGCGGAGTACCTCGGATACGCGGACTCCCTGCTTCCGCTCGTCGAGGACACCTCTCAACTCATCTGGAAGGCGTTACAAGAAGGGAAGACGGTGTTGTTCGAGGGTGCTCAGGGAACGTTGCTCGATATCGATCACGGCACCTACCCCTTCGTGACCTCTTCCAATCCCAGCGCGGGGGGAGCGGCAATCGGGTCCGGGGTCGGTCCCAAGGCGATAGACAGGGTGGTGGGGGTTGCCAAGGCATATATCTCCCGGGTGGGGAGCGGCCCGTTCCCGACCGAGCTCTTCGATGCATCGGGCGACAGGATGGTCGATGTAGGACACGAGTACGGTACCGTCACCGGACGACGACGGCGCTGCGGCTGGCTCGACCTGGTGGCGCTGCGCTATGCCCGGCGGGTGAACTCGCTGACCGAGTTGTTCATCACCAAACTCGATGTCCTCTCCGGATTCGATACGATCAAGGTGGCCACCGGCTACACGTCGGTCGGCGAGAACTACACCGAGTTCCCCCGCCAGCAGCGGGTCCTCTACAACTGCCTCCCGATCTACACCGAGCTCCCGGGCTGGCAGGAGGACATAACGGAGGTGCGGGATTTCGGCGACCTCCCGGTCCAGGCCCGCCGCTACATCGAGTTCATAGAGGACCAGGTGGGTGTGCCGGTGAACTGGGTGTCGGTCGGACCCGAACGCAGGCAGGTGGTGGCCAGGGTATGAGGGACTCCGTGAGGGGATGATAGATGCACAACTTCTATTCCGATACGCAGACCAAGCCCACCAGGGCGATGAAGGCGACGGTCATGGACGCCGAGGTGGGCGACGAGCAGCGTTTTGACGACCCCACCACCATCCGCCTCGAGCGCCGGGTAGCCGATCTGCTCGGGAAGGAGGCGGCGGTCTTCCTGCCGTCGGGCTCCATGTGCAACGAGATCTCCATCAAAGTTCATACCGATCCGAGTGACGAGGTGATCTGCGACCGGTCGAGCCACCTGATCGGTTTCGAGTCCGGAGGTCCGGCCATGCTCTCGGGCGCCATGGTGTACGCGCTGGACGGGGACCGGGGCCGTTTCTCGGGGGAACAGGTCACCGACGCTATCCGGCCCGTGACCCGTTACATGCCGCGCTCACGGCTGGTCTCGATCGAGCAGACCGCCAACCTGGCCGGAGGTTCGATCTGGCCGGTGGAACTCATAGACGAGGTGGCCGAGGTGGCCCATCAGGCGGGGTTGGCCACCCATATGGACGGGGCTCGCCTGCTGAACGCGGTGGTGGCCGCCGGCGTCCCGGCGGCGCGGTTCGCTCGCGATATGGACAGCGTGTGGATCGATCTGACCAAGGGTCTCGGGGCCCCGGTAGGGGCGGTGCTGGCGGGCAGCGAGGAGTTCATAGACCGGGCCTGGCGCTGGAAGCAGCAGTGGGGAGGGGCCATGCGGCAGTCGGGGGTACTGGCTGCGATGGGTCTGTACGCGCTGGACCATCATGTGGAACGGCTGGCCGAGGACCACGCCCGGGCTACCCGGATCGGGGAGGCGCTGGCCGGGATGTCGCTGGTCGAGGAGGTCCTCCCCGTCGAGACCAACATCGTGGTGTTCCACATCGCGGCGGCGGGTCCGAGTGGTCCCCGGCTCCTCGAGCTGGCCGCGGAGGTGGGCGTGGCGATGTCCGGGCGGGACCAGCGTTCCTGCCGGATCGTGACCCACCTCGATGTCGACGACCACGACGTGGATGTCCTGCTGGAGGTATTGGCCTCTTTCCTCGACCGGTAGGCACTCCTTGGTGTTCCTGGTTGGGGCGACGGGAGCTACATCCTAAACTCGACTAGAGTAGTTAGCTAGGTTGTCGGATCGAGAAGGGGAGGGAGTATGGCGGCCGTCGGAGTACATGAGGCGAAGACCAATCTGTCCAGGTTGATAAGGCGTGTCAACTCGGGTGAAGAAATCGTGATAACCCGTAGCGGGAAGCCGGTGGCCAGGCTGGTCGGGATCGAAACCCCACCCGACCGGGTGTTGGGTCGTGATATCGGCCTCTTCGAGGTGCCTTCGGATTTCAATGACCCTCTGCCCGACGACCTCCTCGGGTATTTCGAAGGGTGAGAATCCTCCTTGACACGCAGGTATTCCTGTGGATTCATGTGTCACCGGCCCGCATGTCAGAGACTGCGCGTGGTGCCGTCCAAGACGGTTCGAATAGGGTTCTCCTCTCGGCGGTCAGCTCCTGGGAGATCGCGATCAAGTATGCCCTCGGGAAGCTACCCCTCCCGGATCTCCCGGCTCGTTACATCCCGGATCGTATACGGACGAGTCGTCTTACACCGCTGCCGATCGAGCATGCTCAGGCACTCCGTGTCGGAGAATTGCCACTCCATCATCGGGATCCGTTCGATCGGTTGCTGGTTGCTCAGGCGCTGGACCTCAAGGTTCCGATAATGACCTCGGATCCGGTCTTCGCTGCCTACGGTATTGAGGTTTTCCCCGCGTGAGTGTGTTTGCTGAGCGTGCACCCATCCCTTCTACCCATGGCCAGTCAGTCACAGTCATGTAGGGCCGAGGGTGGGACTCGGTGGGCACGGGACGAAGTTGAACTCGCCTATACTGCGCAGGCCTTATCGGGCTCTCTGGCTTCCGGTAGCGAAGCGGGTTAGTCTGGTGAGCCGTACGGGGGCGTGGTGAAGCCTGGAG
>JAAXHN010000001.1:38897-39916 GCA_012270885.1 Acidimicrobiia bacterium | reverse complement strand
CCCTAGGATACTCTCTGCGAATCCTCGGAGAGGAGGGACAGATCCTCCTGGGGGCGCCCTCCTACTACCAGTTCAGCCCGGTCAGGTTGTCAGTGGGGCCCCTGAAAGTCTCGGTGGGCCGGAGAGAGACGGACAATCTCGAGCAGGTGGAAATCCCTGCCGAGTATTTCTCGGAGACGACGCTGACCGAGCGCGACTCCGGCTACAACGTGGCAAGAGCACTGGAAGACTTCGCCGATTCCATCCGGGAAGGACGACGCTTCCGACCCGACTTCGATGACGGAGTAGAACTTCACCGGATCATCGATGCAGTCATGACCTCGAGCCACGAAGGCCGAAGGGTGGCCGTGGGGACCTGATGGCTCTTATCGCTCTTCAAGCCACCCTGTGGACCCGCTGGAGGTAAACTGATGCGCCAAATGGAAACAAGATGGTTCACCACCGCAGGCGGCGAACGGATGGCCTACCACGAGACGGGTTCGGGTGATCCGGCGATAATTTTCGTACACGGCGTGTACGGCAGCCGGGGAGGATTCGGACTCCAAGAGGAATACTTCTCGCCCAGACACCGCTGCATCGCCGTCGATCTCATTGGTAACACGGGCGAGAGCGACCAGTCTGATCGGTACGTCAGCATGTACGAACATGCCGACCATGTCGCCGAGTTGATTCGCCACCTTGGATTGGACAAACCCGTCCTGATCGGCCAGAGCATGGGAGGACAGGTGGTGATCAGCGCCGCCGCCCGGCACCCCGACCTGGTGGGAGCGATAGCCAGCCTTGACTCACCCAGCAACGCCCCGGGGTGGACCAAGAACTACATCGACCCTTTCAATCATCTGATGGTCCATGGAGGCCCCCTTCGGGAAGCGCTGTTCACGTTCATCGGCGCCGCCTATCTCTCCACCGACCCTGCTCATGCGGAGTCCTTCATGGAGAGAATGGCGCACGTCCCTGACTTCGTGCTGGTCAATGGCTGGCAGACCATGACCCGATTCGACCCTGTCCCGGTGTTGCCC
>JAAXHN010000001.1:37372-38870 GCA_012270885.1 Acidimicrobiia bacterium | reverse complement strand
ACTGATTCCTGAGGCTCTCCTCCTGTTAGGCGAAGGCACCTTTCTAGACTAAAGAACTCTCAGCCAGCGGGTGTAGTTCAATGGCAGAACACGAGCTTCCCAAGCTCGGAGTGGGGGTTCGATTCCCCTCACCCGCTCTCTTGTCGGATCGGTTTTGCGAGACCTGCGTTCGGGTTTCTTACCGGCATCTTCCAGCGGTTCCACCGCTCCTGATGCTCCGATAACCGGTTTGGCGTAGGTACCCTATGTAGCCCATTCCTGACCCCTTTCCTTGGAGGATTTCTGTGGTGGTTCGATCTTCCCGGCTGCTTACACTCTTCGTGGCCCTGACCCTTCTTGCAACACTCCTGGCCAACCCCGTTGTCGCTGCCCAAACCGGCGCCTATGACGATGTCTCCCCTCAGACGACCCACGCTCCGGCGATCGAAGCCCTGCAGGCCATCGGGCTCCTACTCGACACGGATTGCGAAGATGGAAGCTTCTGCCCCGACGAGCCCGTACAACGCTGGGTGGCGGCGGTGTGGCTCTCCAGGGCCGCCTACGGTTTCGGTTTCAACCCAGATCAAGAAGCGGCGACCACACGGTTCGCCGACTTGGACGATGGAATAGCCTGGGCCGCCCCCCACATTGAGCGGTTGGTTGACCTGGGCATCATGAAGGCGTGCTCGGAGGACCCGCTCAGGTTCTGTCCCGAGGGTGCCATCACCCGGGCCGAGATTGCCACAATCCTGGTTCGCGCCTTCAACACCCCGGAGGCCGGCTATGTCGGATTCGGCGACCTGGACAGTGTCGGGAACGCATCCGACATCAATTATCTCGCCGCTGCCCGAGTGACCATTGGCTGCTCCGCCGACCCGTATCTGTTCTGTCCCTCCCGAGAGGTAACCCGGGGCCAGATGGCAAGTTTCGTGGCCCGAGCCGCACGTCTTGTGGCCCTGCCCGGTTACCAGCCTGCGTTGGACTTGACTCCGCTGCCGACCGACCCGGCGGTTCGGGTCGGCACTCTCGACAACGGTTACACCTACTACGTGCGGGAGAACGACAAACCCGGCAACAGCGTGACGCTGAGACTGGTGGTCAACGCCGGATCCGTCAACGAGCCCGAGCGGGGGTTGGGAATGGCCCACTACGTGGAGCACATGCTCTTCCGGGGAACCGAGGCCTACACGGACGAGGAGTTCAAGGCCGTCCTACGTACGCTTGGAGCGGAATTCGGCCCGGACCTCAACGCCGGCGTCTGGTACGACCAGACCGTTTACGATCTCACGGTCACCACGGATCCTGCTGAGAACGTCGACACGGCGATGCATGTGCTTTCGCAGATGGGCCACGCCGCTCTCTTCGAACCGGAGGCGGTGGAATCGGAGCGTGGCGTGGTCATCGATGAGTTGCGCTTCCGGACCGCCACTGCCAGCGGCAGTATCTCAGCCGAGTTCGACCGGGTGTACACCCAAGGGACACCCTATGAGGGCTACTACCCGATCGGGACGGTGGCTGC
>JAAXHN010000001.1:0-37328 GCA_012270885.1 Acidimicrobiia bacterium | reverse complement strand
GCCGACGAACTGTTCGCTCTGGTCGAGCAGCACTTCGGATCGATAGAGGCCGGTACCGCGCCGGACTTCTCCCTTGACGAGATCACCCCCGACCGGGCATCAACCTACGACGTGGTGACTGACGATGAATACGGTCTCTCCTTTATCTCGCTCGACTTCCGGATCCCGACCTTCGACTACACAACCGTGGGCGGGGACCGTCTCCTCATGTTGGAGAGTCTGGTCGCCACTATGGTCCAGAACCGACTCGAGGACGCCTTCCATCGCGGTGAACTGACCCAGGTGGATTTGCCTCACTTCGGTGCCTTCAACCACAACCAGGGCCTCCGCTACTACGGCACCAACTGGCAGGGCGAGAACCTCGACGCAGCTTCCAGAGACTACGTCTCGGTGTTGCAGACGGTCCAGCGTTACGGCTTCAACGACGACGACGTGGCCCGCGCCACCGAGGCGTTCGCCACCTCGCTGGAGTACCAACTGGATAATGCCCCTTCGACCAGAGACGTCGAGTTTGCGCAACGTTACGTCTCCCACTTCCTGTCCGCAGCGGACATAAGTGCGGCGCAGGAACGCCATGACCGGCTGTCGGCTCTCTTGGAAGGCGTCACCGCCGAGGAGTTGACCGATCACTTCCGCTGGCTGATGAACCGGGCGGGCCTGATTGTCTTGGCAGTCGGTCCCGACGCGGCCAGCGTGCCCACGCCGGCCGCACTCGAAGCCGCCGTGGACGCTGCCAGCCCCCGCAGCCAGCCGCCGCCGATCGAGCCCGAAATCGATAGGCTGATGGAGGTCCCCGAGCCGGTGAGCCCGGTTGCCACCCGGACACTGGCAGTGCTGGACGCCACCGAGTGGGAGTTCGCCAACGGAGCGCGGGTGGTTTTCGTTTACTCCGACATCGAAGAGGCGACGGTCAACATCCGGGCTCGGTCCCTGGGAGGATGGTCGACGCTCTATCCGGGCGCACGGGCTCTGGCTTTTCGGGCGGTGGAAGCGGTGTTCGGAAGTGGTTTCGGTGATCTGAGCAAACTGCAGATGGACCGGTTCCTCGGGGAGAGCACCGCCAGCCTGGGCGCGGTTATCAATGAAAGAACCGAAGGCTTTGACGGCGGCGCAAACCCCGAAGACCTGGAGACGCTGTTTCAACTCCTGCACCTGGCTGTCACAGCCCCCCGCGTGGACGATCTCGCCTTCGGCCAGGCCTTCAACAGCACCGCCATCCGCACGTCATTTGCGGAAGTGAATCCCGCCTGGCAGGCGTGGGTGGCTTACGAACATGCCCGCTTCGGCGCCGAGTGGCACCACCCGGTGGCCACCCAGGAACAACTGGCCACCCTGAGTCCCGATACGTTCCTCAGCTACTACCAGGAACGCCTGAGTGATGTGGACGACATGATGCTGGCGGTCGTGGGAGACACCAGCGCCGAAGAGGTGGAGCGACTGGCTCGCCATTACATCGGGACCCTCCCCGCCGGCGAGGCAGACACCTTCGTAGACCGCCACCGACCTGCACCCACCGAGTTGGTGCGCCGGGAGATCCCGGTTACCGCAGACATGACCGCCGTGCTGGAGATGTACCATGACGTCGGATTCTCTGATTACCGGTCCGTGCGGGTCAACGCCCGCGTACTGCAATCGATTCTGGATGATCGCCTAACCCGGCTGGTCCGCCAGGAGTTGGGCGCGTCCTATGTTGCGGGGGTCTCGATCTATACAGCCCTGACTCCCAGACCCACGATCTATTCGGACCTCTTTTTCACGGTCAATGCCGACGGTTACGCAGCTGCATACGACCGGGTCCTTTGGATCCTGGCCGACCTGGTGGCCAACGGACCCACCGCAGAGGAACTGGAGCAGGCCAGGACCGTTGTCCGGGCCGACTACAGCGTACCCAGCAGCGGCGCACTGCTCAGCGCTCTCATCAACCGACTGTACCTCGATGACGCCAACCTCCCCTCATCACAGAACTCCCTGGAGGAACTGGATGCGGTTACTCTGGCCTCGGTGAAGTCCCTGGCAGGCGTCCTCTACGACACCGAGGGCCGCGTGGAGATCGTCCGAGTGCCCACCGCCAACCCCGATGGAAGCGGGTAAGGTTGTCACTCTGTGAGTGGATGGCGGCGGGCTTTCCGCCGCCATCCACTCCACAGTTGACCGGTGATCGTTCCCACAGTGAGGAGTACCGTGATCTTCTCTGACCGATCCATAAAGGAAGCATTGGCGGAAGGACGGATCGAGATCGACCCCTACGAGGAATCCCACGTGCAACCTTCCAGCGTGGACCTCAGGGTGGCGCCGACTTTTCGTGTCTTCGCCAACCATCTCTATCCGCACATAGATCCCCGCCAGTCGCAGGAGGACCTCACCTCGATCCACGAGGTCGATCCGGATCACCACTTCATCCTCCATCCCGGGGAGTTCGCCCTGGGCGCAACCCTTGAACGGGTACGGCTGGGACACGACGTCGTAGCCAGGCTGGAGGGGAAGTCCAGCCTGGGGCGGCTGGGTCTGTTGATCCACTCGACGGCGGGGTTTGTGGACCCCGGCTTCGACGGACACCTTACCCTGGAGCTTTCGAACGTCGCCCAGCTTCCCATTGCCATCTATCCCAGAATGCGCATCGGACAGATCAGCTTCTACCAGATGACCACCCCGGCCGACCACCCCTACGGGAGCGGGGTGATCGGCTCCAAGTACCAGGGCCAGAGGGGACCCACCGCCAGCCGCAGCCACCGGGACTTCCCCAACCGCTAGTTTCTGAGCCGTTGCGGTCCGGTCGGGTTTGGCTCAGTATTCGTGGTCGGCCCGGCGCTGGCGGGAGGGCTGGACCCGGGGAGGCTCTCCGGGCTGTTTGGGATAGTGGGGAGGCCACGGCGCGTCTCCCAAACCGTACTCCTCCTCGTCACGGACCATCCACTCCAAGAGGGTATGGATCTCCCCCGCCGCTTGATCTATCCCCTCGGTCAAGTCACCAACCGTCCTGTAGCGGTCGGCGAACCGGTCCATGGGGAAGTCTTCGATCTCGGCGTCGGGCAACTCGGCCCAAGTCAGAGGAGCGGAGACATAACCCGTGGGACGCACCCCATAGGCGGACGAGACGGTCTTGTCCCGCGCGTTCTGGTTGTAGTCGACGAATATTCCCCTGCGCTCCTCCTTCCACCACTTGGTGGTGACCAGACCAGGGAGACGCCTCTCCAACTCCCTGGCGAAGGCCAGGACCGCCCGACGGGTGTGGTGGAAGTCATATTGGCGTTCAATCCGCACATACACATGGATGCCCCGGCTCCCAGAGGTCTTGGGCCATCCCCGCAGGCCCACTTCCTCCAGCAGGGAACCCGCCGCCAAAGCCGCCTCCTTAACCTGGGCAAACCCGAAGCCGGGAGTGGGATCAAAGTCGAATCGCAACTCGTCGGGGTGGTCGATATCGTCGGCCCGGACCGGCCAGGGATGAAGGTCCAGACACCCCAACTGCGCCAGCCGGATGATGTCGGCCGCGGTGGTCGGCACGTTCATCACCCCCGGCCGCTGTGAGGGGAACCGGATGTCAACGGTCTTGAAGGGGGTTCTCTTTTGAGCCCGCTTCTGGTAGATGGGCGGCTGCTCCACTCCTTTCATGTAGCGCTTGAGCATGGTCGGGCGGTTGTCCACCCCCCGTAGCGCTCCCTCCGCGCAGGAAACGAAGTGCTCCACCACGTCCATCTTGGTCCAACCTTGCTTGGAAAAGACAACCCGTGATGGGCTGGAGATGGGTATGTTCTCTCCCGCTAGCTCGACCGTGGTCACGTTCACCATCACGAAACACGGTAGCTTATCTGGGAGGTTGCCTTGTAACTCTTCCAGACCGGTCGGTTTCCCACCCCCCAGGAGTCGTCCCCCAAAGAGTGCAACGGGAACGGCCCGGCAGGTGTTCTTTTAAATAGATGGACGATTTGGCCGATTCCCTGGCGTCCGATCTGGACGAGGCTTTCCCCGACTTGGTCTCCAGCCTTCAACACGGCATCTTCAGTGGGCTGCGACAGCTGACCGGGGATCACCATCGCGCCGAAGACCTGACCCAGGAGGCTTTCATCCGGGCATACCGCGCGATGCGCACCTATCCTGCCGAACGCATTCGAGCCATCCGGCTGCGAGGCTGGATCTGGACGATCGCCCTCAACGTGGCGCGTAACGACGTTCGCGCAGAATCCAGGCGGCCGACGCCGACGCGGTTGGAGGAAGCCGGATATCTTCCGGAGGAACCTCCGGACTCAGAAGCTTGGAACAGGCGGTGGACGCTGCTGCCGGCAGCCCAGAGGCGGGCGGTGATCCTGCGCCACGTGGCAGGACTCTCCTACCAGGAGATATCGGAGGTCACCGGCAGACCGGCCACCACCGTCCGAAGTGATGTCAGCCGGGGACTGGCCCGGCTACGGTCCGTCATCGTAAGAGAGACCAACGAGGAGGAACGAAAATGACCCTGGAAAAGGAGTTGGAGAGACTCTCGGTACCAGCACCGACCGGAGTGTTGGACGGAGTGGTGTTGGGGACCGGACTCTCCGACGGCTTCTCGGTGTTCGAGTCCCCTTTGGGATCGGTGGTGGTTGCCTTCAACCCGTTGGGGGTGTCGGCGGTAGACCTGTTCACCGACGGGTTCGAGGTACGTTTCTCGGACCGTTTCCGAAGGCGGCTCCTGGAGGCTCGGCCTCCCCGAGGCTGGGAGGATCTGATTATCCAGGCCTTGGCGGAGGGCACTCCCGGGGCTTTGCCTGTGGACTTTCGCTCCGTGACCCCCTTCCAGCGTCAGGTGCTGGAGCAGACCGCGTCTATCCCCCGCGGGGAGACCCGCTCCTACGGATGGCTAGCCAGCCGGGCCGGACGTCCCAAAGCCGCCAGGGCGGTGGGACAAACCATGGCCCGGAATCCGGTTCCCCTGGTGATCCCCTGTCATCGGGTGGTGCTCTCCGATGGCCGGATCGGCCACTACGGACTAGGAGGCGCTGAGCGAAAGCGGCGCCTGCTCCGAGTCGAGGGAGCGATCGGCTAACACCCTCGCCCCCCGTTACAACGGCGGCACTTGTAGAGTCATCTTGATGAGTGATCAGTCCACCACATCCCTTCCCGTCACAGACGGGCTTCTGGCGGTGGTGAAGGACGATTGCGAGACCTGCCACACAGTGGTGCCGGTCCTGGCGGAACTCACCGTGGGTGACAGGCCTCTGGCGGTGGTCTCTCAGGACCGGGCCGACTTCCCGCCCGGTTTCGAAGTTCTTCACGACCGGGAACTGGACATCTCCTGGAGGCTTCAGACCGAGACCACCCCCACCATCTACCGGATAGAAAACGGGGAAGTCGTGGACGAAGAGCCGGGTTGGCTGAGGAGCGGCTGGGAGCGGGTGACACGGACTCCGGGTCTGGGAGCGGGCCTCCCGGACCAGCGGCCGGGCTGCGGCTCCGACACCATGCTGCCCGAGGTATACGAGCGTCTGATGCAACGCCACTCCCCTCACAGGATCTCATCGCGACGGGTGGAGTTGGGAAGCTCCGAAGATCCCGTGGAAGCGGCCTTCGCCCGAGGGTGGACGGACGGCCTCCCCGTGACGCCCCCAACCGAGGAACGAGTGGCGAGAATGCTGGGGGGCACGTCCCGGGCCCCGGGCGAGGTGGTGTGCGTACTCCCTCCCGACCTGGCCGAGTGCACCGTTGAGAAAGTGGCCATCAACGCGGTGATGGCCGGCTGTCTACCCGAATACCTGCCGGTGGTGCTGGCCGCGGTGAAAGCGGCGGCCACCAGCCGATTCAACATCCACGGCATCTCGGCCACCACCTACTTCACAGGTCCGGTGATGGTGGTGAACGGCCCGATCCGCCGCCGGATCGGTATGAATTCCGGCATCAACGCGCTCGGTCAGGGAAACCGGGCCAACCTGACCATCGGACGAGCCTTCAATCTGGTGGTCCGGAATGTGGGCGGGTCCCGACCGGGCGGGGTGGACCGCGCCGCGTTGGGAAGCCCGGGAAAGCTCTCCTTCTGCTTTCCCGAAGACGAAGAAGGGTCTCCCTGGGAGTCCCTGTCCGTAGAGCGGGGATTCTCTCCCGATGATTCCACGGTGACCCTGTTCGCCGGTCACGGACCGATCGAGATCATCGACCAGAAGTCCCGCACGCCTGGGTCCCTGGCCAGGACTTTCGCACTGCAGCTGCGCATGGTCGGCCATCCCAAACTGGTCGGAATGGCCGATGCGATAGTGGTGGTCTCCCCCGAACACGCCCGGGTCTTCCGAGAGGCTGGATGGTCCAAGACCCGCCTGCGCCAGGAGATTCAATCACTACTCACCCTCCCGGGGGCCGAGGTAGCGGCAGGTTCCGACGGAGTAGCGGAGGGCATGCCACCCCGGGTGACCGCCGGAAGCAAATCCATCCCAAAGTTCGTCCCAGAAGGCCTGTGGTTCGTCCATGCCGGGGGAGACGCCGGGATGTTCTCGGCGATAATCTCTGGTTGGATCGGCGGCGCAGCCAGTTCGCAGATGACCACCGTCGCCATCAACAGCTAAGGGGGATCATATGACCGCATTGTTAGACCCGACCAACGAACGAACCGTCCAGGAGCGACAACTCAGTCCCCGCCTACCGGACCTGAGAGAGGGGACAGTGGCCTTGCTGGACATATCCAAGCCGAGAGGCGACGTGTTCATCAAGAGGTTGGAGGAATTGTTCTCCCGGAGGGGTGTGTCGGTGAAGCATTATCGCAAACCCACCTTTTCCAAGCCGGCCCCCCTGGATCTGCGCCAGCAGATCGCAGCCGAGTGCACTGCGGTGGTCGAAGCCTTGGCCGACTGAGGCTCGTGCGCGTCGTGCAGTGTGCACGACCTCGTTGATCTGGAAGACCGCGGCGTCCCGGGAGTCTTCGTGGCGTCAGACCGCTTCGCTCAGGCAGCCGATGCCCAGGGACAAGCCCTGGGTCTGCATCCCCGGGGAGTGTTTACGCCCCATCCCATCCAGGACCGCAGCGACGAAGAGATGCACTCTCTTGCCGAGACCGCCTTTCCCGAGATCCTGGCGGCGTTGTCGACCTAAAGCGGACCAGAAGAGGGAGGATCGCCTTGGCTCCTCGAACCAGCGCTGGACTTTTGATCTACCGGAGGAACCCCTCCGGCGCCGTAGAAGTACTACTCGGCCACTACGGCGGCCCGTTCTGGGCTGGGCGCGACCAGGGAGCATGGACGGTATTCAAGGGCAGGGGTCACCAGGGCGAAACCCCCCTGGACACCGCCACCCGCGAATTCGAGGAGGAGACGGGTTGGGAAGCGCCAGCGAATCCGTGGCTGCCACTGCCCGAGGTCAAAGCTGCCAACCAGATCATGAACATCTGGGCGGTGGAAGCCGACTTCGACCCGGAGGGCCTCCTGCCGGGGACGTTCTCCATGGAGTGGCCACCCCGCTCGGGAAGAATCCGAGAGTTCCCCGAAATAGACCGGGCGCAGTGGTTTTCCGTTCCCGAAGCCAGGGTCAAGGTCGCCTCCAGCCAGGGTGCCCTGCTCGACCACCTGATTCGGATCCTGGGTCACTCTCCCCTCTAGGCACTGTCGGAAACCCGGGAGAGGACGATCTGAAACGGGGCCACCTTGCCTTTCAGCCCCTGTAGAGTCCCGGATATGAGCGAAGAAACCACCCTCCCTCAATCCGAAGCCGAGTGGCGGGAACGCCTGGACCCCATGCGATACCGGGTGCTGCGGGAAGGCGCCACCGAGCGCCCGTTCACCGGGACCCACTGGAACACCAAGGACTCGGGGACCTACTCCTGCGCCGGATGCGGAATGGAGTTGTTCGACTCCGACACCAAGTTCGACTCCGGCACCGGCTGGCCCTCCTTCTACCAGGCCATGGATTCCGACCGGATCGAGACCCGCGTCGACCACTCCTACGGCATGGTCCGCACCGAGGTGCTCTGCAAGGCATGCGGAGGTCACCTGGGGCATGTATTCCCCGATGGCCCGGGACCCGACGGCATGCGCTATTGCATCAACTCCTGCTCATTGGAGCTGAAAGCCGCCGACTGACGCCAATCAGGCCCTCCCACAGGTCGATTTGATAATGTCGTATTGTGGAAATATGATACCCCTCTTGTTAGGTTGTAATAAGTAGACAACCAAAGCAGTTCCGGGCCTCGGCCTGGGACTCGCACCTCAAATCGAGAGACGGAGGACAATAGACATGGCATCCGCAGTCGGAATAGACCTCGGAACCACGAACAGCGTGATCGCCGCCCTGGACGGGGCCGATCCGGTTATCATCGCCAACGCCGAGGGCTCGCGCACCACCCCGTCGGTGGTTGCGTTCAAGGACGGAGAGATCCTGGTGGGGGAGGTTGCCAAGCGACAGGCCATCACCAACCCGGACCTGACGGTGCGCTCGGTGAAGAGGCAGATGGGCACCAGTTGGTCAATCGAGGCCGACCAGAAGACCTACCGTGCACAGGAGATCTCCGCACGGGTGCTGCTCAAGCTAAAGCGGGACGCAGAAGCTTATCTGGGGGGGCAGGTAACGGATGCGGTGATCACCGTCCCCGCCTATTTCAACGACGCCCAGCGGCAGGCCACCAAGGAAGCGGGCGTGATCGCGGGGATGAACGTCCTGCGTATCATCAACGAGCCCACCGCCGCCTCCCTCGCCTACGGCCTGGACAAGGAGAACGACCAGACCATCCTGGTTTTCGACCTTGGCGGCGGGACCTTCGACGTCTCCATTCTGGAGATCGGCGACGGAGTGTTCGAGGTGAAGTCCACCAGCGGGGACACCGGCCTGGGTGGTGACGACTGGGATCAGGCCGTGGTCGACTGGCTGGTCCGCCGCTTCCGGGACGAGCACGGCGTCGATCTTTCCGCCGACCGTATGGCCGCCCAGCGACTCAGGGAAGCCGCCGAGAAGGCCAAGATCGAGCTCTCCACTGTTGCCGAGACCGAGATCAACCTTCCCTTCGTGACCGCTACCTCGGCAGGACCGCTTCACCTCCAGTACAAACTGACGCGCTCGGAGTTCCAGAAGCTCTCGGAGTCACTCCTCAAGCGCCTGGAGGGGCCGTTCCTCTCTGCCGTGAGGGATGCAGGGGTAAAGACCGGAGACATCCATCATGTGGTGCTGGTGGGCGGTTCCACCCGTATGCCCGCCGTCCAGGAACTGGTGCAAGAGCTGTCAGGCCGCCAGCCTCACCGGGGAGTGAATCCCGACGAGGTGGTGGCCGCCGGAGCGGCGATCCAGGCCGGGGTGCTCAAGGGCGACGTGAAAGACGTCCTGTTGCTGGATGTCACACCGCTGACCCTGGGGGTGGAGACCAAGGGATCGGTGATGACCAAGATGATCGAACGCAACACCACCATTCCCACACGCCGCTCGGAGATTTTCACCACCGCGGAGAGCAACCAGCCGTCGGTGGAGATACATGTCCTACAGGGCGAGCGGGCCATGGCCATGGACAACAAGAGCCTCGGAAAGTTCCTTCTAACCGGCATCCCCCCGGCCCCCATGGGAATACCCCAGATCGAGGTCACCTTCGACATCGACGCCAACGGGATAGTCAACGTGTCCGCCAAGGACCTGGCCACCGGCAAGCAGCAGGCCATGACCATCACCGGCGGGACGGCCCTGGACCGGGACGAGATCGACCGGATGGTGCAGGACGCCGAGCAGTACGAGGAAGAGGACCGGAAGAAGCGAGAGACTGTGGAGACTCGCAACCAGGCCGACCAACTGGTGCACCAGACCGAAAAGCTAATGGAGGAGCAGAGCGAGCAACTCACCGAAGAGGAGAAGGGCGCCTTGGAATCCGCACTCTCCGACCTGCGGGCGGTACTGGAGAACCAGAACGCCGACTCCGCGGCCGTGCGGGAGAAGATGGAAGCGGTGATCGCAGCCAGCCAGCAGATGGCAACCCGTCTGTACCAGCAGGCCGCGGCCCAGGCTGAACAGGATCAGGCCGCAGACGTCGACGACGATGACGTGGTGGAGGCCGAGATCGTTGAGGACGAGGAGGAGTGATGGCCGACCCGCACCGGGACGTGGACGACTCGACCGGCCGTCCGACGGTGGAAACAGCGGAGGAGCCTACCGTGGAAGCGACCCTGGATATGGATGCATCCCTTCCGGCCGGGCTGGAAGAGCTCCCCACAGACCCTGCCCAGGCGCTCGGGATCGTCCTTGAGGCTCTCCGGAAGGCGGAGGAGAGAGCAGACCAGTCCCACCAGTCCCATCTGCGGGCGCTGGCCGACCTGGACAATTACCGAAAGCGCATGCGCAGAGAGCAGTCCACCGTGGCCTCTCAGGCTGCTGCTCGGACGGTCTCCTCCCTGCTGGCGGTTCTGGACAGCTTCGACGCCGCCCTGGTCCTGAAAGCCCGCTCGGAGAAGGACCAGAGCGTCCTATCGGGGATGAGGGCAACCTATGAACTGTTGCTGGGAACACTGCAGAGCCAGGGCCTTGAGATCATTCCGGCCGCCGGAGAGGTCTTTTCCCCCGACCTCCACCAGCCGATCAATGCGCCACCACCGGGGGAGGGGGAAATGATAGTCTCGAATGAGGTGCGCCGCGGGTATCGATTGGAGGGACGGCTCCTGCGAGCCGCCCTGGTGGAGGTAACCAGAGAGAACGAAACCGAATAGATGAACCGTGACTGGGTAGACAAGGACTTCTATCAGACCCTGGGGGTTGGAAAGTCCAGCCCTCCCGACGAGATCAAGCGCGCCTATCGGAAACTGGCTCGTCTCTGCCATCCAGACGCCAATCCCGGCGACCAGACCAAGGCGGAGAAGTTCAAGGAGATCTCGGAGGCTTATTCGGTCCTCTCCGATCCCGAGCGTCGCAAGGAGTACGACGACGTCCGGCGGCTGGTGGACTCGGGTGGGTACCGACACTTCCCGGGTGCGGGAAGCGGCGGCGGCCCCTTCGGCGGACAGGTCAACCTCGAAGACCTGTTGGGGGGCATGGGTGGATTCGGGGACCTGTTCGGAAGGACCGGAAGACAGACAGGCGAGCGAAAGGGCGCCGACCTCACCGCCGAACTCCGGCTCACCTTCGAAGAGTCCCTCGAAGGCGTCACCAAGTCGATAGCGGTGAAAGGCCCCTCCTCCTGTCGGGAATGTCGGGGAACCGGGGCACGGGCCGGGACCCACCCCGAGATCTGCCTGACCTGTTCAGGCCAGGGCACCACCGTCCAGAACCAGGGTTTCTTCTCCTTCAGCCGACCGTGCCCCCAGTGCCAGGGATCGGGGAGAACGATCAAAGATCTCTGTCCGGCCTGCAGGGGGACCGGGGCGCGCCGCCTGACCCGCCATGTGCGGGTCAAGGTCCCGCCCGGAGTGAAGGACGGAGGCCGCATAAGGATTCGGGGGAAAGGCGCTCCGGGCCGATCGGGCGGGCCAGCGGGGGACCTGGTGGTGAGCGTCGAAGTGGAGCGACACCCCCTGTTTGAACGGAATGGCAAAAACCTCAACCTGGTGCTTCCCCTCACCTACGCCGAAGCCACCCTGGGCGCCACCCTTGAGGTCCCCACCTTGAACGGACCCGTCAAGTTGCGCATTCCCGCCGGGACGCCCAACGGAAAGACCTTCCGGCTGCGAGGCAGAGGGGCGCCCGCCTGGAAGGGCAAGGCGGGAGACCTGCTGGTGGAGGCCCGGGTAGAGATCCCTAGGCGTCTCTCCAAACAGCAGCGACGACTCCTGCAAAGCCTCGCCGAACTGGACCGCAAGGATATACGCTCCCATTTCGAGGTGCAAGCATGACCAGCGGCCAGGAAGCGGTGTTCGTGATCTCGGTGGCCGCCAGGCTTTCGGGCATGCATCCCCAGACCCTGCGCATCTACGAACGACGAGGCCTGGTGGCGCCCTACCGGACCCAGGGCGGCACCCGCCGCTATTCACAGCAGGACATCGAACGGCTTCTCCTCATCGGCGAACTCACCTCGGCCGGACTCAATCTGGAAGGGGTGAAGATGGTGATAGAGCTACAGGCCGAACTCTCCGCACTGCACAAAGAGCACCAAAGGCGAAGGCGCCAACGAGAGGTACTGGCCGCCACCGCCGGGCGGGCAGCCCAACTGGAAGCGGAGAACGAGCGACTGCGTTCCAAGATCCGCGAGTTGGACGACCGGCTGGGCGCCGTCTCCGGAGAACTCGAGGGACTGCGCCGCATCTATTACCAGGACCTGGCAGACCGGAGCGATGCGGGCGACGGCTAGTCTCACTATCTCGTGAGCGACTTCTACCAAGGAATCCTGCGGGTGATGGACCCTAACGGCTTCCTGCTCGACATCGGCGCCTCTGCCCTCCAAATCAACGACCCTGAGCGGAGGACCTGGGACGGCGAACTCACCGTTTCAAAGGGATCCTGCCTGGACCGCAAGAGCCTGACCGCTCTGGTCGAGACATCCCAAGGCGTGCGCTCGCTGGCCCAGATCAGCCCCGCGACCGGCTCGGAACGCGGTCCGTTCATCAAGTTGAGCGTGGCGGGTTTGGGAGCGGCCCCCTTCTAATCGCCTCACCCGGGTTCTCTAACTACCGACCTCTTGCATTGGCAAAAAGGATCTCACTGCCATCCATTGACCATGTCATAGCCGCCACCGAACTCAAGTCGTCGGTGACCTGTCTGACGTACCGACCCTCATCGCCCACCACATAGATCTCCGAGTCGAAGCCCCTTCCCCGACTCGTAAAGGCAATCCTGGTACTGTCGGGGGACCAGGTCGGACTCGAAACGAAGTAGTTACTGTCGGTCACCTGGTTGGTTCTGTGCCAGGAAGGGGGCGGGTGCAACAACAGGGAGCTCACCGGCGCCTCGCTCGTTGCTTACATCAGGACGATTTGAGTTCTAGCCGTCAATCGGCAATATCCTCGGTGAGGGAATGGCCGATCATGTGGTGTGGGACTGGAATGGAACGTTGTGGGACGATCTTCCCCAGGTGCATCTCGCCGTCAATGCCGCCCTGCGGGAAGTAGATGCCCCTACGCTCGGACTCTCCGAATACATCAGACTGTTCACCCGCCCGTTGCCGGCGTTCTACTGCCGAGTGCTGGGGCGGGAAATCACAGAGTCTGAGTGGGAGAGGATCAACCATCGCTTTGAGACGTCATACGTTGCCAGCATGCATATTGCCGGGCTGGCGTCTGAAGCTAGCCGAGCGCTGGAGACGGTGGCCCAGAGCGGCGCCACCCAGTCGATTCTCTCGCTGTACCCCCACGATCCCTTGAACGACCTGGTTCACAAGCTCGGCATCGCCCATTTTTTCACCCGGATCGACGGCCTTCGGGGACCCTCCGGCGGGAGCAAGGTCGGGCTGTTCGGCAATCACCTCGAGGCGGCGGCCGGTGGAATCCCTCCCCACCGGGTGGTGATGGTGGGCGACACCGATGACGACCTGGCCGCCGCCACCGAAGCCGGGAGCACCTGCATTCTGATCAATCATCATGGCGACCAGGCGCTCGGGGCCGACCCCAGTCTGGATGGCTTCTTCGCGGACGGACTGCTTGCGGCCCTCAGAAAAGCGGGCTTGGACTCCCTGGACGGAAAGGCTTCACCCTCCGGGGCCTCCGGCCTGTGCTATAAAGGTGATATGAAACCTCTCCGTGCCGATTAAAGCCGATTAAATAGGGATGAGAAAGAACCCCGACTCCCGAACGCAGTGGAATACCAGAGCATTCGATACGAGGTCTCCCACCGGATAGCCACCATCACTCTCAACCGACCGGAGCGGCTTAACGCCATCGACGAGCGAATGCCCGGGGAGATCAGGGCGGCGGTTGAGTCGGCAGACGAAAACCCGGAGGTACATGTGGTGATCCTGACAGGCGCGGGACGCGCATTCTGCGCCGGGTACGACCTCAAGGAATTCGCCGAGCTACCGGAGGATCCCTACACGCAGGAGATGCCCTGGGATGCCACCGTGGACTATCGGATGATGAATCGCAACACCACCGACTTCATGTTGCTGTGGCGATGCTCCAAGCCCACAATCGCCAAGGTTCGAGGATACGCGGTAGCCGGAGGGTAGGGCATCGCCCTCGCCTGCGACCTGGTGGTGATGGCGCCCGACGCCAAGATCGGATACCCGCCGGCCAGGGTTTGGGGATGCCCCACCACCGCCATGTGGGTTTACCGGATAGGCGCGGAACGGGCCAAGCGGATGCTCCTGACCGGGGATCTGATAGACGGCTTGGAAGCGAAGCGGATCGGTTTGGTGGTCGAGGCCGTCCCCGAGCACCGCCTCGACGCCAAGGTGAAGGATCTCGCTGATCGTGTCAAGGGAGTCCCCCGAAATCAGTTGATGATGAACAAGATGCTGATCAACCAGGCACTGGAGAACATGGGCCTGGCAGGCACCCAGATGCTCGCCACGCTGTTCGACGGGATAGCCCGGCATTCACCCGAGGGGCTGTGGTTCAAGCGGCGGGCAGAGGAGATTGGGTTCGCCCAGGCCGTGCGCGAACGCGACTCCGGCGATCCCATCGCTCCCGACGTCTCCCGCTGACCCGGCGATGGCCCAGCCGGCGTCCTCCCGGCTAGTCTCCCCGCTCTCGGGCCAAGTTGTGGTAGGTGGTGATGTACCGGATCGCCCCGGTACTGGCCTGCATCGTGACGCTGTGGGTGATGGCTTGATCATTTCCGAACTCCACACCCCGCAGGAACTCGCCTGAGGTCACCCCGGTTGCCGCCAGGTAGGCCTCGTCTCCGCCCACCAGTTCGACCGTGGTCATCACACGGTGCAGATCCAAACCGTGGTCAGCCGCGTATTCTCGTTGTTGGTCGGTTCCCGCCCACAGCCGGGTCTGGATCTCTCCTCCCATGCACCTCATGGCGGCCGCAGCGATCACCGCTTCGGGTGAACCGCCGATTCCCATCAACACATCAATACCCGTCTCGGGACGGGCCGCAGCTATTGCGGCGGAGACGTCCCCGTCTCCTATCAGGCGGATCCGGGCCCCGACCTCGCGGATCTCTCGTATGTACTCCTGATTGCGGGAACGCTCCAAGACGATCACCGTCAACTGGTCGAGGTCGAGGCCCTTGGCGCGGGCCACCTGTTCCAGGTTGTGGCTGACCGGCGCCTCTAGGTCTACCACTCCGGCCGCCTCGGGTCCTACAGCCAGCTTGTCCATGTAGACCAGGCTGCCGGGTGAGAACATGGTCCCCCGCTCTGCGACCGCGATCACCGACAGGGCCCCCGGTCCCCCTTGGGCGGTGAGAGTCGTGCCATCCACCGGGTCGACGGCTATGTCAACCCGGGCACCGCTCCCCCTCCCCACCCGCTCTCCGTTGTGGAGCATCGGAGCGCGGTCCTTTTCGCCCTCCCCGATCACCACGACGCCGTCCAGTCGGATGGCGTTGAGCCGGAGGCGCATCTCGTCCACCGCCGCCCGGTCTACAGCTTCCTTGTCAGCTCTTCCCTGCCAATGGGCGGCGGCGATCGCCGCCCGCTCCGTCACCTGGGCCAAATCGAGGGCGTAATTCTGATCGAAGCCCGAGCCCGTCATTGCAACCTAACCGGCAAAGCAAGGCTCCGACTGGTACGAGCGGTGTGATCCTTATCTCCTCCGACCAGAGGGGAGCAAAGCCTCCCACCTAGCTGCGGACGGGAGGTCTGAGCGACCGGGCATACGACCGGACTTCTGTCACTCATCATTCGCGAAGGATAGTTGGCCGGGTATCCCCCGTCCTCGGTAAACGTCCCGGCCCCGTTTCGTAACCAGGAGGCGCTCTCGAGTGTCTAAGAGTCTCCGAGCCTAACAGGAAGCGACTTGATCAAACTGCTGAACCTCGACCATGTGGGCATCGCCGTCCACGATCTCGATCACGCCGTGGATGAGTACAGGGAGAAGTACGGTATAACTCCCCTGTACCGGGAAACCGTTGCTTCCCAGGGAGTGGAAGAGGCAATGATTCCCCTGGGAGGATCATTCATCCAACTGCTCCGGCCACTCGGACCCGAGACGCCGGTGGGTCGGTTCTTGGCCAAGAAAGGAGAAGGGGTGCATCATCTCGCCTTGGCGGTGGCCGACATCAACACCGCTTTGGAACACCTGAAAGCCCAGGGAGCAAGGCTGGTCGATTCCGAACCCCGGCCGGGGGGAGGGGGAACCCGGATAGCTTTCGTTCACCCCCGCGACCTGGCCGGGACGCTGATCGAGTTGGTGGAGTCCTCCGATGATTGAGCGGTTCGAAATCCAGGGCGGAGCCGGAGAATACGAGGCGGCGGTGCTCTCTGCGGTGATGGAGCAGATGCGACGGAGAAAGAGGGCGGCCAGTGCGCGCCGGCCTCATACCGACCGACAACTCTCCGCTTGGGTGCGAGCCGGTCAGCTGACTGCCCTGGACGCACTGCCGGCCCCCGACCCGGGACTGAACGGGAACACGGCTCCCACAAAACCACCAGAGCGACCATGGCTCCAAACGTCCCCGCCACGGGGAATGACGCGTTGAGTACTTCTTTCGGACGCAGTTCTAGACCTGCAGGAGGAACAAGCAGCTAGGCAAACGCGGGACACCTCGCGCCGCGGCCGAGGCCGGTTTGCCACCAGGATCCGACTGAGTTGACCTTGCCTGAACCTGGCGGCCCGGCCGGAAAACCGCAGGTACACTATGACCAACCGCCGCCCTCGGCGCAACGGACCGACTATGGCTCACAACAACGCTGTACCGCGCCTTAGAGGAGGAAGGACCTGACATTGCTGAGATTCGTCGAGGAAATCATCTTGCTCCTGCTCCGTGATGACGATGGGAGATTCGTACGGGTGCCCAACTGGGCCTTGGACTACGCCATCGCCGGCGGCGTCCTTATGGATTTGGCGATGGAAAACCGCATCGACACCGACCTTGACAACCTGGTCCTTGTCGACTCCACACCGGTCGGCGACAGCCTGTTGGATCCCACACTGGCCGACATCGCGTCGGCAGAAACGCACCCGACCCGTCACTGGGTGGAGCACATAGTGGAGAGCTCCGACGTCATCCGGGCAGAGGGGCTTACCAGACTGGTGGATGGGGGAATTCTGGAACGCCAGGAAGAACGCTTTCTGTGGGTCTTCCGCACCAGACGCTACCCCACCGTCGACGGCACGCCCGAACGTGAGGTGAAGTTGCGACTAATGGGGGTGCTTTTCAGCAACGAGATCCCCGATCCCCGCGACGTGATGCTCATCTGCCTGGTCGATGCTTGCGGCATCTTCGACGAGATACTGTCCAGACATGAACTGGAAAGGGCGTCGGAGCGTATCGCCCAGGTACGCCAGATGGACCTCATCGGACAGGCCATGGCGCAGGCCATCCGCGACATAGAGTTGTCAATCGCCGTCTCGATTGGACGTATGCACTGACCGTCCTTCGAATCCGGGAGGGGTGTCTACCGCGATCAAACCCAACCTATGGGTGGCTCGGCTAATCGGTTCCTGGAGAGTTGTCTGAGGCACCTCCTCGCCTGGCTTCCCAGAGCGACCGCAGTTCTCTGCTTCCCAACAGGCGGGCGACCGCCCAAAAGACCAGGCCAACCACCAACCCTCCCACAACGAAAGCCCCCACCGCCTCGGTGATATCCCAGGCCCGATCCCGGGAGAACCACCCGGCCACTAGCCACCCCGCCCCCGATGCGGCCGCGCCGGCTACCAGCGATCGGCCCAGCCCCAGAGCCAGGCTCCTCCCTTCAGTGTCCTGCCCGCGCAGCCAAAAGAGGGTCAACGCCACGGTGTAGACACCCACCGAGATCACACTGGCCCAAACCAGTCCCTCAACTCCCCGCATGGATACCAACCCCAAGGAGAGAGGGATGGCAGCCGCCGCGGCAAGGGTCCCGATCACCACCGGCGGCCACATCCGCCGCTCGGCGTAAAAAGAACGAGAGACCACTTGATGAACGCCCCAGGCCGGAATTGCCAGTGCGTAGACAGCCAAGAGTTGAGCCACCATGGCCGAATCGGCGGAGCCGAACGCGCCCCATTGGAACACCAGCCTCACTCCGGGCGCTCCCACCGCCAGCACCGCCGCCGCCGCGCCGGTTCCCAAAAAGAGGGTCATCCGGGCGGTGCGCAGGGTGGTCTCGGTCAACTCCGAACGGCGACCCGACGCAGCCAGCGAAGCCAGGAATGGAAAGGCGGCCACCCCCGCAGCTTGAGCCACCATTCCCACCGGAACCATGTTCAGCACCCGGGCGAAGGAAAGAGCCGATATTCCTCCGTCGGGGGTCAACTGTCCGAAGAACCGGACGAATTGCTCATCGAGGACAGCCACCGATTGGCCAACCATCAACGGGATGGCCAACGCCAGGTAGGTCCGGACCGCCCGGTGCTTCCACTCAACGCCTCTCACCAAGCGGAGGCCGACCCGCCGCGCTCCGAGCCACTGTATCCCGAAGTTTCCGAGCGCGGCGCCCACCAGCGCGCCCCATACGAACCCGTCCGCAGGTACGGGATCCACAAGTATCCCACCCGTCATCCCTCCAATGATGATGGACAGGTTGTAGACGATTGGCGCTGCGACGGGCACCAGAAACCGGCGGTGAGCGTACTGGTAAGCCATCAGCAATGATCCGCCGACGAAAAAGACTTGGGCGGGCAGAGCTATCAGGGTGAGCCGGGTTACCTCTCCGAGTTGGTCCGTGGAGAGCTCGGGATAGATCAGCTCGATCAGGGGCGCCGTCCAGACCATCAGCACCGCAGTCAGGAGGATGGTCAAACCGGTCACCACCCTGAAGACCGCCACGAAAGCCCGATTGCCGCCTTCAGGATCATCCGCCGCCAGACGGGCGGCAAGAATGGGAACGAAGGTAATGGTCAGATAACCCCCGGCGAGCAGATAGTTCAGAAGGTCGGGAACCAGAAAGGCGGCTCGGTACACATCTCCAACCGCGTTGACGCCGATCAGGGCGGCGAGCATCGTCTCGCGACCCAGCCCCAACACCCTGGATGCCAGAACTCCGCCCGATACCACGAGGGCCGCGGCGCCCATCCCCATCGCTTTGCCTTTCATGAGCGGTGGGGAGGTTTCAGGCTCCGCCGCGCTGAGACGGCCGCCCTCAACTCGGCCAGTGCCTCATCGGGCACCACCAGATCGCCCCGGCCTATCCCCAGCTTGACATCCGGCTTGAAACGCCCGTGATAATCCGAGCCTCCCGAGGGAACGAGTCCGTGCCTCCGGGCCAACTCGAACAGCGATCGGCGGGTTGGAGGATCATACGCCCCGTAGTAGGCCTCCATCCCATCCAGGCCCTGCTCCGAGAGTTCCTCCAGCACAGCCGAGAGCCGACCTCCCTCCACCCCCAGGGTGAGAGGATGGGCCAGAACCGCCGCGCCTCCCGCGGCGTGAGCCGCCGCGATTGCCTCCGCCGGACCGAGGCGGAATCTCTCCACATAGGCGGGACGCCCTCTGGCAAGGTACAAGTCGAAGGCGGCTGGAATGTCGGGAGCGTAGCCTTTCCTCACCAGGAGGGAAGCGAAATGCGGTCGTCCGATGGCCCCCGACCCTCCTCCTGCCCTTACCTCCTCCATGGTCACATCCATGCCCTGGGAGCGGAGCCGCTCCGCCATTTCCAGGTTGCGCCGGACCCTCCCCTCCCGCACCCGGCCCAACCTGGATAAGAGGAAATCTAGGTCCTCGATCAGCAAGATCAGCAAATGCATAGCGCCCGGACCCCACTCCAATGACAACTCTAGTCCCTTTACCAGTTCTATCCCGGCCCGGGAGGCGGCGGTCTCCGCTTCGGCCAGCCCTTCGGTGGTGTCATGATCGGTGACAGCCACCGCCGACAGTCCCAGCCCTGAGGCAGCGGAGACTAACTCGGCAGGAGAGTCAGAGCCGTCCGAGGCAGTGGTGTGGGTGTGCAGATCGACCCCCATCGCAGGGGTCCGATCAGGATTCGACGGTGATCGTCACCGACTCGATATAGATGGCTTCCCTGGGAAGGCTCTGCTCACCTGTGGGGGACAGGACGGTGGGCACCTGCGCAATCAGGTCCAAGACCTCCAGGCCTTCGACTATCCGGCCCAGCACGTTGTATTGCGGGTTCAGAAAGGGGGCATCATCCAGCATCCAGAAGAACTGACTGCCGGTGGTGTTCTTCCCGGCGTTGGCCATGGCGACGACTCCTCGCTCGTACTGGAAGTCTTCGGGCGGGAACTCGTCGGCGATCTCGTATCCGGCATCTCCCCGTCCGGTGGCAGTGGGGTCGCCACCCTGCACGACAAAACCCTCCAACAGCCTGTGGAACACCGTGCCGTCGTAGTAACCCTCCCTAGCCAGGAAGACAAAAGAATTGACAGTTGCGGCATAGCGTGTGTCCAGTTCTATGACCACCGTCCCGCAAGAGGTCTCCACCCGGGCGAAGACCGACGAATCGGGGGTGATCCCCTGGGTGATAAAGTCGTTGAAGGTCATACCCTGGAGTGGGGGCGGCGCCTCCGCTCCGCAGGCGGTGGGCTTCTCGCGGTATTCCCGGTAATCGCCGGACAACTCCGAGGGGGCCGTCTCGTCGGGATCATCCCCCCTGGAAGTGCAGACCACCAGCACCGCCACCAGAACCACGGCCATGGCTATCCCGATCCCCAGTCGCTTCAGGTTTTCCTTCCGGGATTCCCTCTTCCGCTCCGCCTGGAGACGCGCCGCCTTGGCGGCCTTCTGACGCTGTCGCTTTGCCTTGCTCACCTAAACGGACTCTCCTGTGCCAATCGGTCGGGTCGCCGGCATGGTCTCTGAAAACATTGTACGCATCCCCCCGGGACCATGGACCGCCGGAGACGAAAGGGGTCCTGAGGACCGGGCGGCAGGCCGTAACATGGGGTTGTTGATCTCCCTTCCTTCCTTGGAATGACGCGAATCGTACAAAAATTCGGCGGGTCTTCTCTCGCAACACCCGACCGCATCCGAAGCGTGGCCGCCCGGGTGGTTGCCGCCCGACGGACGGGCGCCCAGGTGCTGGTGGTCGTCTCCGCCATGGGTGACACCACAGATGACTTGATAGTTCTCTCCCAGGAGGTGAACCCCAACCCGCCGGCCAGGGAGATGGACATGCTGCTGAGCGCCGGGGAACGCATCTCCATTGCCCTGACCGCCATGGCCATCGCCGCCCATGGGGTGGAAGCTGTCAGCCTGACCGGCAGCCAGGCCGGGATTCTCACCGACGACACCCACGGAGCCGCCAAGATCCAGGGGATAACGGGTGCTCGGGTGACCGATAATCTCGCCGAGGGGAAGGTGGTGATCGTGGCCGGCTTCCAAGGGGTCAGCCCGCGATCAAAGGAGATCACCACCCTGGGCAGGGGAGGCTCCGATACCAGTGCGGTGGCGCTGGCCGCTGCCTTGGGAGGAGATGTGGCCGAGATCTACACTGATGTGCCGGGGGTGATGACCGCCGATCCCCGGATAGTCGCCGAGGCGCGAAAACTGGAAGAGATCTCATACGAGGAGATGATGGAGTTGGCCGCCGGGGGAGCGGGAGTGCTCGTTCCCCGGGCGGTGGAGGTTGGTCGGCGATACGGCGTCCCCATCCACGTACGCTCCTCTTTTACGGATTCACCCGGCACCTGGATCAGAAAGGCCACCGAGATGGAGCGCATGGAACAAGCCATAGTCAGCGGAATCGCCCACGATTCCTCAGAGTCGAAGGTCACCCTGCGGGAAGTTCCCGACCAACCCGGCGTTGCGGCCTCGATCTTCGAACCCCTGGCGGAGGCGAGCGTGAACGTTGACATGATCGTCCAGAACGTCTCGCGAGAGGGCCTGTCCGACATCAGCTTCACCATCCCCAAGAGTTCCATGGAGTGGGCCGAGGAGGTGGTCAGGCTGGTGGGTCTGCAAGTGAAGGCGTCCGGAGTGGAGATCCGCAACGACATAGCCAAGGTTTCACTGATTGGAGCAGGAATGAAAACCGAACCGGGCGTAGCGGCCCGGGTATTCCGAACTTTGGGCGAGGCGGGGATCAATATCGAGATGATCTCCACCTCCACGATCAGGATCTCCTGCGTGGTGGAACAATCCCAGATGCAGAAGGCCGTGCAGGTGCTTCACCGCGAGTTTCGCCCACCGTTGATCCGGGAGGAACGAGGGGCATGAGCATAGCCCTTGCCCTGGTGGGCGCCACCGGAGCGGTCGGCCGGACCGCGCTGGACATCCTCGCCGAACGGGACTTCCCGATTGGCCGGCTGCGACTCATGGCCTCCGCGCGGTCGGCCGGAGAGAAGATCTCTACCGCCTGGGGCAAGGTGGAAGTGGAAGACCTGGACGAGGCCGATCCCGCAGGCGTCGAGATTGCGATCTTCTCGGCAGGCGCCTCCCGGTCCAAGGCCCATGGCCCGCGGTTCGTCGAGGCGGGGGCGGTGGTGATCGACAACTCGTCCTGTTTCCGGATGGACCCCCGAGTTCCGCTGGTGGTGGCGGATGTGAACGACCATGCCTTGGAGTCACACCAGGGAATAGTCGCCAATCCCAACTGCACCACCATGGTGCTGATGATGGCGGTCGCCCCTCTCCACCGGGCGGCCGGACTCCGCTCGATGGTGGCCACATCCTATCAGTCGGTCTCAGGCTCGGGCCAGAAGGGAATGGCGGAGCTCTCCGACCAGATAGAGCACTTCCGAGATGACCAGCTGGCCCTGGCACAGGGACAGTGGACCGATCCGGGGACCCAGGTTTACAGCCGACCCATCGGTTTCAACGTGCTGCCCCTGGCAGGCTCGGAGGGCCGGCGGGGCTATACCGACGAGGAGTGGAAGCTGGTGAACGAGTCCCGCAAGATTCTCGACCTTCCGGGGTTGGCCGTGGAACCCACCTGCGTGAGGGTGCCGGTGATGGTCGGACACGGATTGGCCGCCTCGGTGTGGTTCGACCGCCCCATGGACCGGGGCGAGGCGGTGGGAATCCTCTCCTCCGCTCCCGGAGTCGAGGTCTGGGAGGACATCCCGCCCACCCCTCTCGACAGCGCCGGGCGGGACCGCACCCTGGTCGGCCGGGTACGGGAGACGGTGGGAGCGGCAGGTGGGATAAACCTGTGGGCAGTGGGCGACAACCTCCGCAAGGGAGCGGCCCTCAACACCATCCAGTTGGCAGAACGACTGAAGACCTAGCATCTCGACTGGCCAAGGCATGAGCCTCCATCGGAAGGTTTGTGGCCCGATAAGCTCGGATGCCATGACCGAGTAGATCACCACCCGCGACGGTGTCCGCATCGCCTACCACCAGGTGGGCGCCGGCGATCTACCGATTGTTTTCGTCCACGGGATCTATGGCAACCGGTGAGGCTCGGTCCTCCAAGAGGAGTGCTTCTCGCCCCATCACCGCACCGGCGGAGTATTCCAGTACACCTTCCCGTCCAGGTAGGGTCCCGCCGCGGGGCGCCGGTCCGTCGGCCGGGTCCCGTCCTGTCTCCCTAAGCTCGGTGACATGGCCGAATGGTTCACCACCTCCGATGGAGTACGGCTCGCCTACCACCAACTGGGCGCCGGCAAGCCGCCCATTGTCTTCATCCACGGCGGGTTTGGCAACCGGACGGGTTTCACACTCCAAGAGGAGTATTTCTCTCCCAATCACCGGTGCCTGGCGATCGACCTGCGCGGTCACGGTGAAAGTGACAAACCGGATGAGCTCTACACAATGGAAAAACATGCAGATGAGTTGGCCGAGTGGCTCCGCCACATGGGTCTCCGCAGACCCATCCTGGTTGGTCACAGCATGGGAGGACAAGTGGTGATCTCCACCGCCGCCCGGCATCCCGAACTCATAGGAGCGATCGCCAGCCTGGACTCGCCCAGCAACATACCCGGATGGCACCTGCGCTATCACGGCCCATTCGACCACCTGATGACCCGGGATGGTCCCTTCCGGGAGGCGCTGCTGACTTTTCTCGGCGCCGCCTACCTGCCGACCGACGATCCCTCCCGGGTCGGGGACATGCCGAAGTGGCTGGCCGAAGTCCCCGACCATGTGATCGTGAACAGCTGGCAGGGCATGAGCGCCTTCGACCCGGCGCCGGTGCTAGCGGGAGTCAAGTGCCCCTATCTGTATATCGATTGCGGGCAACCCGGTCTCGACCTCGACCTGCTCCGGGAACTGTGCCCCCAGGTGGTGATCGGCAAGACGGTCGGCGCCGGTCACCAGGCCACCAAGGACGTACCGGACCAGATCAACGCCATGCTGCGACGATTCATTCAACACGCCGACGCCATCGCCGCCGAGATGATCCGCACCGGCGGAGTATTTCAATACACCTTCCGCTCCACGTGATAAAGCTGTCGCTCGGTGCTTTCGGTCCGCTTCGAGCACCCACGTACCTTGCCTTCTTTCATCCCTACCGGGCTGAGACCCTAAGCTGAGTTGGATGACTGAATGGATCACAACCTCCGACGGCGTCCGCATCGCATACCACGAAGTGGGCGCGGGCGACCCGGCCATCATCTTCATTCACGGCGCTTACGGCCAACGGGGAGGCTTCCACTTTCAAGAGGATTACTTCTCCCCCAATCACCGGTGCATCTCCGTCGATCTTCGGGGCCACGGCGACAGCGACAAGCCCGACGAGCCTTACACCATGGAGCAACACGGCGACGACATGGGAGACCTCATCCGCCAGCTGGGGCTGAACCGGCCCGTGCTGGTGGGCCAGAGCGCGGGCGGACAGGTGGTGATCTCCACGGCCGCCCGCCATCCCGAACTCATAGGGGCTGTCGCCAGCCTCGATTCCCCCAGCAACATCCCCGGATGGCACCAGGCCCATCACGGGCCCTACGCCCATCTGATGAACCGGCGCGGCCCCGCTCTCCGCGAGACGCTCTACAAGTTCCTTAAGGTCGCCTACCTACCCACCGACGATCCCTCCCGGGTGGGCGCCATGCCCGAGCGACTCGCCGAAGTACCCGAGGATTTAATTCTCAACACTTGGCGGGGAAAGATCGATTACGATCCCACTTCCACCCTGCAGGCTGTGAGTTGTCCCTACCTATACATAGACTGCGGCCAGCCGGATCTCGACCTGGACCTGCTCCGGGAGCTGTGCCCTCAGGTGGTGATCGGGAAGACCGTGGGCGCCGGGCATCGGGCTCTCCAGGATGTGCCCGACCAGGTCAACGCCATGCTCAACCGCTTCATCCAGCACGCCGACGCCATCGCCGCCGAAATGGTCCGCACCGGCGGAGTGTTCCAATACACCTTCCCCGAGAAGTGAAGGACACGGGCTGAACGACCTATCTTTCGGCCCAGTCGCTTAGCCGACACCGGATCGGTTCTCCAACCCAGCCTAACCCCTAAGCTCGGTGACATGACTGAATGGATAACGACCCCCGACGGCGTCCGCATCGCCTATCACGAGTTGGGCGCGGGCGACCCGGCAATCATCTTCATCCACGGCGGTTTCGGCGACCGGAGCGGCTTCGGCTTCCAGGAGGAGTACTTCTCGCCCAATCATCGGTGCATCTCGGTGGACCTGCGCGGCCATGGCGAAAGCGACAAGCCAGACGAGATATACATCATGGAACAGCACGGCGACGACGTGGCCGAACTCATCCGTCAACTGGGTCTGAAACAACCCGTACTGGTGGGCCAGAGCATGGGAGGACAGGTGATTATCTCGGCCGCCGCCCGCCATCCCGAAGTGGTGGGGGCGATCGCCAGCCTGGACTCGCCCAGCAACATCCCCGGATGGCACGCCTACCACCACGGACCCTTCGACCACCTGATGCAAGAGGGCCAAGACATCCGCAAAGCGCTGGAGCTCTTCTTGAGCGCCGCTCACCTGCCCACCGACGACCCGAACCGCGCCAAGAACACATCCGAACGTCTGGCCCGTCTTGGCGACAGGAGGATCCTCAACGGCTGGAAGGGGATGATGGCCTTCGACGCCGGGCCGGTGCTGGCCGGGGTGAAGTGCCCGTACCTGTATGTCGACTGCGGCCAGCCTCGCCTCGACCTGGACCTGCTCCGGGAGCTGTGCCCCCAGGTGGTGATCGGCAAGCCGGTCGGCGCCGGGCATGGAGCCCTCCGGGTGGCGCCGGACCAGATCAACGCCATGCTCAACCGCTTCATCCAACACGCCGACGCCATCGCCGCCGAGATGGTCCGCACCGGCGGAGTGTTCCAGTACACCTTCCCCGAGAGGGCCGCGGGCTAGATCCGCAGGTCCGCAGACCGACAATCACCTTGGCCCCGAACCACGCGCCAACTCGTCAAGTAGGCTGTGGCGCATGACTGAGTGGATCACTACTTCCGACGGCATTCGCATCGCCTACGACCAGGTGGGCGCCGGCGACCCGGCCATCATCTTCGTCCACGGCGGTTTCGGAGGCCGGGGCGGCTTCAACCTCCAGGAGGAGTACTTCTCCCCCAATCACCGTTGCATCCAGGTCGATCTGCGCGGCCACGGCGAGAGCGACAAACCGGAAACCTGGACCATGGCGGACCACGGCCACGACATGGGTGAACTCATCCGACAACTGGGCCTGCGAAAGCCGGTCCTGGTCGGACAGAGCATGGGAGGGCAGGTGGTCATCTCCACCGCCGCCCGCCATCCCGACCTGGTGGGAGCGATAGCCAGCCTCGACTCGCCCAGCAACGTGCCCGGCTGGACCGCCCGCGTTCACGGTCCCTACGATCACCTGATACAAAGGGACCAAGACTTCCGGAAGGCCCTGGAACAGTTTCTCAGCGCTTCCCACCTGCCGACCGACAACCCGAACCGCGCCAAGGAGACCTCGGAGTTCCTGGCTGGTCTCGACGACAATGTGATCCTCAACGACTGGCACGGGATGAGCGCCTTCGATCCCGCGTCGGTGCTGGCCGGGGTCAAGTGCCCCTACCTGTATGTCGACTGCGGCCAGCCGTACATCGACCTGGATCTGGTCCGGCAACTGTGCCCCCAGGTGGTGATCGGCAAGCCGGTCGGCGCCGGGCACAGCGCCCTCCGGGTGGTGCCGGACCAGATCAACGCCATGCTCAACCGCTTCATCCAACACGCCGACGCCATCGCCGCCGAGATGATCCGAACCGGCGGAGTGTTCCAGTACACCTTCCCCGAGAACTGAGAGGCTCCACCGCCCGCATCGGTTCGGTTGTCATCCCCATCTCTGAACCGGCGGCACAGCGGGGAAGAGGGGCATCAACCAAGGAGGGACATCATCACACCGACCAGAATCAGCCCCACGCCTGTCCACTGGAGTCGGTGGAGCCGTTCCTTGAAGAAGATCACCCCGCCGATGACGGACAACACCTTTCCGCTTTGGGAGATGATTGCGATCAGCCAAGCCGGTGCGTAGGCCAAACCGTATCCGAATGATATGAAAGAGACGCCGTCGATCAGTCCCACCAGGCCCAAGAGCCATCCCGTCCTCCAGGTGATCCTTACCGGGGGCTGAGGGTCGTCTCCTCCTCGCCGACGCCGTAATCCCAGCCGGGAAAAAACCATCAGCACCAACAGGACGAAGGCCACGGTG
Organism: Acidimicrobiia bacterium; assembly: GCA_012270885.1. GTDB lineage: Bacteria > Actinomycetota > Acidimicrobiia > Spongiisociales > ZC4RG35 > Bin76. Next base: position 9,912 of record JAAXHN010000001.1, on the reverse strand, counting down.
AAGACCCGCTGGGTGATGACGGTCAGGCTGGAGTCCACACCATCCCTGATGGGGATCTTCAGGCCGGCGTTGGACAATGATCCTACGAATACGCCGATCAGGGCGAAGACCGGTCCCCAGGTGACCAGTCGTACCTTGACTCCGCGTTCGATCACCAACGATACCAGTACTGCTCCCAGCACGGCGATCGGTATGCCTGCCCACTGCACGGCGCCGGGCCTCTCCCCCAGCAGCCAAAAGGAGTAGACCACGGTCATGGCGGTCCCCAGAGAGCCGATCGGCGTCACCACGGAAATCGGACCCAGTCGGAGGGCCATGTAGGAGCCCAGGAACGAGGCGCCGACGCAGGTGCCCAGAAAAGTCAGGAGGATCAGGTGGTCGGTGGTCATCTCGATCGGCACGTCGATCAGGATTGCCCACACGACCATCACCAGCAGGGCAAACGTCAGCGTGACAGCAGCAGAACGCACCACACCGAAGCGCCGCGCCACCACCGCGGTGAGCAGACGGTTGATCCCCAGCGTCACCGCGGTGACAAACCCGAAGATGACGCCGGTCAACACCCCTCGGACAGCCTCAAGCATCTATGACTGGTAGGCAATCGCAACCAGAGGACTAACCAGATAGGGCAGCCTCCAAGAAGCGGAGAGCGTCGTAGAAGTTGTAGATGTCATAGTGGTGCTGGGCCCGGGCGATCAAATCGGCCCGGCTGTCGGAAAGATCCATTCCCGAAGCGCTCTCGAACAGCGCTTCGGCTCGGATCTTGAACTCTTTCATTTCGTAGTAGAGGTCCTGGGCCAGCAGGAACTCCTCGAGCCTGGCTTGCGTGTCATAGTCCCCGGCCAACACTCCCTTGACCTTGAGCCTCTCGATCTGGGTGGCGAACACAATCTCGGGGTGGTAGCTCGGCAGGTCCAAGTCCCACAGGGCTTCCTGGTCCTCCCAGCTGAAAGAAGGGTCGATCTGCTCCCAGATAGTCCCGATCTCTTCAGGCTCCAGGCTCAACTGGCGATGGCTATTGATGAGATTGGCCTCGATCTCCCAACCTTGATACTGGGTCTGGGGATCATCAAGGAACTCGAAGGTGCGAAAGGCTGCGGAGAGAACCCGGTAAGCCAGATCCTTGTTGTTGTCAACCCATTCGCGGTTGGCCAACAGACCGATCCCGCCGACAGTGGAGTTGGCGATCGCCGTTTGCTGGGAGAATGGATCGTTCTCGATCAACATCCCGAAGTTGATCAGCGGATCCCAACCGTTGCGCATCATTTGCACCAGGACCGGGGCGCTGTAAGGCACGGCGTACTCGATCCGGCCCGGAACAGCCGAAAACTCCACGATCGTGGAATCATGCACGTATTGCGGATTGGCGTAGTTACGCCAGTCATTGGTCGTTATCCGGATCGGCTGAACGTTGCCATCCTCATCCAGGAGAGGCTCTCCGTCGCGGCCCAACAACACCAGGGGGTTGCCTTCCTCGTCCAGGGCGGGAATGTCCTGCTGATAAGCCTCCCACCACTCATCCAGATAGGCGAAGAACGCATCCAGGTACTGAGTCTGCTCGATGCTGCCGGGCGAAATGTGGATGTCCGCGCCAACCAATTGCTGAACGGCCGCCTGGGCGGCATCCGGGAAATCCATCCCCTCATTCACCAGTTCCAAAACAGTCTTCGAGGGGCTGTCGGGCGCCACCAAAACAGCGTAGCCGACATACATGTCCGCTAGGAGTATGGGAGGGGTCTCCTGGGCAGAGGTCTCCAACGACCCGAACAACCCCGGCACCCAACCGAGGGCCACGTTGCCTTCCCCGCTCCGCAACCAGGCAATGGCCTCGGAGCCTGAGATGAAGAAGTAGGTGGGCGTGCTGGGAACGATCGTGATGTTCAAATCATCCCACCACCCCAACTCCAGGGGAATATACCAAAAGGCCGTATCCGCGCAGCAGGCGTTGAAGCCCATGGCAACCTCGACTTCCCGGATCTCCGGAGCCTCCACCATCATCGACTCTTCCAGTTCCTGCTGGTCCTCGTCGTTTTCGGCCGCGGCTTCACCCGCAGCAACTTCGGTCGAAGCAGTAGCCGCCTCGGGAGCAGGCTTATCCGCGCCATCGCCGCAGGCCGAAGCTAACAATGCCCAGGTAGCCACCAGGGCTATGGGTCCTGTGAGTTTCCTCGTTGCGCTTTCCTTCCCCTCGCTTGCTCGTCAGCCGCCGGCTGTCGACCAGGCACTACGCCAGCAGTCAGCCGACCCGCACCCCTAGAAATATACCCAGCCCGTGCTAGCCGACCAGGGACATCACCACCCCCACGGCTATCAGAGCGACCCCTGTCCACTGCAGGCTGTGGAGTCGTTCGTTGAAGAAGATCACCCCGCCGACCACGGCTATCACCCGGCCGGTCTGAGAGATGATCGAGATCAGCCAGGCGGGTGCATGGGCCAATGCGTAGCCGAAGCATATAAAGGAACCGCCGTCGATGAGCCCCACCAAGCCCATCAGCCATCCTGTCCTCCAGGTGATCTTAACCGGGGGGCTCCTCTCGGACCGGGCGTCTCCCCTCAAACGCCGTTGTACGGTCACTCGGGAGAAGACCACGAACACCAGGAGGATGACGACCACCGTGAACACTCGTTGGGTGATGACGGTCACGTTGGGATCGACTCCGTCTCTGATGGGGATCTTGAGGCCGGCGTTGGAGAACGACCCGACCAGCACGCCAATCAGGGCGAAGACGGGCCCCAAGGTGATCAGCCGTATCTTGGCCCCGCGCTCGATCACCAGGGACGCCAACACCGCTCCCAATACCGCCACCGGTATTCCCGCCCACTGCAGCTCACCCGGCCTCTCCCCGAGCAGCCAGAAGGAGTAGACAACCGTCATTGCGCCCCCCAGAGCGCCGATGGGGCTCACCACCGAGATCGGGCCCAGCCGGAGGGCCATGTAGCCGCACAGAAATGCCGCGCCGATGCAAGAGCCCATGAAGATCAGGAGGATCAGGTGGTCGGCCTCCATATCGACTCGGACGCCGATCAACGCCGCCCAGGCCATCATCACCAGACAAGCAAGGGTCACGGTGACGGAGACAGAGCGCAGCACCCCAAAGCGCCGCACCACTACTGCGGTGAGCAGGCTGTTGATCCCCAACGTCACCGCGGTGATGAACCCGAAGATGATGCCGGTCAACACCTCACGGACAGTTTAAATGCAGGGATGGGCCAGGACGATCATTCCCGGGCCGCCTGGAGCGCGGTCTGAAACCGGCGGCGCGGGGGCCTATCCGGCCTCGAAGGTTTCGGCGCGGCCCCCGGCGCCCGCCGCTCCGGCCACCTTGCTGATGTCCGTCCCCTTGGTGGTACGTTGTGGCATCCAACTGACGGTCTTCTTGAATCCCTCGTTGAGCAGGTAGAAGGTAGCGAGGGAATAGAAAGCCACGATGAAGCCGACGATGACCAGTCGGGCAGTGTTGGTCTCCTGCACCGCCACGTTGGCCATGTAACCAAGTCCGGTGGGGAACCCGAGGAACTCGGCGGCGATGGCCAGCGACCAACTCCCTCCCATGGAGAGCAGCATGGCGGTGCGCAACTCGGGGATAGACCCCGGCACTATCACCTTGAAGTATGTGCGGGGGCGGGAAGCGCCCAGGGTACGGGCGCTCTCGATGTAACGGTCGGGCACGTTAGCCACCGAATTCATGGTCGCCACCACCATGGTGGTCCACACTCCGAAGGCGATATAGAGTGTGATACCGGTGAGGGTCGACCCCACGGCGAACTGCAACCAGGGGATAGCCGCCAGGAGGGGAATCATTCGCAGGAAGTTCATGGGCGCCCAGGCCGACTGGCGCAGCCACGGCCAGTAGGGAATGGCCAGACCGGTCAGAAGACCGAGACTCATCCCGACCGCCATGCCGCACAACAGCCTGAAAAGGGTGACGCCCGAGTGAAAGGCTATGGCAAGGAACACCGCCGGCCAGGTCGCCTCCCCCCCATAGATGGGTAGGGGGGCCAGTTCCACCATGTCGAGACCCACAAACTCGAGGTCAAATCCGCGGACGGCCCAGTCGCCCGACATTCTGAAGAAGGTGTCGCCGAACACGTAGTCCCATCCGGGAACCAGGGGATGCTCCAAGGCCCCCGGGGGCGCCAGATAGGACCCCAGCTGCCACGCTCCGAGCAGCACCCCCCAGGAGACGAAGAAGAGCGGGCTGCGGCGCATGCCGGCCCACAGCATGGGCGGTCCCGCCGCTATCCCCCGTCCCATCTTCACCAGGCGGTCCCTCACCTGGATCGGGCGGAACATAACCGGCCAGGCGACGATCAGGATCAGCCAACAGACGATGATCGACCACGTAACGGTCACCCAACCCTCGGCATATGCCCAGGTAACGAAGAAGAGGCTGTCAGGAAGCTGCAGCAGCAACCAGGGAGCGCCAAGGACGGTCCAAAGCAACAATCCAATCCAAAACAGGGCTCGGAAGAGGGCTGGCTGGTTCACGCTTGAGTCGCCTCCTCCTCGGTGATGCCCAGGTGCGCCAGGATGAGCTTGAAAATGCCCACCGCCTCGGGGGTGGCCCGGACATCCTCGTTGCGGGGACGAGGCAGAGTAACCGCTATGTCGTCGACCAACTTGCCCTCCGCCAAGAGGATCACCCGATCGGCAAGGATCAGAGCCTCCTCGATGTCGTGGGTGACGAAGAAGATGGTCTTCTTGGTCTCGAACCACAGATTCAACAACACCTCATGAAGGTTGCGGCGGGTGAAGTAGTCCAATGACCCGAACGGCTCGTCCATGAGCACAACGTCGGAGCCCACCGCCATCGCCGAAGCCAAAGCCACCCGCTTCCTCATACCCCCCGAAAGCTCCCGCGGCCAGGAATCGGCGAACTCCTCCAACCCCACGGCCTGCAACCAGTAATCGGTGATCTCGTTCCGCTCGTCCTCGGGAAGCTTGTTCGCCCGGAGCCCGAACTCGACGTTCTCCTTCACATGCAACCAGGGGAACACGGTGTCCTGCTGGAAGACCATCGCCCGGTCGCTGCCCGGACCGGTGACCGCAGTCTCGCCCAGCTTCACCGCCCCGGCGGTGGGGGGTTGCAGCCCGGCCAGCACCCTCAACAGGGTGGTCTTACCATGCCCCGACCGGCCCACCACACACACGAACTCGCCCGGATCCACACGGAAATTTACGTCCTCCAGGGCATGCACCAACTGACCCGACCGGTGCTCGAAGACACACCACAGGTTCTCGAAGTTCACAACAGTCGACATCTTGTTCCTCCTCTCCTACAAACCCAGCCTGCGACCCGCTTCGGACCACCTGGTGATGTAACGGATGAACAGCACCAGGATCCCGTCCACCACCACAGCCAGAACACCAAAGAAAAGAATCAGGGAGACCACCGCAGATGGGCCCTCCAAGAGACCCATGGCGAAGCTCCACATCCGGATCAGGAACCCTCCACCCATCTGGGGCCCCAGCACCTCCACCAACGTCCCCAGTCCCCAAGCGCCGGCCAACGCGATCCGGAAACCACCGGCGATCTCCGGGATCGTCCCCGGTAGATACACCCACCGGAAAATAGACCCGCGGTCTCCCCCCAAAGTAAGAGCCGACTCGATGATCCCCACCGGTATGTTGTCGGCCGCCCTCCGACTGAAAAAGTACATCAACAGCGTCGTGTAGAAGACCACCACTCCCACTGTGGTCATCAACGGATACTCGATCCCGAACCAGATCACGAAGAACGGCGCCGCAATGAAAATCGGGGTCGTACCGAAGAACCCGGCGATCGGGGTGACCACGTCGGCGATCCTCGGGAACACCAGACTGCTCAACCCCACCGTCAACCCGAAAACGGTCCCCAAGGTGACCGCGATCATGATGTTGCGGGTGGTCCGAACCAGGTGCAGGATGTACCCGAAACAGTAATCGGGGAGATCGAACATCCCACCCCCCGTGATCTCTAACTCGTCCAACAGTTCCGGACAAGCATGAACAAACCGGTCCACCATCCGCTGGCTGAACATCAGGTTCTCAGCGAAATGCTTGACGGCGTCCACAGGCGGCGGTATGAGATAGAAGAGCGGCGAGATGGGTGAGGCGATCAACTGCCAGATGAGGAAGAAGACAACCAACCCGAGGATCAGATAGAGGGTATAAGCAATCTTGCTTCGCCGTCTGGCGCGATGCGCCGCCGCTCTCACATTGAGAACATCGCTGTCGGTGGTGGTCACAGTCTCTCTCTTCCTCGGCCTCTCGGTCCTTACTTACAGGCCGGAGCGCGGGACCGGGCGTTTACCCGGCCCCGCGCTCGGCGTCTTCTCTATCTACTAGGCAATGGCGACCGAAAGCCTACCCGATCAGGGCTGCCTCGAGCCAGCGCTCAGCGTCGTAGAAGTTGAAGATGTCGTACCAGTAACGCGCCTGCGCCACCAGGGCGGCCTGGCTCTCGGAGAGATCCATTCCTTCTGCCCTGGCAAACAGTTCGTCGGCGCGCTCCTGCATACCCCTCATGTCGTAATAGAGCTCCTGTGCCAGCAAGAACTTCTCGAGCCCGGCCTGGGTGTCATAGTCCGCAGACAACTCCCCCTTGGCCTTCCGCTCCTCGACCTGGTTCCTGAACACCGTCTCCGGGTGGTAGCTCGGCAAGCTCAAGTCCCACAGGGCCTCTTGGTCCGCCCAGCTGAAGGAGGGGTCGATCTGGTCCCAAATGACGCCGATGTCCTCGGGCTCCATGGTCAACTGGCGCTTCTCGTTGATGAGGTTTGCCTCGATCTCCCACCCTATGTACTGGGTCTCGGGATCATCGAGGAAGTCGAAGATCCGGTGAGCAACCGACAGCACCCGATAGGTCACGTCCTTGTTCGCCTCAACCCACTCGCGGTTAGCGATCAAGCCGGTTCCTCCTGTGGTGGCGGCAGCGATAGCCCCCTGTTGGGAGACCGGATCGTGCTCGAAGATCTGCGCGAAGTTGATCAGCGGATCCCAACCGTTGCGAATCATCTGCACCAGGGTCGGCGCCTGGAACGGCATGGCGTACTGGATCCGGCCCGGAACAGCCGAGAGCTCCACGATAACGGGATCCTCGACGTACTGCGGATTGGCATAGTTACGCCAGTCGTTGGTCGTAATACGGATCGGCTGTACGTTGCCGTCATCATCCAACCTGGGGGTGCCGTCCCGGTTCATCAGCACCAAGGGGTTGCCTTCGTCGTCAACTATGGGGATGTCTTCCTGCACATCCTCCCACCAAGCGTCCAGATAGGAGAAGAACGCGTTGGCGTACTGGGCCTGTACGGTGCTGCCGGGCGTGATGTAGATGTCTTCACCCACCAACTGCTGGACGGCGGCCTTGGCGGCCTCCGGGTAGGACATGCCTTCGGCCATGAACTCCAGGGCGGTCTTGGAATCGCTTTCGGGCGATACCAGGACGGCATAGCCGATGAAGATGTCCGCAAAGTGAATCACGGGAATCTCCTGGGCGAAGGTCTCCAGGGCCGCGAACAGTGAGGGTACCCAGCCATTGGCCATATGCAACTCTTGGCGCTGCAACTTGGCGTTGGTCTCGGTGCTATTGGTCAGATACCAATAGGTAGGCGTATTGGGGACGATGGTGATACCCAACTCGGCCCACCAATCCAACTCGATGGGAATCTGCCAGTAGGCAAAGTCGGCGCAACAGGTACCTATACCCATAGCCACCTCGACGTCCCGGATCCCGGGGGCCTCCACCATCCTGGACTCTTCCAGCGCCTTCTGGGCTTCCTCCGCTTCCATGGCAGCCTCTTCGGCAGCAGCCTCAGCAGCAGCAGCAGCCTCTTCGGCAGCAGCCAGCGCAGCCTGAGCCTCCTCGTCGCCGGCCTCCGCAGCAGCGCGGGTGGCGTCCAACTCGGCCTGCGCAGCCTCCAACTCGGCCTGGGCGGCAGCAGCCTCCGCAGCAGCAGCGTCAGCAGCAGCCTCCGCAGCAGCAGCAGCCTCCGCAGCAGCAGCAGCCTCCGCCTCCGCAGCAGCAGCCTCCGCCTCCGCAGCAGCCTGAGCCGCAGCAGCATCCGCTGCACCGTCATCCGTCTCGTCGCCGCAGGCCGCAGCCAACAACGTCAAGACAGCCATCAGGGCAATGGCTCCTTTCAGTTTTCTCATTTTGGTTCCTTCCTGTCGAGCGCTCGTCGGGCCAACGGCAGTCGACTAAAAAAGTGGCTCGGTCGGCAAATCAGCCGACCTTCTGATATCAAATATATATTCAGCCCTCCCGATCCATTACCAAAAGCACAACTATTTTTGGATCGGGCCGGAAGAAAAGACAGCCAGCCCGCTAAGGAGACGACGCCCCTGAGCGTGGGTTCCCAGCGGGGCCGTGACTCACCACTGGCGGAGTGGAACTCTCATGTGCGACTTGTCCCATCCGGAAACCACACGGGGTTGCTGGCAATTCAGGTTTCAGAGAGTTGCTGTTCAAACCCAGCTGCTGGCTTCGCCTACGAGGAGTCAGGACCGCTGATCGTGACCCCAGCGCCCGGGTTACCTTGCCAAATTCTGTCCCCTTGGTGGTGCGCCGTTGGCATCCCACCTACCCGCCCTTTGAGTTCTCCCTTTGAGTTAAAGCCGAAGCGCGGGACCGGAGGGTGAAACCCGTCCAGTCCCGCGCTCGGCGTGTTATTTGCCTACTAGGCAAACGCTACCGAAAGCTTTACCCGATGAGGGCAGCCTCCAAGAAGCGCTCGGCGTCGTAGAAGTTGTAGATGTCATAGTGGAACTGCGCCTGCTCGACCAACGCGGCCTGGCTATCGGAGAGATCCAGCTCCGCAGCCCGGGCGAAGAGGGCGTCAGAGCGGTCCTGCATGCCCTTCATGTCGTAATAGAACTCCTGGGCCAGCAGGAACTTCTCCAACCCGGCCTCGGTGTTATAGGTCGCGGACAGCACGCCCTTGGCCTTCAGAGCCTCGATCTGGGTCCTGAACACCGTCTCGGGGTGGTAGCTGGGCAGGTTCAAATCCCACACGGCTTCCTGGTCAGCCCAAGTGAAGGAGGGGTCGATGGTCTCCCAGATGATCCCGATGTCCTCGGGCTCCATGTTCAACTGGCGCTTCTCATTGATGAGATTGGCCTCGATCTCCCAACCTGTGTACTGCCTCTCAGGATCCTCGAGGAGTTCGAAGGTGCGATAGACGACCGAGAGGACTCGATAGGCGAGGTCCTTGTTCTCGTTCACCCACTCGCGGTTGGCGAACAGGCCGGTGCCGCCGACGGTGGCGCTGGCGATGGCGGTCTGCTGGGAGAACGGATCGTGCTCATACATCATGGCGAAGTTGATCAGCGGATCCCAGCCGTTGCGCATCATCTGCACCAGGGTCGGAGCGCCATAAGGCATGGCATACTGGATCCGGCCCGGTACAGCCGAGAGCTCCACGATCGTGGGGTCGTCGACATACTGCGGGTTGGCATAGTTACGCCAGTCGTTGGTCGTGATCCGGATCGGCTGAACGTTGCCGTCGTCATCCAAGAGCGGCTGGCCGTCGCGGCCCAACAGCACCAACGGGTTGCCTTCCTCGTCCAAGGCGGGAATGTCCTCCTGATAGGCCTCCCACCACTCGTCCAGATAAGCGAAGAACGCGTTCGTGTACTGCGCCTGCTGGGTGCTGTGCGGCGGAATGTGAATGTCATCGCCGACCAACTGCTGGACAGCCGCCTTGGCGGCATCGGCGAAGGACATGCCCTCGTCCATGAACTCCAGAGCAGTCTTCGAGTCGCTGTCCGGCGCCACCAGAACGGCATAGCCGACATAGATGTCAGCGAAGTGAATCGGTGGGATGTCCTGAGCGAAGGTCTCCAACGCCCCGAACAGACCAGGCACCCAACCGGGAGCCACATTACCCTCACCGCTCCGCAACCAGGCAATCGCGTCAGCACTGGCCGTGAAG
>JAAXHN010000233.1 GCA_012270885.1 Acidimicrobiia bacterium | reverse complement strand
CCGCGTGGCCGGCTACGTCGACGCCGGCGAGTCCGAGGGAGCGCTTCTCCTAGAAGACGGTAGGGGCTTCACCAGTGAAGGGCATGAGGATGGGTTCTTCTTCGGACCCACGCTTTTCGATGAGGTAACACCGGACATGTCGATCTACCGGGACGAGATATTCGGGCCGGTCCTCTCGGTGGTGCGCACCGGCTCGTACCAGGAGGCCATCGATCTGATCAACGTGAACCCTTACGGCAACGGGACTGCGGTCTTCACCAACGATGGCGGCGCGGCGCGCAAGTTCCAGTCGGAGATCGAGGTGGGCATGGTGGGCATCAACGTGCCCATCCCGGTGCCGCTCTCCTTCTACTCGTTCGGGGGATGGAAGGACTCCATCTTCGGGGATCATGCCATCTACGGTCCCGAAGGAGTACATTTCTACACCCGGCCCAAGGTCGTGATCACCAGATGGCCGGACCCCATCCATCGCGGGGTGGATCTCGGATTCCCCCAGCACGGGTAGGGGCTACAAACCGTCGGATATGGGATAGGCAGCATGGACTTCGGCGTTGTATTGCAAACCGATCCGCCGGCCTCACGGGTGGTGGAACTCACCCGCCTGGCGGAGGCGAACGGATTCACCCATGCCTGGACCTTCGATTCCCACCTGTTATGGCAGGAACCATTCGTCATCTACTCCCGGATGCTGGCCGAGACCGAGCGCATGGTGGTGGGTCCGATGGTCACCAACCCCGGCACCAGGGACTGGACCGTGCTGGCCTCGCTGTTCGCCACCCTCAACGACATGTACGGGGGCCGGACCATCTGCGGGATGGGACGAGGCGACTCGGCCCTCCGCTGCATCGGCCGCAAACCGCGCACCCTGGCCAAGATGGTCGAGTCGATGAAGGTCATCAAAGGCTTGGTGGCGGGGGAGGAAGTGGACTACGACGGCACCGCCATCCGCATACCGTGGATCGCGGAGGGCTGGGACCTTCCGATGTGGGCGGCAGGCTACGGCCCGAAGGCCCTGGCCACGATCGGCCG
>JAAXHN010000232.1 GCA_012270885.1 Acidimicrobiia bacterium | reverse complement strand
CTCGCACTCCCACTCAGGCGCCATCCGCTGTAACGATCCCGCCCTGGAATAGGGCCACAGGTAAACCGGCTCATCGCGTTGGGGGGGACGTGGCGAGTCCTGAGTGTCGATTCGACATGGGATCATCCGGCTGTGAGAACCCGATGCGAGTCCGGGACAAGAGCCCCGAGTGGCTCGATGGTTCCGTCTTCGGTGTGGACGAGTGTCACCGATGAGTCCTCCACGACGACGACCCAATCCTCGCCCCGCGACCATGACGCTATGTGTGATCCCTGCGAGAGTTCGTGTATGGGTGTAGCGTGCCCGGCCGGGTCGACCACCATCAGTTTTCCGGCGCTGAGCGCGCCCTTTTCAGGCTCGCGAGCAACCATCACCAGGAAGTGGTCGGTTGCTGTACCGGCTGGGGGTGAGGTGGTTAATCCGAAGGGGCCACCCACCGACACCCATTCGCCCGTGCCTGGTTTATCCACTTGAGTGGGGTTGTCCAGGCGAGCGTCGGTGACGATCAGGGAACCGCCCGGGCGGAGTACCGCGGCACCGTTCCAACCGACCGACAGCGCTGTCCCCTCCAGCTCGGCCAGTAGGTTTCCATCGTAGGAGACCAGTCGGGTGATCGTCTCGGGATCGTCTGTGACCAGTACCAGACCTTCGATAGTGGCGCCGATCGGTTGCCAAGTTCCCTCGATACCGGTCGACATCAGCCGGGTGACCCGCATCCCCACCAGGTTGACCAACTCGACCAGAGTTACGTCATTGCCGACACCCGGCTGCACCAGCCAGGTGTGCTCACCGTCCGGGGCAGGCAGCACAACAAGAGTGGACGTGGCGGCTGGAGTTTGTCGTAGCGGATCGGGCTGATACACAAGCGGCTCCGAGTTCAGTCGTCCGGCGTACGAGTAGATGGTCCCCTGCGACCAGAGGTGGATGAACCCCCCGCCGCCACTGGCACCATCAACGGTATCTGTGGGTCCCTCGTATCGGCCGGGTTCGTATTGGTGCACGGTGCCGGACACGAAGTCGATCACTGCCACGCTGGGAGCATCGGGGTTCACCGCTATGAGTTCCAACCCGATGGGCTCCGGCAGCGAGAACCGATCCGCGAGCGTCTCCACGAGTTCCAACCCGACTCCCGGGGCGACGTCGATCGGCGAACCGGCGTTGAACACCGCCGCGTCTCCCGTCTGTACGCACTCGGTTGGGAACGGCTCCAGCCCCAAGCGTCGTGTTGCAGAGTCGGCGGAGATGTAACCACCACCACCCTCCACGCGGTCACCGGGCCACACCACTTGACCCTTCCCCACTGGGATCCCGAAGTGATCGGACCGCACCGTGATCCTGAAAGGAGCGGACCGTGCCGAAGTCCCTACCGGCCATATTAC
>JAAXHN010000231.1 GCA_012270885.1 Acidimicrobiia bacterium | reverse complement strand
TCGGCCGACCAGATCCGCCGCAAGGTACGCGCCGCGGTGACCGACTCGGGACGCACGGTGGACTATGACTGGGAGACCAAGCCGGGCATCTCGAACCTGCTGGAGTTGTTCTCGGTGGCCTCCGGCCGCTCCACCGAGGACTTGGCCGCCGAGTACCGGGACCAGGGGTACGGTCGGTTCAAGAGCGCGGTGGCCGAAGCGCTATGTGAGTACATGGCGCCGGTACGGGAGCGCTATGAGGGCATGGAGGACGCCGAGGTGTCACGCCTCATGTCCGAATGCGCCGCGGAGGCCCGCCGCCGGGCCGCGATCTCGATGGCCACCGTCTGGGAAGCGGTGGGGTTGTCAACCTGAACTCCAACAGACTCTCGTAGGAGATCGGCGCAGGACAGACATACAGACTTGAGCAGCTAAAGCACCTTCCCACGGCCAATATGTCTTTTTGGATATTGAAAACCAACACCCTTCCTCGGCGACTCGGGTAGCATGCAACGGACGAGGGGCGCCCGGCAGGAAGGAGGAACAGTTGGTGGCCGCCTTAGATCGACACCGCTTCGAGATACCGCTTTACACCGTGGGTGCAGCGGCGCGGATTGTTGATGTCCATCCCTCCACTCTCTCCACATGGACGCGAACGTACAGGCGGGGAGGCGCTAATGGTCGATCAACCGTCACCGATCCCATTATCACTCGGCTCAGTCCTGAGCGTCCCCGGTATCCGTGTATTCCTTTTGTTGGCTTGGTAGAAGCATTGGTGCTCTCCGCAGTGAGGCGCAGCGGGGTGCCCATGCAGCGAATTCGGCCTGCTCTAAAGGTGCTGGAGCAAGAAATTGGCCTCAGACACGCTCTGGCATCCCGCAGGCTCTACACAGATGGAGCGGAGTTGCTATACGACTACGCCGATAGGCAGTTAGGCACAGGCGAGTCGGACCTAGTGATGCAGTTGGTTGTAGTCCGCAGTGGGCAAAGGGTGTTCAAGGAAGCTGTTATGGAATACCTCCGTCGAATCGAATATGCGTCCGACGGGTACGCCGCGCGAATTCGCGTACCGGCCTACACCAAGGCTGAGGCGATTGCAGATCCTGAGATGTCATTCGGGTCACCCTTCTTCGTGCGAGGCGGGTGCCGTGTGGATGATGTACTCCATCGCTTCTGGGCAGGTGAGTCCATCAGGAGCCTCGAGAGGGAGTTCGGCGTGCCATTCGACGAACTGGAGGACGTGGTACGTGTCACATCCCGCTGGGCTGCCTAGGGGTCTTCCTGGATCGCAGCCTGGGGTCGCCACAAGGTACCTTCCCTGCTAGGTGAAGCCGGATTGGACGTTGTAACTCTTGCTGAGGTATATGGCATTCCTGCAGATGAGGAGGTTGCCTTTCGCGTCAGGATCTCAAAGCGGAGGAGATGGCCGCCCGGTTCTTGAGAAACCTAAGGCAGATAGAACGCGCCTGCCAGCTGGCAGGTCCCTTCATCTACGCAGTCCACGAAAGCAGGATCGAGAAGATTCCAATTGACCTCTCAGAGGACGAATAGCCTGCTGGGAGTCAGCTGTTTCACCTTTGAAGCATCTTCAACCGGCGGAAGACCATAACCGGGTGTCGGGCCGGAATTGGCTCCAGGCGAACCAGAAGGCCTGGTGGGAGGGGATCTCGGAACCGTCGGAGATCGAGATGGCCCGAAGCCCGTCGCCATCCTTGATCAGCCGCACACCTTCTGCGGTCACGTCTCCCCCCGAGTCGATCACCGCCAGGGCGGCTTCCCGGGAAAATGCGACGGTTCTTCCGTCCTCCAACTCCACCCCCACCACCAGGTCCTGAACACCGAGGCGGGTGTCAACGTCTCCCACCGGAAAGATCGGACCTTGATCGTCTCTGCCCCTCAGGGGATCGAGTGGATAGGACCGTCCGAGCCCGCCGTCTTCTGCCAGGATGGT
>JAAXHN010000230.1 GCA_012270885.1 Acidimicrobiia bacterium | reverse complement strand
CCCTCTCCAAGGGGAGAGGCAGACTCCGGCGTCTTCGCCGGAATTCAGTGAGGGGTCTTCCGCGCAACCAACCCCACCCCAACCCAAAAGTCTTGTCCCGCGAACCACTCCCTCGAAGACTGGGTTCTTCCGTTCGAAGCGCTACTCCCGCCGCAACCGCTCCGTCACCCAGGTCTGCACCCCCAGCATCCGCTGCGCCGAGTACAGCAGGAACACCGCAAACAGCGCCCGCAGTACCACCCGCGGCAGCCACTGCGCCACCTGCGCGCCTCCGAACCCGCCGATCAGGCCGCCGATCCCGATAGTCAGCGCCCGCCGCACGTCCACGTGACCCAGCCGGTAATGCTGCGTGGCGCCTGACAGCGCCGTCGGAATAATCACCGCCAGGCTGATGCCTTGCGCGATCACCTGGTCGATCCCCATGAAAATCACCATTGCCGGCACCATCACGATCCCGCCGCCCACGCCCATCGTCCCGCTCACCAGCCCCGCCACCACGCCCGTGATCACCGCGGCGATGATCCGTTCCGTGCCGTCCAGGTGCATCAGGGCCACGTCCTGCAGCGACACGAACATGCGCAGCGCCCCCGCCAGCAGCACCAGCGCGAACAGCCGCCTTAGCAGCTTCTCGTTGATGTAGGCCGTCAGCCGCGCCCCCACCGCCGCGAACACCACGGAAGTGGCCGCCAGCGCCAGCGCCACCGACCAGTCGATCGGGTTCGAGGTGGCGTAGCGAAGAGTGGCCGCGAACGCCGTCGGTACGATGATGGCCAACGACGTCCCGTGCGCACGGTGCTGTGACATCCCCAGCAGGCCAACCATCAGCGGAATCAGGATGATCCCGCCGCCCACCCCGATCAGCCCGCTGACCACGCCCCCGGCCAGCCCGATCCCGATCAACACCGGGACCGGCGCCTGTCGTTCGCCTGTCGTCGCCGCGCGTTCCATCGGCGGAGTATATGGACCCCACCCCATCCACCGCCCCAACTCTCACGTCACCCACCGCTCACCCTCACCCTTGCCCTCTGTCTCCCAACAGTGTACACTATCCCCAATGACCCCGCAACCCCGATCTCAAATCCCCCCACCCCACCCCCCGCGCCCCCCTCGCCATCGGGACTTCCGCTCGTGCTCCCCACTTTTGGAAACCAGCGACGGTGTAAAGCGTCAGGCTCGTCAGATCCGTGCCCGTCTTGATCCCTCTCCTGGGGGAGAGGGTTGGAGCTTGCCCCGGACGCGATCCGGGGGTGAGGGGTCTTCCGGGCAACCACCCCCGCGGCACAAGCAGCCAACCCGGAGCTGGCGCCCAAGTCCTCCGCCCGCAGCCAGATCCACCCCACCACGGCCCCTGGTCATCCTCGCCTCAGGGAGCAACCCCGCGTGTCGTCAGGCCACCTGCAGTTGCACCGCTCTTGCCCCCTCGCCTGGGACCCACACGCACCACCCAGCTGTCTCGCAGATGCGGCGGTTCTTCCCCCCTCACCCCGCGGGAGAGGGTTGGATCCTGCCCCGGACGCGATCCGGGGGTGAGGGTCTTCCG
>JAAXHN010000229.1 GCA_012270885.1 Acidimicrobiia bacterium | reverse complement strand
TGAAGCACGTCACCACCGTGATGGTGACGTCGGGGAGGAAGCTGGACAGGTTGACCGTGATCGTCTCGCCATCGGTGATGCCGCTGTCCTTCGAGAGCGTCATCGTCTCACCGTTGTGGCCCAGACCATGGTCAGCGGACCCTTGCGACGCTGCGAGGGCGGTAATCGCCAAGACGACCGCTGCCACGACAGCGAGCCGGCGGGTGAGTGTGGGAATGACATGTGTTGACACTGTTCGTCCTTTCCAAGGACCGTCCGCCCTCTTGGATGGTTGGGCTCGCCCGGTCCGCGATCGCGCTTGCCTGCCCTACAGTACGGTGTTTCGATGTTCCGATCAACGGAACGTTGTTCCGTTTCGTGGCTGATTCTGGTGTTGGTGGCGAGCATGGCCGCCTGCACCGGTGATGTGCCCGCACCGGCGATACCCCCGACCCGACCATCCCGAATCCTCGGTGACCACCACCGAAACGGACACGGCGCGGACCAAGCCGCCTCCGACATCAACCCCAGCGCACCGGCCGACCTCCCCACACCGGAGACACCCCCCGACACCGAGAACCCCGAAACCGCAGCGGTCACCACCGAAGCGGACACGGCGCGGACCAAGCCGCCTCCGACACCCGCTGGGCAGCGGAACTGCTCAGCGAGGGGATCGTCTCGCGGCCCATCGTGGGGCTGAACTACCAGGCCGCTCCGGGGGTGTTCTCGTGGGGTGACGTGGACGACGATGATGACATCGATCTCACAGTGTCGGGAGACGGCGACCCGCGGGTGTTCTGGTTCGAGCAACTCGAGGCCGGGGAGTTCCGCCAGCACACGCTCCGGGAGGACTTCGGTCAGGCGGCCGGTGGCCTCGTGGCCGATCTGGACGGCAACGGTGACGCGGAGGTGGTGTTCACGAGCTACGACACCGGCGAGGTGCTGATCTTCGATTACCGGCAACGGCGCCCGCTGGCGCAGCGTCCTTGCCACGACCGGACGACACCGGCGAGGTGCTGATCTTCGATTACCGGCTCTTCGGAAATTGGTTAGGTGTGGCGGTGGGTGCGAGGAGATTGTCCGGTCACGGTTTGGTTGGTGGTGTGGATTTTCTGTGAATTAGCAGATTTTAACTGCTTTGGAGTTGTGTCACCGTACAGGTGTTGGTAGTATCACA
>JAAXHN010000228.1 GCA_012270885.1 Acidimicrobiia bacterium | reverse complement strand
TGGGTCACCACCAGGCAGAAGTCGCGTAAGGGGCCGGTGATGTTGGCGTCGCAGCCCTCGTTCCACACCCAAACCCGTCCCGACGCTCCCCGCAGCACCACCCGGACCTTTTGGTCAGGCACCGGAAGGCCCCGGTTCCGAAAGCTCCACGAGAAGGTCTTGATCCCCAGTTCCGCCACGTGATAGATCCGGTCGGTGGCCGCATACTCCACCCCCAGCGCGTCGGCCACGTCCTGGCCGTGCGCCCAGGTCTCCATCAGCCGGGCCTGCGCGGACGAATACGCCCGCATCGGAGGCCCGTACCAGGGGACCCTCTGTTGGGGATCGAACCCCCGCATCGCCGAATGGAGGCTTTCCCGGGCCTCTCGCCACCACCCCAGGAGCTCGGTCCCCGACATCGCCCTCCCCCGGGCCATGATCTCCTCCTCCAAGCCCCAGGGTTCGCCCGAGGCCATCAACGCCGCCACCTCGGCCGCCAAACCCTCGGGGTCGGTCACCGACTGGGCGGCCTTCTCGTCGAAGTAGGCCAGATGGCAGATCTGGTCGGTCACGTTCCACCCTTCAGAGGGGGTGTCGGTCGCCCAGCCCGCCTCGTCCAAGCCGTCCACCAGGCGGTCCAGCGCCTCCTGTTCCGCGGCCAGGTCGGATACCACCGCATCCATCACATCCGCCATCGCTACTCCGGCTCGGACCCCACCTCGGCGCCCACGATATGCTCGAGGGCCTTCACCAGCGCGTGGTTGCCCTCCGCGCCCAGGCCCCGGCGCTGAAGCGCCCGGTAGAGCTGGAACACCAGGGCGGTACCCGGGAGGGGAACGCCCAGTTCGTCGGCGGCATCCAGCACCAGGCGCAGGTCCTTCTGCTGGAGGTCGATGGTGAACCCCGGGCGCCAGTCGCGAACGATCATCTGCGGGCCGCGGTTGGCAAGCATCCACGACCCGGCCGCCCCGCCGGTCACCGCCGACAGGGTGGCCTCCAGGTCCAGTTCCCCGACCTCCGCCAGCAACAACGCCTCCGAGACCGCCAGTTGGTTCACCACCACCAGCACCTGGTTGACCAGCTTCACCATCTGTCCCGATCCCACCGGACCGGTGTGGGTGATGCTCTTTCCCATCGCCTCCAGGTACGGCCGCACCCGCTCCAGGTCGGAGGCCTCGCCGCCCACCATTATCGAGAGGGTCCCCAGCGCGGCGCCCTCGCTGCCCCCGCTGACCGGGCCGTCCAGCCACGAAGAGCCGGCGCCTTCGGCCAGGGCGGCCAGCCGCCGGGTCTCCGACGGGCTGATCGTGGAGTGGTCCACCACCACCGAACCCGCCGCCAACCCGGCCAGGATCCCGTCGGACCCCTCGGTCACCGCCACCACGTCGGGAGTGTCGGAGACACAGATCATCACCACCGACGATCCCTCCGCCACCTCCCGGGGCGAGCGGGCCGTAGAAGCGCCCATCTCCGCAAGCGGCTCCATACGCGACGCGGTGCGGTTCCAGACCGTCACCTGATGTCCGGCCCGGAGGAGGTTGGCCGCCATCCCTCCTCCCATAATCCCCAGGCCGATGAATCCAAGTTGTTCGCTCAACTGCGTCCTCCTTTCTCGGTGCTCATTCTGCCATGACAACCAGCACCTGTCCACTCTCCACCTGCTCTCCGGGGGTGGCCAGCACCGAGACCACCCTGCCCGAATGGGGAGCGCGCAACCCGTGCTCCATCTTCATCGCCTCCATCACCACCAGCACCTGTCCCTTCTCCACCTCATCGCCCTCCCCAGACACCACTTCCACCACCCGCCCGGGCATGGGCGCCTGGAGCGACCCTGACTGCTCGGCGCCGCCCGGCGTCGGGTAGCGCTCCTTCTCCACCAGCCGCGACAGCCCGCCCGGGCCGTCCACGTAGTGGGTGTCACCCACCCGGTTGACTCGGTAGAACCCCAGCACCCCGTCCACCTCCAGCCCCACCCGGGAGGGACCGCACTCCGGAAGTCCGGTGACCGGGACGCGCCCTGAATCCACTTCGACGGTCACCCCGCCCGACAGGCTGTAGCCCACCCGGATCTCACCCCGGGCGCCCACCAGGTCCACCACCTGCAACTGGGAGGGATTGTTGCGCCACCCGCTGGGGATGCTCCACAGCACCCCCGCCGCCTCGCGCCTTGCCGCCTGGGCCGAGAGCGCGGCGGCCACCGCCGAGAGCCGCTCCTCCGAGCGGGTGGGGAGCGGGCGGCCCAACTCAGCCGGGGAGTGGCGCTCCAGAAAGCCGGTGTCGGTGGCGCCGGTGAGGAACTCGGGATGCTCGAGGATCCGCACCAGGAGGTCCCGGTTGGTGACGGGCCCGTGGATCTCCGCCCGCCGGAGCGCCCGGGAGAGGCGCGCCGCCGCCTCCTCCCGTCCCGGCGCCCAGGCCACCATCTTGGCCAGCATCGGGTCGTAGTGGACGCCGATCTCGTCCCCGGACTCCACCCCCGACTCCACCCGGATCCCCCGCCCGCCCAGCCTGAAGCGGTGCATCCTCCCGGCGGTGGGGAGAAAGCCCGCCCGGGGGTCCTCCGCGTAGATCCGAACCTCTATGGCGTGCCCGCGGGCAGAGACCCCCTCCAGGTGCGCTGACAGGTCTTCGTCCCGGGCGGCTTCGATCTGGAGGCGCACCAGGTCGAGGCCCGTGATCTCCTCGGTCACCGGGTGCTCCACCTGCAGGCGGGTGTTCATCTCGAGGAACCAGAACTCCCCGCTCCCCGCCACCAGGAACTCCACCGTGCCCGCTCCTACGTAGTCCACCGCCCGGGCCGCCGCCACCGCCGCCTCCGACAGCCTCCCGCGCAAATCTGAGTCCACGAAGGGAGAAGGCGCCTCCTCGACGATCTTCTGGTGCCGGCGCTGGATGGAACACTCCCGCTCGAAGAGCGCCACGGTGTTCCCGTGGGTGTCCGCCATGATCTGCACCTCTATGTGGCGGGGCTCTTCAACCAGCCTCTCCAGGAACACCCTCCCGTCACCGAACGCCGCCTCCGCCTCGCGCCGGGCGCTCTCCACCTCGGCGGCCAGTCGTTCGCCCGAGCGAACGATCCTCATCCCTCGACCTCCCCCGCCCGCCGCGGCCTTCACCATCAGCGGGAACCCGATGGCGGCGCCCTCTCCGGGGAGGACCCCCGAAAGCACCGGCACTCCCGCTCGGGCCATCAACTCCTTGGCGGCCAGCTTGTCTCCCATCAGCTCCATCGCCCGGGGAGGAGGGCCGACCCACGTGAGCCCCGCCCCGATGACTTGTCTTGCGAACTCGGCGTCCTCGGCCAGGAAGCCGTAGCCGGGATGCACCGCGTCGGCTCCCACCCGCAGAGCCGCCTCCACGATCGCTTCCCCACGGAGGTAGGACTCCGAAGGAGCGTACCCTCCCAGACACACCGCCAGGTCCGCCTCGGAGACGAACGGCGCCCGACGGTCGGCCTCCGAGAACACCGCCACGGTCTCGATGCCCATCTCCTCACAGGTCCCGAAGATGCGCCGGGCGATCTCGCCCCGGTTGCCGACCAGCAGCCTCATCAGGGAGATGGCATCTCGATTCCCAGCCGCGACTGCAACCGGGCCATCCCCTGGAGCCAGCGGTCGTAGTCGGTGGCCTTGTAGGCGAAGTACTCGCTCACTTCCGGATGGGGAAGGATCAGGAAGCTCTCGGCACGAAGTCCCTCCACCACCGCCTCTGCCACCTGGTCAGCGGAGAGCCCCACTTGGCGGGCCATGGTCATCATCCCGGTGGGCAGAAGGTCGTCCAGGAGCTCGGTGAAGACGAACTGGGGACAAAGTGCGGAGACCCGCAGGCCCCGATCGCCGTAGGTGATCTGGAGCCACTCGGCAAGCGCCACCACCGCGTGCTTGGTCACCGAGTAGGCCGCCGCGCCGAAGTTGGTCAAAAGCCCCGCCGCCGAGGCGGTGTGGAGGAGATAGCCCTCTCCGCGGGCCAGCATCCCGGGCAGCACCGCCCGCGCCGCGTACACATGGGACATAAAGTTGATCTCCCAGATCCGCTGCCAGTCCGAATCCGAGGTCTCCACACCCCCCTCCATCCCGATCCCGGCGTTGGCGCAGTACAGGTCGATCGGCCCCAGTCGGTCCTCCACCTCGGTGACCGCCTCGCAGGTGTCGGTCTCCGACGCCACGTCGGCTCCGAACCACAGCCCGCCGGTCTCCCCGGCAACCCTCCGGGCGGCGTCTCCGTCCAGGTCCACCACCGCCACCGAAGCGCCTTCGGAGGCGAACCTCCGGCACATCGCCTCCCCGATCCCGTTCCCTCCCCCGGTCACCACCACCACCCGATCTGTGAGTTCCATGTTCCGCTAGCTCCTCCGATAGTTCCTGGGGCCCCATTCTGGCAGGTTCGCCGGTTCCCCCGACCGTCCACCGACCCAAACCCCCTCCGCCGGCAGAAGGGGGCGAATCTAAGATTGGGCAGCAACCAGCACAAAGGGGACAACATGGTACAGGTCAGGAAGCCAACCGGGAAGGACTCCCACGTCCGGGGTGACGGCCAAGACCAAAAGAGGAGGGACTTTCCGCCCTTGCGGGAAGATACGGATTCCTCAGAAGATCGCTGGAACCTCATACAGGAAGAGATGGCGCGTCACCAGCATGTCCTGGCTGATCTCGCCGACTCGTGAAGGAGCCGAACTGGGTATCTGAGAACGAAGCCATAGCCCTTCATGATGAGGCTCTCCTCAATCACGGGGGATCTCCGGGGATCCGAGACAGGGGCCTTCTGGACTCGGCATTGGCACGGCCTCGTCAGATATTCGCTTACACCGCAAACGCCAACATCGTAGAACTGGCTGCGGCCTACACCGCGGGCATCGTGAGGAACCATCCCTTCGTGGACGGCAACAAGCGAACCGGATACTCTGTAGCCGTGGCCTTCCTGATCCTGAATGGGTATCGCCTCGCGACCACCGGCGGGATGAAGCAGGCCGTGGTCAGGCTTGCCGAAGGCTCCATGAGCGAAGAGGATTTCGTCGCCTTCCTGGGATCTGCCACGGAGCCTACGTAAGCCGCCCAAGCGGGAGGTTGCCCCAACTGCGGAGCGAAGCCGCCTCCCTCCGGCGGAAGCGTGGAGCCGCTTCGGCGACAAACAACTCCGCCCGCCCCTCGGTGATTGCCCCGCAGAGGCGATTGAGGTCCATATCATTCGACCCGGTAGTCAGCAATCCAATCCGAGGCCCGACCCATAACCCAGGCGCCCGATAACAGAGAGATCCGCTACGAGCCGGATGAGTCCCCGCCCTTCCCGGTAGCGCTCGGCGCGGGCTTGCAGGCCGCGGCGGTGATCGTGGCGCCGGTGGTCCTCACCGTGGTGATCGTGGCGCGCATCTCCGAACAGGCCGAGAGCTACATCACCTGGGGGTGTTCGCGGCGCTTGGTGATCAGCGGGTTCACCACCGCCCTCCAGGCCCGGAGGCTGGGGCGGATCGGCGCGGGGCACGTTCTGATCATGGGCACCTCGGGCGCCTTCATCGCGGTGTGCGTGGCCGCCCTGGTTAGGGGTGGTCCGGCCACCATGGCCAGCCTGGTGGTGGTGTCGTCGCTCTTCCAGTTCCTGATGGCCAACCGGCTCTCGTGGCTGCGCCGGGTGTTCACCCCGGTGGTGGCCGGCACTGTGATCACCAGACTGGAGGGGTTGCTCCGCGAG
>JAAXHN010000227.1 GCA_012270885.1 Acidimicrobiia bacterium | reverse complement strand
TTCCACCTATCCGCGCGGCCTCTAAGAAGGCCAGCCCGATCGAACGCCCTCTACCGTGTGCGGGGATCGGCTACTGGCCCCTTTGCAGAGCGCGAGCCAGGAAGGAAGCCATCTCGGCCCGGGAGACCTCCTCGGAGGGACAGAAAAAGAGCAGCGTCCCGGCACCCGCCGACGATGGCGGCTGGCATCCCATTGTGATGCCCGAGGCGTACAGGGCTTCCACGGCGCCGGCGTAGAAGGCGTCCGGCGAGACATCATCGAAAAGCCCGGTGGGCTCGGCGGTGGGGATTCCGAAGGTCCTGATCAAGAAAGCCGCCATCTCCCCGCGAGTGACGCTCCGGTCCGGCCCGAAGGAGCCATGCCCGTCTCCGACCGTGATCCCCCTGCCCGCCAACTGCTCCACATGAGGAGCGAACCAGTCCTGTGGCGACACATCCGAGAACACCGGGTCACCAGAGAGCGTCAGTCCATCCCAGGGGGGTTCGGCGCCCAACGCGCCCTGGGGCGCCGGGGACCCACTACCGAGAGACCTCACCAGGAAGGCACTCATCTCGGCCCTGGACACGGGCCGGTCCGGACAGAACAGACGGACTCCGCATCCGAGGGTGATTCCCCGGGCAGCGATGGTCTCTATGTCATGTTCATGAACGAGACCGTCATCATCGAGAAAGCGACCGGATTCCCGGGTGTCAACGCTCACCACGAAGGAATCGGCGTCAGCGCTGACCACCTGGATCAGGGTCTCTCCCAACCGGATCTTCTCGTCGATCGAGATCACATGGTCCACCGCCCCGAAAGCACTGGGCGCAACGGCCTGGGAAACCCTCGTCCAAACCGCAAAACAAGGCCAGTGGGGGAGCCAGGACCGCGCCCTCGACTCACAGGCCTGCCGGCGCTGATCGATCTCGTACACCTCCACTCCCACCTTGTGCACGCCTGCGTCCAGGCCGGACAGCCTCCTAACCCCCAACACGTAGAAGTGGCCGTCTCCCACCGCATTGGTTTCATCCGCCTCGGTGCCGTCGACTATTTGGGCCGGTATCACCACCATCTGTGCCAGGCCCGCAGCCGCTCCCCCCCGATGGAGTCGATAAGTCTCCTTGCCGCCCCGGTAGATCTCCACCGAGGAGGGATCGATCCACCCGGCCGAATAGCGGTGGTAGACCGTGGTTCCCTGCGGCGCAGTCAGTGGGATGTTGCTCATTATGTCCATCGGGTTGTCGTAGAACCCCAGGGCGCCGGGGCGGGTGGTCGAGAACTTACCGCTGTAGGAGTGCGGCCATGCCAGGGCATGCCCCATCTCGTGTACCACCAACGACCAAAAGGGGCTATCGAGGGGCGGTTGGGCGACTACCGCCCCCGCTCCCACCACCACCCGCCTGCCATTGGTCGGATAGGACGGTTCGCACCCGGGCTGGTAACCCTCGGGACACAGGTTGCCGAATGTTCCGTGGCCGGTCCGGTATCCCTCGAACTCCACCACGATCAAGG
>JAAXHN010000226.1 GCA_012270885.1 Acidimicrobiia bacterium | reverse complement strand
CCGACCCCAAGCCCGACCCCAAGCCCCCCGCCCCGCCTTCGCGCCCCCGCACGGGTGGTGGAGGCGGGAGCCCCGACCGACATGGCAACACCCCGTCTCGGGCGACCGTGCTCACCCCCTCCGCAGCCGCACCCTGGGCGGCCTCCAGCACCGGGCAGATCAATCGGGTGAGCGATATCGATTATTTTCAGGTGACCGTCCCACAGGCCGGCGTACTCGTGGTCGAGACGCGCGGGACGACCAACACCCAGGGGACCGTGTGGCAGGCAGAGGAAGAGCTCGCCCACGCAGGGAGCGGGGGGGAGCGGCAGAACTTTCGGCTAGCCACCCGGGTGGCCGCCGGGCCAGTCCTGATTGCCGTCGAATCCGAAGGGAATCGCACCGGAGCCTACACCCTGGCGCTACACGTTCTGGCGGGCTTTCTCGGGAACCCGGCACCCGGCTCCAGGCAGAGCGGCGTGGGGCTCATCTCGGGCTGGGTATGTGAGGCCGAAGCAGTCGCCGTCGAGGTGACCCACGGAGAGACCGGCGCAGTGGAGATGTATGAAGCCGCCTACGGCACCGTCCGGACCGACACCGAGAGTATCTGTGGGGACAGTGACAATGGGTATGGGTTGCTCTGGAACTGGAACCGCTTGGGAGATGGGGTACACACCGTGCGAGTATTAGTGGACGACGTCGAATTGGGCGTTGCGACCGCGACCGCGACCACGCTGGGCGAAGAATTTCCACGGGGGCTGAGTGGGCGCTACACCCTCACGGACTTTCCGCGGGCCGAAGAGCAGGTACATCTGCGCTGGAGTGAAGCGCGGCAAAACTTTGTGCTGGGGCCGGCCGAGGGACCGGCGGCCACGGGCGATGACCGGCCCGGCAGCATCGAGGTGGGCTTTCTCGGGAACCCCTCATCCCACTCCCTACAGAGTGGGGTGGGTGTGATTTCGGGCTGGGTGTGTGAGGCAGAGGTGGTGGAGATCGAATTCACCCATGGGGAGACCGGGGCGGTGGAAGTGTATGCCGCTGGGTACGGCACGATGCGGGAGGACACAGAGGGGGTGTGTGGGGACACAGACAATGGCTTTGGGTTGTTATGGAACTGGAACATCCTCGGAGATGGGGTGCACACGGTACGGGCGCTGGTGGATGGGGAAGAACTCGGGCACGCCACGGTGACAGTGACGACGCTGGGGGAAGAGTTTGCGCGGGGGTTGAGGGGGACGGCTACTCTGGCGGACTTTCCGACGGAGGACCAAGCCGTGACGGTGGAGTGGCAGGAGGCCCAGCAGAATTTTGTGGTGACGGGGATAGAGTGAAGCAGAGGCCGTCGAACACTCTCTAGGCGTTTTCCTCTTTATAGATTTCCAGCCAGGCCATTTGGATGGCTTCGAGTTTGCCCTCGCTCGAATCCTGCGGGTCGTCGCTGAAATCCTCCAACTCGGTGACCCAGCGGAGCAGATCGGTAAAACGGATGCTCAACGGGTCGGTCTCGGGCTGCGCCTCGAAGAGCTGTTCGGCAATATCCTCAGGCGTGTCCCAGTATAGCTTCATGACCCCCTCCCGTGCGCTTGCTATAAGTCGGAGAGCTGCTTTTCACCCAACGCCTCCTGGATTGAAGAATCCATAATCCGTTGGGCAAACGGCGTTGTCACCTGGCTCAACTCCTCGGTCAGGTCCCGGATCAGATCGTAATCTTCTCCAGCGCACGCCTCACGGAC
>JAAXHN010000225.1 GCA_012270885.1 Acidimicrobiia bacterium | reverse complement strand
CACCTCTGTGGGAAGGACACCTAGGAAACGGCATCTCGTTGGAACCGGAACCCCGGATCGCATCGAACATTCGGCTGTAGTGGCGCCATGCCCCAACATCGTTGTCGAAAACCACCAGAGTCTCGGGCTGAACTCCCGAGAAGGCACGTTCGGACAGGTTGGCCGAGCCGACGATCACCCGTGTCCTATCTCCCGAGGACAACAGAAAAAGTTTGGCATGGGCCACATATTGGCGAAGCACCCAGAACCTGGCATGACCCTCGGCGATTCTCTCCAAAATGCGCCGGTGACGATCGTCCTTCAACCCCATAATGGCCGCCCGGGTCTGTCCGGTCACGACCTGCTGAAAGGCGAGGACCTCCAAGAAGTTCCCCAGTCGACCCTCGCTCCCGAAAACGCATTCGAACCTCTCGAAAGAGAAACCATCCAACATCCTGACCACAGCCGAACTGCTGGCCGAATAGGTGAGCACCCGCAGACTCTCGAATCCCTCAAACAGAGCCCAGTCAAACTTTTCTTCCTCCACGAACCTGGCCCGGACCACCCGAAGTCCGGAACCATCGTCCAGTGCCAGAGTCTGCAAACTCGATGTCGGGGAATTCAGCACGCCAACACCTCCTATCATCCCAGACGGTACCGCACCATCCTCAACCTGCCCAACCACCCATTCAACCGGACCTTGCTCTTTATCCGCCAGCGGAGTCCAACAAACTCCAAGTATCAATACCAGCCCGTCACGACTTCAGAGCGCCGTATCAGCGTCTGGTTAACCAATACCATGAGACACACCCGGCACCATGAGACACCCCGGTTCCCGAGAGCAACGCTCAGGATCTTGCCCATACCTCCGAGAAAAAACACTGGCCATCGAGGGGCACGTATGGCTAACGGTCTGATCGAGACCACCACACGAGCCGCTCACCGGGATCATCCAAAACCTGCCGACCACAAATAGCCGTTCCTGGTCGGCGCCCAAAGACGGGTAAGCCCCACCGTGTGCCTTTCACCGGAACGGCGCTTGGCCGTACTCGCGGAAGCCGCTGGGAACAGGCCCTTTCCCATGTTGTTTCGTGTGATCGTTGACAGGTCGCTACGGAGCGTCGGATGTGCCTCATAACCTTATCCTCTCCAGCTATTAGGCTAAGGTTGTTGGTAATGTTGTGGTTAGGTTAGTTGGGCGTAAAGGTTATGGGTCGTTATGTGTCTAGACACTGGCATCCGCGGTTCGACGCTCCTGTGAAGCGGGAGAGGCGTGGGGGACGGTATGAGGCGTTTGTGCCGGACGTGCTGTCGGGGTGGTCCCCGCGTGTGTCGGTGGGGCTGGTGGCGACATTGGGGGAGGCCGAGGCGGCGCTTGCAGCTTGGAACAGGAGTTACACGGCGGACGTGCCTCATCCGTTGGATGCGTTTGCTTATGTGTTGTTGCGGGTGGAGGCGACTGCGTCTTCTCGGATAGAGGCGATCGAGCTTTCCCCACGGCGGCTCCTTACGGCGGAGGCGGAGCATCGTGAGGGAGGTCGGTCGTCGGACCGTCGGGCGGTGGAGGTGTTGGCGAACATTGAAGCGATGGAAGACGCGGTTCGTTTGGCGTCTGTTGGGAGGTCGTTGAGTACCGACGATCTGCTGGACGTGCATCGGCGGCTGATGGCGGCGTCTATGCATCCGGGTTTGGGCGGTTGGGTTAGGGATGTGCAGAACTGGATAGGTGGTTCAGGTTACACACCGGTGGGGGCCACGTTTGTTCCTCCCCCTCCCGAGGAGGTCCCGGCGCTCCTGGAGGACTTGATGGCGTTCGTGAACCGGCCTGACGTTCCACCGCTGGTGCAGGCGGGGATCGCCCACGCTCAGTTTGAGACTATCCATCCGTTCGGTGACGGGAACGGTCGCGTGGGACGGGCCCTGATACATGCGGTGCTTCGGCGGAGAGGTGTCGCCCCGGTGTTCGTGCCCCCGGTCAGCGCGGTTCTCGCCCGATCTCCCAACGTGTACTTCGAGGGTCTCACGACCTGGCGGCATGTGGGAGCAGCCGACGACCCGGGAAGGGACCGGGCGGCGGAGGAATGGCTGGGGGTGTTCGCTGAGGCCACCCACTCGGCCTGTCAAGAAGCACACAGCTACCTGCAAGCCGTATCCGCGTTGGAGACAGACCTGCGCCACCGGGCCGCTCCGGTGAGAAGGGGATCATCCGCGGATCTCCTATTGGGGATGCTACCGGCCTGTCCGATCTTCACCGTGCCGTCAGCTGCTGGGATCATCGGTCGGTCTGCTGTCGCTACCGGGTCGGCTGTCAACCACCTTGCCGAGGCAGGGGTGCTAAGACAGCGGACCGTCGGGAAGGAACGATACCGCGTGTTCGAAGCACCAGACGTCATCCGCCTCATCAGCCAACTCGACAGAGAACTCTCCCTGCAAAGCCCTCCCGCCAGAGACACCACCAGCCCCTTAGACGACCGCAACCGAACCCAACACTACCCCTCCCCCGGACTCGACATAGGGCTCTGACCCAATACTGAACCGTTCCGGCTTTATGGACCGCCCCGGGTTCAATCGGGGTGAAGGGTTGACGGTTGGCTGGGAAGTTATTCGCGATCCTACGAAGCCATA
>JAAXHN010000224.1 GCA_012270885.1 Acidimicrobiia bacterium | reverse complement strand
GATCCGGACCGAGCCGGGAGCCGGTGAGCAGGTGGACGTCGGCAGCGAGGTGGTGGTGGTGATCTCTGGGGGTGAGGGGGTTACCACGACCGACACCACCGTCCCGGAGACGCAACCACCCGACGAGGACACCGAGACCACGACAGGCTGAAATCGGCGACCCGTCCAGAGCGCCTTAATAGGTCGGCTGGTATACGTCCGGTGGGGCGGGACCTGCGTGGTTGCGGAAGAGCGTGTACTCCTTTTGGAAGGTGGTGAAGACCTTTCCTGTCGGCCCGGAGCGGTGTTTGGCGATGAGGACCTCGGCGAGGTTCCGAACCCTGTGGTCATCTTGGTTGTAGTACTCGTCCCGATAGAGAAAGAGCACGATGTCGGCGTCTTGCTCTATTGCCCCTGATTCCCGGAGGTCGGACAGCATGGGACGTTTGTCCTTGCGAAGCTCTACTGCCCTGTTCAGTTGGGAGACGCCGATCACCGGGATGCCCAACTCCCTGGCCAGACTCTTGAGGGAGCGGGACACTTCAGCAATTTCCTGCTGGCGGTTATCTGCGTTGCGTGAACCCGAGCTTCCCGCCGACGGCATCAGTTGCAGGTAGTCGATGATGACCAGGTCGAGTCCCTCTTCGTAGCGCAGCCGACGGCACTTTGCCCGGATTTCGGTGACCGTCGGCTCCGGGGTGTCGTCCAGGTACAGCTTCCAGTCGTGGATCTTGCCTCCCGCCTCCAGCAGCTTGTCCCACAGTTCCAGGTTGTTGGCCACTCCCGCGCGGATGCGGGAGGAGTTCACCTCGCTCACCATGGAAAGCAGGCGGGTCAGCACCTCCTCCTTCGACATCTCCAGGGAGAACAGGGCGACGACCCCACCATCCCGGGCTGTGTTCGAGGCAAGGGTCTGGGCGAACGCCGACTTGCCCATGGACGGCCGTCCCGCCACCACCACGAACGTCCCCGGCTTGAGACCCATCAGCTTGTCGTCGAGATCAGTGAGTCCGGTGGGAAGGCCGGGGATCCGGTCTTCTTGGCTCTCGATGGTGTGGAAGACGCTTTTCATCAGGTCTTTGACATGCTGGAGTCCCTCGTCCACCACGTCATCGTTGACGTCCAGCATCATCCGCTCGGCTTGGTCGACCACCGATTCTGTGGTCCTGTCCAGGTTCATGGCCAAATCGGTCACCCGCTGGCTCACGTCGATCAGCCGCCGTCTCCGGGAGTGCTCTTCCACGATCGCCGCGTAACGATCGGCGTGCGCTACGTTGGGAACGCTCTGGCTCAGATCCGCTAGCCGCTCATGGCCGCCGATCCGCTCGAGGGAGTCGGTGCGTCGCAGCTCCTCGGCCAGGGTCAGCACGTCGATGGCCCGGCTCTCGTTGAAGAGCCGGCGGGCCGCCTCGAACACCAGTCCGTTTATCGGTTCGTAGAAGTCCTCTGTTTCCAGCACCTCCATCACCTTGTTGGTGGCGTCCCGGCTCAGGAGAATGGCACCCAGTACTGACTCTTCGGCCTCCCCGGAGTGAGGGGGCACCCGCCCCACCCGGCCTCGACGACGTTCCGGAGGCGGCTGATCCAGGTAGTCGTCTTCCGGATAGGGGTCATGAACCATACGGGCGGAGCCTTGGGCCGAGGAGCGGGGGTGCAGAAGCTGTGCTATTCAAGGTAAAGAGAGGGTCTTCGCGACTTAGCGGAGGTTTTCACGGTCTGGGAGAGGGGTTGCCGATCTAGCAGGTACTTTGGACATTTCGCGACTTAGCGGACTTTTTTGTTGATCTGGTTGAGTTTTTTTCACACATTCCAACTTA
>JAAXHN010000223.1 GCA_012270885.1 Acidimicrobiia bacterium | reverse complement strand
TGAGTTATCTCCATCCCCCAAGCATACCCCACCCACCCAAAATAGTGTGAACACGCCCTAGTTCCGCGTTGGGTTCCCACGGCTTGGGCCCCACCTCAAGAAAGGATCTGGTCAGAAGTGTCTGATTTTGTCGAAGGTATATCAAGCGGCCTGGAGGCGGCTTGGCAGGACGTGATCACCTTCCTGCCCAAGCTGCTCGGGACCGTTGTCATCCTGCTCGCCGGTTGGTTGGTAGCCCGCCTCATCTACCGGGCGGTCGCCCGCCTGCTCCAAGGCATCAGCCTCGACGGGCTCCTGGAGAGAGCCGGGCTCGGCGAACGCATGAAAGACGCAGGTATGAGCGCCACGGAGGTCGTGGCCCGGACGGTGTCCTGGATCATGTTGCTGGTGGTCCTGCTACTCGCCGCCCAAACCCTGGAGATCGAGCACCTGAGCGATCTGCTCAGCGCCCTCATTTCCTACCTGCCCCTGGTAGTGGTAGCGATCATCGTCGTGATCGTCGCCGCCGCAGTTGGCGCCTTCCTGGCGGAGGTCTCCACGCCGTGGTCCCAGGAGCACGGCGTGGGTTGGCTCCCTGCGGTAGCCCGGTGGATGGTCATAGGTTTCGGAGCCCTAGCCGCCCTGAACACCCTCAACATCGCCGAGGAGATCGTGAACACGCTGTTCATGGGCGTGGTAGGCACGGTCGGAGTCACCCTGGCCATCGCCTTCGGCGTAGGAGGCATACCTGTGGCTTGAAAGTGGTGGGAGCGCATCCTCCCCGACCAAGACTGAAACCCTCCCGACCAAGGGAAGGATCTTTCGGAAATCAAAGCCCCCCGTGCCAAAAGCCGGGGGGTACAACCTCCCTGAAGACTCACTGGTATATCACAGTGGTCGCCGCATAGATCCATCGCCATCGTTAGGCGCGACCTGCTGTCTTGGTGGCTACGGGGTTGGACCGGTGTCACAACCCGGTGGCATAATGGTTCCCACGCCTAGGTGTCGTTCCCACAGAGGTG
>JAAXHN010000222.1 GCA_012270885.1 Acidimicrobiia bacterium | reverse complement strand
ATGCCTTTGGGTTGTCCAAAATCCAGACCACTCTTATAATGGACTTCCAGGACTCACCCAATAGCCAGATGCTGAAGGAGAAGGAAAAATGACGAATCAGTGGAAGCGTCGGCGTTTTCTCAGCACCGCGGGCCGAGCTGCGGCGGGGTTGGTGATTCTCCCCAACAGCCGTTCGGTCTGGGGCTACCCTGCCAACGAAAAGCTCAATATCGCCGTTGTCGGCGTCGGCGGGATGGGGGCATGGAACCTCGCCAACTTCGCGGGGGAGAACGTGGAGTTCTCGAGAGGTATGAGAGTCAAGCCGTCGTCACAACCGGAGATGACCGGAGAGAACATCGTGGCTCTCTGCGACACTGACGAGCGGTCGGAGGAGGCATCGGCTCCAGGGCGCCGGAATCCTCCCGGGGCCGCCTTGGCCCGCTATGGACAAGCGAAGAAGTTCAATGACTACCGGCAGATGCTCGACGAGATGGACCGGGAGATCGACGCCGTGGTGGTGACCACTCCCGATCACACCCACGCTCCGGCCAGTCTTGCGGCGATGCAGCGCGGCAAGCATGTCTACTGCGAAAAGCCGGGAGCCATCTCGGTCTTCGAGGCCCGCATGCTGGCCAAGGTCGCCGCCGAACAGAAGGTGGCGACCCAATTGGGAACCCAGATCCACGCCTCGGACAATTTCCGACGCATCGTCGAGTTGGTCCGTGGCGGAGCCATCGGCGCGGTGAAGGAATGCCATATCTGGGTCCGCGGGGGACCCAGCACGCGTGAACGCCCGTCGGACACGCCGCCCGTCCCCAAAGGGCTTCACTGGAATCTCTTCGTGGGAACGGCGCCCTACCGTCCTTATCATCCCACCTATTCCCGCGGTTGCGGCGGCAACTGGCAGTACTGGTGGGATTTCGGCATCGGTGGTCTCGGCAACACCGCCACCCACTATTTCAATTTGGCCTTCTGGGCTCTGAATCTCCGCTATCCCATCTCGGTGGAGGCCGAGGGGCCGCCACCGCATCCTGAGATGGCTCCCGAGCGGATCCATGTCCGCTACCGGTTCCCGG
>JAAXHN010000221.1 GCA_012270885.1 Acidimicrobiia bacterium | reverse complement strand
CACCTATCCGCGCGGCCTCTTAGTCCTACATTCCGGTGGATCGAAGAGAGGCCCGAGGTGACCGTGACGGTGGACGTGCACCAGGCGAAGACCCACTTGTCCAGGTTGATGGACCGCGCCCATGCCGGAGAACAGATCATTCTGGCAAAGGCCGGCAAACCCTACGCTCTGTTGGGACCCATACCGCCGTCTCCCACGACCCGCCGGGCCGGACGACTGGCCAGGGAGTACGTTGGCCCCGAGATTCTCCTGCCGCTACCCGAGGCAGTGCCGGACGCCTGGGAGGAAGTTGAGATGGAAGGGCTGACCCTTGTAACCAGAGACACCGCACTCACGCAGTTTCCGGCCGTCGTCCTCTGGTAAGCCCGCCAGTTCCGCGACCCCAAGGGAGGTTGCTGTGGCCGCCCTATCCGTACGGGTCGGCGAAGGGGCTTTCGACCTGGAACGGCCTTCCCACCTGCCCAAACTCGATCAACTCGATGGAGATGCCATCGGGGTCCCGTAGGTAACAGGTGAGGGCTCCTTCATACCTTCCCCAAGCGCAGCGAACCGGCTCGGGAGAGCGGAACTCGGCTCGTCCCCGCATCCGCTGGTAGTCGCGGTGAATGTCGTCGGTCTCCAGACATATGTGGGTGTTCCCGGCGTTGTAGGTCGCCATGTCAACCTTTCCCGGCGGTGGGTTGTGATACTGAAGCATCTCCAGCACGGTGCCGCCGGGTAGTGCCCAGAACGCTCCCGACATATCGCAATCGGGATAACCCACTATGTCACCCACATAGTCGTCGATCTCCGCAGCCACCCAGGTTCCCTGCATAAAGGGATCAGACTTGAGAAAGTAGCTCCACCACGGGACCGAGACTTCCAGATCCGCAACTGTTATCGCGATGTGGTCAACGGACTTGAAACTCATCACCTACCTCCCAAATGGGCCCTGCTGAACACCTGTCTGGCAGGGGTGGGAACCCCCACCATCAGCACACCTGGCATCCTAGTGAACGGCCCCTCTCGGCCCGGGCAGGGCCGCTCACCCTCTGCACTGGCCCCGGAAGTTAACCTCCGGGAATGGACCGATCCTCACCGACACTTGATCTTCGTGATCACGTATCGCCAGCCGCGAGCATGCCGGACCAGAGAACAGGATCCTTCGACCGGTGAACCCAACTGCCAAGGGCACCCTTTGGGCCGTCGGAGCAGCTGTCTCCCTCTCCTGGTTGCCCCTGTTTTTTCTGCATACCCATACCGGCAACGATCCCTTCGTCTGGCGCTCATGGCTCATCCTGTTCCAGTCGGGGGTATTGGGCTTGGCCCTGGTCGTTATGCCGGCCAAGGACAAAGACTGGAGATTGAAGACCCGCAGGTTCCTTGTCTACTGGGGAGAAAGCGGGGAGCCGGTCCGGGTCCGGAATCCGCTAGAAATGCTGAAAACACCTGCATTCTGGATGGTGATCGGCTTCGCCGTGGATCTGACCTTCTGGGTCTGGGCAGCTACCCTGATCGACCCCCTGGTGGCGACCCTCGTATTTCAGTTGTTCCCGCTTGGAATGGTGTGGATAGCCGCCAGGCTGGGCAGGAAGATCTCCGCCGGAGAGGGAACCGCGCCACACGTCATAGGTGGAAGGCATTGGGCCCTCATGGCGTCTTCCTTCCTGGGCGCCGCCCTGGTCATCTGGTCGGAGACCGGCACGGTCAGGACCCTGAATTGGCTGGGTATAGCCTTAGCCCTCGCCGCCACCGCCTTCGGAATCGGGAGTTTCTGGGGGACCGTCTCCACCGGGCGTCTTATGACATGGCCCGACGACCACCCGAACGACCTGGTTTGGGCAGCTTCTCTCGCGGCTGTGGTGGGACGGTTCTTCGCCCTCCCCCTGACGCTGCTGGGAAGCGTCCTCTTCTTTCCTTCCACCGACGACCGCTTCGACCTCACCTGGGCGACCTTCGGTTTTCTGAGTCTGATAGGAGTGTTCAACATGGCCGGGGCGGTCAGCCACCGCTACTCGCTATATGTGACATCCAGGTTGAGCGTCCAGCGGATCATGTTCTTCTCCCCGCCCCTTCAGATGTTGTGGCTCTGGATTTTTGCCGATGTCTCCATCGCCAAGCCCCAGATCCTCTTGATCGGCACCGCCATCGTACTCCTATCCAACCTGGGATACCAGGCCGAATCCGCTTGATCCCATCTGTGTCACCATCCCTCTGATCTGATGGCAAAATGCTCGAGACACGCGGTCCCGTTCTCCCACCGGGCGTTACCGGAGAGCTAACCTTCGTGAAGGACGAAGCCTCGCCGGCGACTGCCCACCGGGGTCATCTAGTCACCAACCCCTAGCAGACCAGAGCAGAGAAGAGGACCGTTCGACCGGTGAACCCGATCACCAAGGGGACAATGTGGGCGGTGGGGGCGGCGGCCACCAGTTCCTGGCTACCTCTCTTCTATCTCTTCACCCATGTCAGCGACGACCCTTTCGTGTGGCGCTCGTGGCTGTTCGCCTTCCAGGCGGCGGGGTTGGTCCCCGTGCTTGTGCTGGTCCCCGCCTCGAAGAAGAACTGGAGGAAGAAACTCCGCCGACTGCTCTATTACTGGGGAGCCACTGGGGAACCGGTGCGCGTCCGGAATCCGATAGAACTGCTGCGCACTCCGGCGTTCTGGATGGCGATCTCCTTCGCTCTCGACCTGACGTTCTGGGTTTGGGCGGCGACTCTCATCGACCCGCTGGTGGTGACCATCATCTTCCAGTTGTTCCTGATCGGCCTGGTGTGGATGGCGGCCCGGCTCGGCAGGAAGATGTCATCCGGGCGGCAGGCCTCCCCTCATGTCATGAGCGGGAAGTACTGGACGCTGATGGGTCTTTCCTTCCTGGGCGCCGCGCTGGTCATCTGGTCGGAGACCGGCAAGGTCGGAACCCTCAACTGGCTGGGCATAGTGGTGGCTTTCGCCGCAACCGCCACCGCGGTCGGCAGTTTCTGGGGTACCATTTCCCTCGGCCGCCTCATCGCCTGGCCGAGTACCGATCCCAACGACCTGGTGTGGCACTCCACTTTCGCAGGTGTGGTCGGGCGGTTTCTAGCCCTCCCCCTGACCCTGGGCGGGAGCGTCCTGTTCTTCCCTCCGACCGAGAACAGTTTCGACCTCGTCTGGTCCACCCTGGGATTCCTGGCCCTGACAGGAGCGTTCAACGCGGTCGGAGCAGCCAGCCACAGGTACTCCTTCTACGTGACCACCAGCTTGAGCGTCCAGCGGATCATGTTCTTTTCCCCGGTTCTCCAGATGCTCTGGATATGGATCTTCGTCGACGTCTCCATCGCCAATCCCTCGGCCCTCCTCATCGGAGCCGGGCTCGTGCTCCTCTCCAACCTGAGTACCCAGGCCAAGACACTGTGACCTCCCCGTGAATCTGACAGGATCCTCCGACCGGTGAAGGCAACCACCCAGGGGACGCTGTGGGCGGTTAGTTCGGTGGTGTTCGGCTCCTGGTTGCCCCTTCTGTACCTCTACACACATGTGAGCGACGATCCCTTCGTGTGGCGGTCCTGGTCGTTCGTCTTCCAGACGGTTCTGTTGGCCCCGGTGATCCTCCTGGTTCCCGCTTCCGACAAGGACTGGAGAAAGAAGGCCAAGAAGCTCCTGTTCTACTGGGGCGATGCCGGGGAACCGGTTCGGGTCCGAAGGCCTCTGGAAGTGCTGCGAACCCCGGCGTTCTGGATGGTGGTCTGCTTCCCCCTGGAC
>JAAXHN010000220.1 GCA_012270885.1 Acidimicrobiia bacterium | reverse complement strand
TGGTTGGCCGTGGTCCATCCGTAGTCGTGCTCCTTGTTCATCTGCAGGGTGTTCAAGCCCAGGACGTACTTGGCGGGCACGGTGTGGCAGAGCGTGCATTCGGCACGGCTGGGAAAGCGCCAGACCTGCTCGCGCTTTCCATCGGGGGCTGCCGGGTCGGCAATGGTATAGGTTCGATTCAGGCCCCGCGTTCCCACCAAGGTGGCGTCGGTCTGGTCCTCGTTCCAGACGTAGGAGTATCCCTTCCAGTACTGGTCTCCCACTTCCTCGGTTCCCCCCAGGGCCTCCTGGTGGAGCAGGCGGGTCTCCACCCGGTGGAGGCTGTCCGGGTTTCCCGCCTCCAGCTCCAGGGA
Source organism: Acidimicrobiia bacterium (assembly GCA_012270885.1). Taxonomy (GTDB): domain Bacteria; phylum Actinomycetota; class Acidimicrobiia; order Spongiisociales; family ZC4RG35; genus Bin76. Next base: position 1,116 of record JAAXHN010000220.1, on the reverse strand, counting down.
GAAGGTCTTGACGATCACCGTCCCGTCGGGGAAACGCCAGCCCAGGGGGGCGCCGGGCGCGGGTTGCGGATACTCCACCGTGTCGAATTCCACCCGGGAGTCCCCGGGGATGGCGATCCAGCGCTCCTTGACGGCGGCGTCGGACCAGAGCTCCGAGTTCACCGAGTAGGGAATCAGGCCGGGGGCTGGTTTGTGCTCCCGCACCGAGGAGAAGAGTCCTGTCTGACTCAGCCGGAGGGGGAACCGGTTGGGTTGGTGCACCGCCGGAGAGCGGACCAGCCGATGAATCTGGCCGCCGATGAAGTCCATCACGTAGAGTGCGCCCTGGTGGCTCTGCCCGAAATCGATGATGCGGAAGGAGGTGTCGACCAGTTCCCGATGGTCGCTGACCTGGTCTCCCTCATGGCGGAACCCCCAAATGCGTCCGGTGTCATAGTCCCCGTAGACGTAGGTTCCGACGATTTCCGGCAGTCTCTGGCCGCGATAGACAAAGCCTCCGGTGATGGAACGGAAATCGGCGTGGCCGTGCTCGACGACGGGTTTCAGAATGGGCGAAGGCCCCAGGCGGCGATCGGGCCGGAAGGGGTGGGTGCCCTCCTGGACGCTCCAGCCGTAGTTGCCTCCCCGCTGGATCAGGTAGATCATCTCCCAAAGGTCCTGGCCCACTTCTCCGCCCCACAGATTTCCGGTCTGGCGGTCGAAGTTCATTTTCCAGATCTGGCGCAGGCCGTAAGCCCAGATCTCCGCACGGGCGCCCTTCCGGCCCACAAAGGGGTTGTCCTTGGGAATCCCGTAGGTCATTCCGGGATCGGGGCGGTCGACATCGATCCTCAAAATGGAGGCCAGCAGGTCGGAGACGTCCTGTCCGGTGTCGAGTTCGTCGGCGATGCCGCTGCCGTCCCCCGTGGCGATATAGAGATAGCCGTCGGGCCCGAACCTGAGACACCCCCCGTTGTGTCCGCCGGAAGGCCATTCAAAGATGATGGTTTCGGAGGCGGGATTGGCCTGGTAGGGGTTGTCGGGCCGAACCTGGAAGCGTGAAATCCGGGTGCCCTTGGGGAGGGTCTTGATGGGGTCCAGCACGTAGGTGACGTAGAAGTAGCCGTTCTCCTGGAA
>JAAXHN010000219.1 GCA_012270885.1 Acidimicrobiia bacterium | reverse complement strand
GCCCCGCCCTTCCGCCTTCCAGGGTGGGGAGGGAAAAGCCCAGCACGACCACCCCCACCGCCAGTGCCAGCAAACCTCCCATGCGACGGCGCTCCTGCCCCTCCTTCACCCCCGCCGCAACCGAAGCCGCGACGGTTGCCCCGGCGCCCACCGCGGCGAGGGCCGCTCCGGCCAGGGCCACTTCCCACTCCGGGAGGTGGCCCACCCATAGACCCGCTCCGCTCAATGCCAGGCCCACGCCCGTCGCCCCCCGCAGGCGGGCCCCGCCGAACACCACGGCCAAGAGGCCGGCCACAGCCACCCCTCCCCAGTAAACCCAATCCGCCTCCCAGGTCAGCGAGGGGCCATAAGACCAGACGTCCAGGTTATTGGCCCACAGATAGGTCCCCACAGCCGACGTACCCACCGCCGCCCCCAAGAGCGCCCGGGGCACCGACCACCATGACCAGCCGACTCCCGCCGCCCAGCCCAGGAGGACAATCGCCAACGGCGCCGCCACTGCCACCGGTGCGGAGGCCGCCAGCAGCGCGCAGGACAATGAGACGGCGGCCAGATCCCCGATCCGGGCCCGCCACCCGTCAGGCCAGGGCCGCGCCGCAGCCGACACCGACCACGGCAGAGCCCCCAGGGCGATCACCACCGGCCAATAGCCATGTGCAAGCACCGAGGCGGTGGCGGATCCCAGCAGGTAAACGGCCGCCCCCGCATAGGAACCTGCGGATGCAACCCCCATGCCGCGAAACAGCCGGGCCGATCCCAGCAGGCCGGCCAGGAGGGCGATCCCGGTCACCAGGACGTGGGAGCCCGACCACCCGAGGATCAGCCAGTCGGCAAACGCCGTCAATGTGGCGGCGGGATGGGGAGGGAGGGAGGTCCCCAATCCGGTCTCGTTCCATCCTCCGGCGTAGGCAGCCAGCACGCCGGCCGGATCGTCGCCGGGCGGAAAGGAGAACCCGGCCGAAGGCAGCCCCACCAGCCACAGGTTCCGGGAAGCCGTCGCAACATAGAGAAACGAGAGCAGGGCCGCCAGGGGCGCCCCCCTTCGGAGACGGGAAGTCAAAACCACCGCCCACGACTTCTCCTCGGGGCCGAAGTCCCCGATTCTCCGCCCGATCTCCGATCCCACCTCCCGGAGAGTCACCGAACCTGACACCTGATACCGGAATATGTCCTCATCGCCGACCGCCCGGAACTTCTGTGCTTTGAGCCGGCCCGAGACTGCCGACGGAAACCTCCACATGTTCCAACCCACGGCGGCCAGAAAGCCCGCCAGGCGGCCCGGCCTTCCCAGGACCAGGCTGAACAGCCCTTCACCGAGATTCAACAGCACGTCCAGCGGAATCGCCCACGCCAGGGTCATGAGCCGATACGCCTTGAACATGGCCCGCATCCGTCCCGCCCGCTCCCTCCAGCCCGCGAAGCGGGGAAACAGCCGGGAGGGATACCGGACCCGCGAAGACGGGGCGACCACCACTCGCCCTCCGGCGAGCCGCACGCGCTGGCACAGGTCCAGGCCGGCCGAGACAGGGGGCAACGATTCGTCGAACCCGCCCAGCACGGCCAACAGTCGGCGACGGACCAGTAGGGAGACCGAAGACAGGTTGGAGACCTCCCGAACCACGTCGTATTGGGCAAAGTCGAGTTCGGAGTCATCCAAGCCCGAGAAGGTCACTCCGAAGAGGTCGGTGGCGCTTCCCACGGACAGGAGCCGCTCGGTGTCCTCAGAGGAGAGAATCTTCGACCCCACCAGCGCCACCTGGTGGTTCACCGCCACCTGCACCAGGGCGGTCAGGGCTCCCGGCTCCGGCTGCGCCCGGCCTGCCAGAATCCAGATGTATTCGATGTCGGCGGGTAGAGCCCTCGCCACCGCACCCAAAGTCTCACGGTGGAGCGCCCCCAGCCGTTCCGCCTCCCGTTTGGCCCCGGGGTCTTTGCCCACCACTATTAGCCGAGTGATCCAGTCCTTTTCCGCCACCCGGTCAACCGGTGACTCAAGGGGGTCGCCATCCGCCATGAGCACCACTGCAACACTGGGAGTCCGGGTTGGGCGTACGATGGGTTCCGAAGAAGAGGCTGTGCCCGTCATCAACAAACGCCAATCCTAGGAATACAGACCGCCTGTGAGAACGCTTGCCGAAAAGCCGGGAGTAGTGCTCCTTTCCGGAGGAGTGGGAGGAGCCCGACTGGCGCGAGGGTTTGCCCGGCTGGAAGGATGGGACACGACGGTGGTGGTGAACACCGGCGACGACGACTGGGTGTACGGGGTGTATGTCGCCCCCGACTTGGACACGGTGGTCTACACCCTCGCCGAGGCGGAAGGGCCCCAGGGTTGGGGACTGGTCAACGAGACCTGGCAGGTGATGGAGTCCCTCTCCGATTTCCCGATTGACACCACATTCGGGTTGGGCGACCGAGATCTGGCAACCAACCTCTTCCGGACCATGGGAATCAGGGAGGGAAGGCCGTTGAGCCTCATCACCCACGAGATCGCATCGACGTTCAAGATAGGGGTGAAGCTGGTCCCTGTCACCGATCAGCCCCTTCGCACCAAGCTGCGCACCGTCGGGGGAGAATGGCTGGACTTCCAGGACTACTTCGTCCGCAGGCAACACCGCGACCGGATAACCCGGATCCGCTTCGACGGGGCGGAGGCGGCCCGGCCGGCTCCAGGAGTGATCGAAGCGATCCACCGAGCCCGGGCGGTGATTATCGCCCCCTCCAACCCTCCCCTGTCGATCTGGCCGATTCTGGCGGTACCCGGCATCCGCTCCGCCCTGGAGGCCGCCGACACGGTGATCGCGGTCAGTCCGTTGTTCGGAGGGAAAGCCCTGAAGGGTCCGGCCGCCCATGTGATGGACAGCCTGGGCCTGCCGCCTGGAAACCGGGGCGTGGCCGAGGCTTACGGGGACCTGCTCTCAGGCCTGGTGGTGGACACCGGGGACGCAGAAGACGTGGGATTCCTTTCCGACATGGGCCTCGGGGCCTGGGCGACCGACACTCGGATAGCCGATCCGGCCGCCTCCGCACGGCTGGCCGCCGAAATCATGGCTGCACTGTGACGATCAGCATCCACCCGGTAAGGGGGCTTCCCGAGATATCCGAGGGAGACGACCTTGCCCTCCTGATCGGGGACCTCCTAACCGAATCCGGCCTCGGTCTGCAACCCGGGGACGTCGTGGTGGTGACCCACAAGGTGGTCTCCAAGGCCGAGGGCAGAATGGTGGAGTTGGAGGACGACGGTCCCCACAGCCATCGCTACCTGGTGGAGTCGGAGTCGGCATCCGTCCTCCGCCGCCGGGGGGACCTGGTCATAACCGAGACCCGGCATGGCTTCATCTGCGCAAACGCCGGGGTGGACCGCTCCAACGTGGGTCCCGGTCGAGCCGTCCTGCTCCCTGTGGACCCGGACCGTTCCGCCCGGAGAATCCGCTCCCGACTGATCCAGCGGTTCGGTGTTGAGGTGGCGGTGGTGATTACCGACACCTTCGGCCGCCCCTTTCGACGCGGTTTGACCGATGTGGCTATCGGGGTGGCGGGATTCAAACCCATCCGCGACCTGAGAGGCACCCCGGATGATCATGACCGGGTGCTCGAGGTGACCGAGGTGGCGGTGGCCGACGAGATCGCCGCGGCGGCCGATCTGGCCAAGGGCAAGGTCGGCGGCATCCCGGTAGCGATCGTGCGGGGGCTTTCGCTCCCGGCCGAGGACGGCTCGGCCACCGAACTGATACGGCCCGCCCCCGAGGACCTGTTCCGGTAGGAAGAATCCCCGGACCTAGTGGTCCGTCTGGTTTTTGGT
>JAAXHN010000218.1 GCA_012270885.1 Acidimicrobiia bacterium | reverse complement strand
GTCGCTACATCTCAGAAACAGGACAATCTAGGTGACGGAATTCATGCACAGATGATCCAGACCGTGTTGGGTCCCATAGACCCCGACCAACTGGGAGTCTGCCTGCCCCATGAGCACATCTGGTGCGACCAGCGCCTCGGACCCAGGGCAGACCTGCTGGCTGCCACCCGTCCCGAAGGCACCTACATGCGGTTGGATGACTTCGATGTGATGGTCTCCGAACTCCAGGCTTATCGCCAGGCCGGGGGCAGGGCGATGGTGGACGTGACCTGCGACGGATGGGGCAGAGACCTGGATGTGCTGGCCAGTCTTTCGGAGGCCAGCGAGGTGCACATAGTGGCGACGTCGGGGTTTTACATAGAGCCCCACATTCCGGGGTTCGTGCACGAGTGGTCAGTGGGGCGCCTTGCCGACCACATGACCCGAGAGATAGAGGCAGGGGTGGGCACCGGGCGACGCCGCTGCGGTCTGTTCAAGTCGGCGATACACCGGGCGAGAGTGGAGGGCGTGGAATTGAAGGTGTTGATGGCCGTGGCGGTGGCGCAGAAGCGAACAGGCGCGGTGATCACCACCCACACCACTGGCGACCGGCGCATGGAGATACAGGGGGGAGTGGCAGGAGTGCAACAACTTGAGATTCTCAAGTCGGAAGGGGTCAGTCCCTCTCGACTCATTGTGGGCCATGTGGACGAGCGGCCGGACATTGACGTGCTGTCCAGGCTGGCCGACCAAGGATGCTTCGTGCAGTTCGACGTCATCGGCAAGGAGCACTACCTGCTGGACCAGACCAGGGCCGAGTTGGTGCATGCACTGATTCGGAGGGGACACGTCGACAACCTGCTTCTCTCTTTGGACACCAACCGCACAGAGTCCCTACGGAGCGGAGGCGGGACCGGCTACTGCCACATCTTCGAAGACTTCCTGCCCAGGCTCACGGCTCTGGGCGTAACCGCCGGGGAGATCCAGAAGATGATGGTGACCAACCCCGCCAGGGCACTGGACATTTCATAACCCCGTAGCTGTTGCCCTCCCCGGTGTCTTCAAACCCCCGGCAGGAAGCCTCCACGCGCCCGCTCTGACGGGTACAATAAACCGGAAAAGCTGGCCGCCGAGGACCGAGAGAGTGAGTATGGACACACCAGTTGCCGATGTCCTCATCCGGGGCGGTCTCCTGGTATCCGGGCAAGGAATCACCCGTTCGGATGTCCTCGTCGGGGACGGCAAAGTCCGAGAGGTAGGGGAGGATCTGTCGGACCGGACCGCCGGACGCACCATCCACGCCTCCGGGAAATACGTCTTGCCCGGAGGTCTGGACTCTCATGCACATCCCATTTTCGGAGAGAAGATGGACACCTACTCCATCTGTGCCGCCTACGGGGGCGTCACTACAGTGGTCCCATTCATAGGTTCGGAGACACACCGCCACGAGATGTTCGGGAACCATTGGGGAGTCAGAAAGTACAACCCCGACATCGTGAAGGGCTTTATCGAATACGCAGAAGAGGTTTCCTATACCGACTTCGCCATCCACGGACTGATCACCAAGCGAGACGAGGAGGACATCGACAGGGTCATTCCCGAGTTGATTCGCCTGGGTGTGAATGCCTTCAAGATGTTCATGGTCTGGAACCCATGGGCGGGACCCGACTCGCGAACCAACCTCCTGGCCATCCCCGACGACCTGATCATGACGGTCATGGACCTGGCAGGCCGGGAGGGCGGCATGGCGATGATCCACGCAGAGAACGGTGTCTGCAAGGCTTACCTGGAGCGAAAGTTCAGGTCGGAGGGCAAGGTCTCCGTCCACCACTACAACGCCGCAGCTCCCAACATAATCGAAGCCGAGGCGGTACACCGCGCCGCCACCATGGCGACAGTTGCCAACTGCCCGATCTATCCGGTGCATCTGAGCACCAAAGAGGTAGTCACCATCCTGGAGCAATACAAGAGTCAGGGGCTCTCCATCTACGGAGAGACCTGCCCGCACTATCTTGCTCTCACCAATGATGACCTAGTCAGGGAGGGTTACCTCCTGAAGGTGGCTCCACCTCTGAGGGAAGAGGAGGACCGCCAGGCCATGTGGCGGGGGCTGGCGAGCGGAGCGTTGGACGTGATCGCAAGCGATTACACGGGATACACCCGTGCCTTGAAGCTGACCGGGACCTTGGACGGTCAGGCTGAAGAACCCGAGGCGGGTAAGGAGAACATCTTCGAGATCGGCGCGGGGCTCACCACCTTGGAGTTCATGATGCCGGTCGTCTGGACACACGGCGTCAACGGAGGGCGCATGACTCTACCCCGGTTCGTCCAGGTCTTCTGCGAGAACCCCGCCAAGATCTTCGGCATATACCCCCGCAAAGGGATCCTCCAGCCCGGTTCGGACGCCGACATTGTGGTCTGGGAC
>JAAXHN010000217.1 GCA_012270885.1 Acidimicrobiia bacterium | reverse complement strand
GTTGAGTTCACATTCCTCGAGGGGCCACCCCCGGTCCCCTCCCTAATCGACCATCATCGCTATGCCGAGGGAACACCAATCGACTCATGGACTTCCGAACTACCGCTAGTCAAATGCCCGCCCCTTCTTCGAAAGACCCTTTTTCCCAGGACACCAACCGCCCGAGTTTGCCCAGCAGCCTCCTAAGGTGCTTTGTTTAGTGTTTGTTTTGCCAACGTCGTGATATAATGCAGTGTTTTGTCACACCCCCTGTGGTATACTGGTAGACATGGAAAAGACAGCCAACGACCGTCGGGTCATCAACCAGATCGAGGTGGTTCTACCCAACCTGGCGGTGGGAGACACAACCCTGGAACAACTCCAAGAACGGTTGGCGTCCACCTTCGGGGTGGAGAACCAAACCGCGGCGGTCCGTGCCGAGACCCTGGCGGAACTAACCCGCCGAGAAGGAACCCACCTGACCGAGAACAACCTGCGGGAATAAGGTTTGCGACCCCGCGGCAAAGCCCGCACAGAAGTGGAGACCGCGGTCGGGACTGGAGGAGTTGCCCCGAACGTCGGAGGGGATGCGGGATGGAGAGATCCCTTATGAGAACGCGCGGATCCTGGCCAAGGCCTCCCAGGACGGGGAGATAGACGAGGAAGAGTTGGTGGACAAGGCCCGTACCCAGTCTCCGGACAAGTTCGCGGGAACGGCCCGTAAGCACGCCCAACAGCGTTCCGAAGATGATGGGATGAGCCGCCTGGAACATCAACGCTCCCGAAGGTTCACCAACATCAAAACGGACAACACCGACGGGATGACCGTGTTGTTTGGTCGGTTCGATCCGATAACCGGCGCCCTGATCGAAACGGCGTTGTCGCAGAAGATGGACGAACTCTGGCGGGAGGAAGACCCCCGGGCAAGGCGCACGCCAGGACAGCGGATGGCAGACGCCCTAGCACAGTTGGTCACCAGAGAAAACACCGACGAAGACGAAAACCCTCCCCGCGGACCCAGGCTGTTGTTGATCGCCGACTACGACGTCGTCTCCCGGGAACTCCAGAACGGGAGGCTAGGTGACGGGACACCTATACCGGTGGAGAAGATCAGGGACCTGGCCTGCCAAGCAAACATCCTCCCCGCCATCTTCCGAAGCGTATCACAGCCACTCGATCTGGGAAGGGCACGGCGGACCGCCAGTCCCGCCCAACGGATCGCCCTCGTAGCACGAGACAAAGCTTGTATTGGATGTGGGACCACCTCTAACTGGTGCCAATCC
>JAAXHN010000216.1 GCA_012270885.1 Acidimicrobiia bacterium | reverse complement strand
CGCTGGTGGTGGAGGTCAGGGATCAGTACGGCAATCCCCTGCCGGGCGTCGAGATCACCTTTGCGGTCACCGACGGAGACGGCCGGGTCGGCGGGCGGTTCACCCAGGAGAGCCAGACGTCCGACGCCAGTGGCCGGGCCGAGACAGTGCTGACCCTTGGACCGGTCCAGGGAGGCAACACCGTGGAGGCTTGGGTGCCCAAGCTCGAGGTCGTCTCCCTCCATGCCGCCGGGATCGGAGTATCGGAGACGCCGCCCATGGTGGGCGACTTCCGTACCTGGCACCTGCCCGACGCCGCGATCACCCGTCTGGGCAAGGGGCGGATTGGCGATATCGGCTACTCCGTGGATGGGGGCCTTCTCGCCGTGGGGACGTGGGTCGGCATCTGGCTTTACGACGTGGCCACGTCCCGGGAGGTCGCTCTCCTGCCGACACGTCGACTGTGGGACATGGCTCTTTCGAAGGATGGTCGAATCGCCTCCTGTGGGGCTTACAAGGACGCGATCCGGATCTGGGATGTGGCCACGGGAGAGCAACTCTCCACCATCGACCATGAAGCCAGGGCCGTGGCTTTTTCCCCGGACGGCCAGACCCTGGCTACCGGATCGTCTTTCGGGGTCGACCTGTGGGATCTGGAGACGAGGACCCGGAAAGCGGCCATGTCCATGCCGGGGGGGGTCGAGAGGGCGGTGGCTTTCTCGCCCGATGGCAGGACACTGGCGGCCGGGGAATGGTGGTCCGGTTACACGGTACAGCTGTGGGACGTGGAGACAGCCACGAGGATCGCGACTTTCACGGACCACCAGGACAGGGTCAATTCGGTCTCCTTCTCGCCCGACGGAAACACCCTTGCCTCCGCGTCACATGATCACACGGTCAAGCTTTGGGACGTGGCCGCCCGGTCGATCCTCAACACCTTGGAGGGCCATGAGAGTTGGGTCCTCTCAGTGGACTTCTCTCCCGATGGTGCCCTCCTGGCTTCGGTATCGAGGAATCTCAAGGTGTGGGAGGTCGCCACGGGACAGGCAACCACCTTCTCCCTCATCGACGGGTCGGGTTCCGTGAACGGTTCCGTGGCTTTTGCCCCCGGTGGAGGGACGCTGGCCACCCGGTCCAATGATGGAGTCACGCTGTGGGAGGTGGCCACGGGGAATGCCGTCACCCTCTCCTCGGGCCACCGCAGCGGGTCGGGGGCCATGGCGCTCTCTCCCGATGGAACGACGCTCGCTTCGGCCGCCAACTACGACGAGGTC
>JAAXHN010000215.1 GCA_012270885.1 Acidimicrobiia bacterium | reverse complement strand
GCTCCCACCAGCACCGTCTCCAGGTCGGGATAGGCCTGGAGCGTGGTCACGATGTCATCAGGGTCCATCTCCGGCAGAGGCACCCACAAGGGAATCCCCTCCCGGCTCAGCCAACTCAGAAGCGGATCGTAGCCCCAGGGGCGAAAAGGGAAATCGACGATGTCCAGGCCGGCCAGACGAACGCTGGACACCCTCCCCTGGGCATGGAGTTCCCGCAACTGCTCCAGGGAACGGGGCAGCGGGTGGGCGCTCCATTGGGGGTGAAGCCTGCCGTCGTCGCCGAGCCACGCCTCCAGCGCCCGGTTTCCGTCCACCGGAGAAGTCAGGTCGCCCAAGGCATGGTAGATCACGGCCCGGCCCACCCCGTGGCTGTCCATCTCCGCCAGCAGGCCGGCGCGGTCGACACAGGGAGAGACTTCGTTGTGATGGTTGCCCACCTTGACGTTGGCGTCGAACACGGGCACCCGCGGTTTGAGAGATAGGGAAGTCATAGAAACTCCTTACGTTAGTCCACCCGAACCCGGTAGGAGTGGCGCCGCATCATCTCATGATCCGACTCCTTTGCCACCCGCAGGGCGTGGCTGGTCACCGGAAGATAGGTGTGAACCTCGGCATTCATCTTGATGAAACCCTCGGCATAGGCGACGCGGCCTCCGACCCCGAAGGCTCCGTCACTCGTTTCGATCCGCTTGCGGGCGTAGGCGCCACCGTACCCCTGGCTCTCCAGGCAGTCCAGGGCGGCCAGCTTCTTGTCCACCACGTCGGTGATCTCGATCAGCACGTCGTTGTAGACCCCGACCCGGGCGGCCCAGACGTCGCTGGGGACGGCGGCGGCTCCGGTTCCGAAGAAGAAGACCTGGGCCGCTTTGGTCGGCGGATTCCGGTCCCCCGGGTCCACCGAGTGAGCAAAGTGGATGGCGTGCATCACGATCTGACCGGTGATGGCGTGGGGTTGGGCCACGCCGTCCCCCTCCTTGGGGTAGTGGGTCAGGATCACGTCGGGACGGAGCTCCCGCAGCAGACGGGCCAAGCGCCGGACCACCTCCTCGGTAACCAGCAGGATGGAGTCGTCGGCCCCGAAGAAGTAGA
>JAAXHN010000214.1 GCA_012270885.1 Acidimicrobiia bacterium | reverse complement strand
AGCCCCTATCCGCGCATCCTCTAAGTCCGGTGAATGAGTCCTGGAGAGTGTCTTCTGGGCCCCGGAGTCCCCATCCTTGAGGCGGGGCGATTACCCTGTCGTCGATGATGGGCGATCCGGTCGCCTTAGCCCGGAATCAGCCTGACTTTCACCTCGGCGGGGGAGCGGAGGGAGTAGCCGGTCATGGGTGGAGGGCCGTTCACCCACTCGGCCCATCGGACCCGGTCCATGAAGCGGTTGATCACCACTTCCATCTCCATCAGGGCCAGGAGCGACCCGGTGCAATGGTGCTTTCCCGCGCCGAAGGGAAGGATGTCGGAGCGAGGCGTGAACTGGCGGAAGGCGTTGTCGGCGAACCTGTCCAGTTGAAACTCGTCGGGAGACTCGAACCGGGTCTCGTCCCGGTTGGCCGACGCCAAGAGCAACATGATCTTGTCGCCTGCCCCGATCCTTACTCCGGTCAACTCCGTCTCGGCCTTCGCCTTTCTCACCAGCGCGTGGGCGGGAGCGAGAAAACGGAGGATCTCGGCGCAGGCCTGGGTCACCAGGTCCCGGTCCTCCCTGATCTCCTCCCATAGGTCACGGTCCGAGAACAGCACCCACATGAGATTGGACAGACCCCGCGAAGTGGTCTCAACTCCGGCCGCCAGCAGTAGCGAGCAGGTGGAGGCGATCAACTCCGTGGAGAGGGGTTCTCCCTCGATCTCTGCCTGGCAAAGTTCGGAGAGGAGGTCATGGGTGGGGCGGCGGCGCTTCTCGGCGATGATCGGCGCCAGGTACTCACCCAGTGCCTCCCGGGCTTCGACTCCCTGGCGGGTGATCTCCGGATCGTTCCTGATGTTGGTGACGCTGGCCTTCCCGATGGCGTCGTACCATCCCCGGAAACGGGCTACATTGGGGATGCCCATCATGGTGGCTGTCACATCCATGGGAAGCGACGTATTGAGGCCCTGGTGAAGTTCGGCGGGGCGGTCCCAGGGCAGCTGGTCCAGGAGCCGAGCGGTGATCTGTTCGGTCATCTCCCGCAACCCCCCGGCCAGTTTGCCCCGATGGCGGATCCACCGGCTCAACAGACCTGAGTGGCGCCGGTGCTCTCGCCCTTCCATGTGAAGTATGACCCTGCCGTGAATGGCGGAGGAACCCGGACCGCCCATCAGGGGAGCGAATCGGCTTTCGTCCTCCAGCACCTCGGCCACTTCCGAGCGCCGGGAAGCCACCCATCCCTCGATTCTGGGGCTCCAGAAGACCGGGGCCAGCCGGCGGGCCCTGGCATAGAAGGGAAAAGGGTCGGCCTCGTCGACGACCACCTTTGCGAACTCGGATAGAAGGTCTGGTGAGGTGGTATTTTTCATTGATGGAAAATGGGGAGTATCCGGGGTGGCCTGCGGACAGAGGGCCTGGGCGATTCTGTATTATGGTATACAAAGCATCCCCGCGGAACAGAGCCGGGGAAGCGATGTCCCAAGACGAATCTATTCGCCAACGGAGGTAACCAGTGAGAAAATTCATAGCAGTACTGGGAGTCCTGGCTCTCTTGGCCGCAGCCTGCGGAGATGGGGAGGAAGAGACCACAGCAACCACCGCGGCAGCAGTAGCAACCACGACCACTGCCGCGGCGGCTGAAACGCCCGAGGAGCCAGCTGAGGCTCCCGAGGAGCCGGCTGAGCCTGACTATCCCGAGCTCACCATCAACATCGGACACTCGGGCGCTCCGGACGGTTATGCCGACGTGGCGGCCGTCAAGTTCAAGGAGTTGGTCGAAGAGGGCTCCGGTGGCCAGATCACGGTGGAAGTTTTCCCGTCGTCACAGATCGGTTCCGAGCGTGAGTTGGTTGAAGGCGCCCAGTTGGGTTCCATCGACGCCGGTGTGGTGTTCGCCGGGATCCTGGAGAGCTTCGTTCCCGAGATGGGAGTGGTGAACCTGCCGTTCCTGTTCGACGGTCAGGACCACGTGAACGCAGTGTTCGACGGTCCGGTGGGACGTGAACTGCTGAGCTTGGCCGAGGGTGTGGGCATCAAGGCCCTGGCTATCGGCCAGTTCGGTCTGCGCTCGATGATGAACAGCCAGCGGCCCATCTACACCCCCTCGGATGCGGCGGGCCTGAAGTTCCGGGTTCCCGAGTCTGACATCTATATCCGTACCTATGAGTTGGTGGGCGCCAATCCGGTGCCGTTGCCGGGTCCGGAGATCTT
>JAAXHN010000213.1:1226-2780 GCA_012270885.1 Acidimicrobiia bacterium | reverse complement strand
GTCTATCTTGGCGAAGTTGGCGTCGGCGACACTGTCCTTGTCCCAGTCCATTATGTAGCGCCCCTCGATGGCCCCTTCCCGGACGGGGACCATCTCCGGGATGGGGGTGCTGCTGATGATCATTCCTCCGGGGTGCTGGCTGAGGCCTTTGGGCGCCCTCATCAGTTGGGGGGAGATCTCGATCAGGTTCTTCCACCCGTAGGCGTCCACCCGGTCCCGGAAGGCGGGAAGTTCCAGCATCTCCGCCCTTAGGTCCGCCGCGTGGCGGGAATGGATCTGTTTGGACAGGAGGGCCAACTCCTGGCTGGGCAGCCCGAACGCCTTGCCCAGGTCCTGGATGATGCCCTTGACGGTGTAGGTGGAGACGGCGCCGGTCAGCACCGCGTGTTCGGGGCCGAAATGCCGGTGGATCCGCTCGATGAGCTTGTCCCGAAGGTGACGGGGAAAGTCGAGATCGATGTCGGGAAGGAGGGTGGTGTCGTCTGAGATGAACCGATCCAGGGTGAGGTTCCATCGGAGAGGATCGACGTGGCTGATGCCGATCAGATACCCCACCAGCAGGGCCACCGACGACCCTCGCCCTCTCCCGGGCGGCTGTTCTTCGAGCGGCGTGCCGGGGCGCGCCAGACCCTCGTCTTCCATGATCTCCTGGGCGATGAGCACGATCTGCCGGTAGAGCAGCAGGAAGCCGGAAAGACCATGCATCTCTATCAGCCGGAACTCCTCGGCCAGACGTTCCCGGACCGGCGGGGAGACCGATCCGTAGCGGCGGAGAGCGGCCTGGCGGCAGAGTTCTCGTAGGTAGCTGTCGGGTGTGTGCCCCAGCGGCACTTCCGGCTCGGGGAGGCGGTAACCGAGGTCGGTGCTGAGATCGAAAGAACACTGCTCGGCGATCTTCAGGGTGTTGGCAACCGCCTCGGGGAGGTGGCCGAACAGTCGCCTCATCTGCTCGGGAGGCTTGAGAGAGAGGTGATGGTTGGGCCTGATGTACCGGAGGGCCTGATCCATGGTGATGTTGTGCTTGGCGGCCACCAGCGCGTTCTGAAGGCGGTAGCGCTCCGGTGTGTGGTAGTGGACATCGTTGGCGGCCACCACCGGCACGCCTTCGGTGTGAGCCAGGGACGACAGTTCCCGGTTGCGCCGGGTGTCGCCTTCCAGGAGGTTCTGCTGCACCTCCACGTACACCCGGTCGGGACCGAACCAGTCCCGGTACCCACCGAGAAGATCCCGGGCCTCCGATGCCCGGCCGGATAGCGCCAGTTGAGAGAGGTGGCTGTCGCGCCCTCCGGCTAGAAGGACCAGCCCCTCCGAGTGCGCCGGCAGGTGCACGGGATCGAGGCGCGGGTTCTGGCGGTCCGCACCGTTGGCCAGGGTGAACAGCCGGGACAGGTTGGCGTATCCCTTGCGCGTCCCGGCCAGAAGGGTCAGCCGCGTGTCGTCTGTGAGGGTCAACTCTCCGCCGGTGATGGGCCGGATGCCCAGGCTGTTGGCCAAGCGGGCGAACTCCAGGGCGCCGCACAGGTTGGTGTCGGTGAGGGCCATGGCCGGATACCC
>JAAXHN010000213.1:0-1176 GCA_012270885.1 Acidimicrobiia bacterium | reverse complement strand
TCGCCCGTTCTCTCCTCCCAGCCGGTAATAGGTCCGGGTGATTGGTTGCGGCAACCACCACAGGTCGAAGGTCCAGAGGTCGGCCACCCGGGCTACGCTGCGCCACCGGTCACCCAGCAGCACGGCCACCGGCCGGTGACGGTCTCCTTCCCGGACGGAGACCTGGATGGGCGCCGCCACCGGTTTGATGGCATAGTCACCCGATCGGTCGACGGGCACCTGGACCGACCGCATCTCCGGCGCCGGATGCCAGGGCGCCACTTCCACCACCCGGTGCAGGATGTGGTCTCCTCGCGTCCGGGACCGGAGTTTTCTCTCCGTGTCTTGGATCCGGCGCCATCTGACCTTCTTCGGGTCCGCCCAGAGCCCCAGTTGCACTCCCGACGCTCCGCTGAGGTCGGTGAGGGTCAGCCGGATCTCTTCGATGGAGACCCGGGGAGGGTCCATCTCCAGTTGGCGCCTGACGATCGGAGAAGCTTTCTCCCATCCGTGGACGCCTCGCTTGAAGGGGATCGCTTTCCTCCATGACGGAGCGCTCTCCGCTCTGCAATCCAGGGTCACGCCGGCCGCCTGTCTCCCCAGCATGCGGCGTCGGGAGAAGGCCTTCTTGAGCAGGATGTCCACCGTCACCAAGAAGAGTTCCAGGGAGGCCGAATGGTCGGGGAAGGAGGTGTGTTCGGTTATGGTCTCGGTGACTTGCAGGGGAATCAGGGGACGCTCGTCGATTCCGTTGCAGAGAGACCAGGCCTGCGATCCCTCCAGGCCGAACTGGTCTGCCAGCAATCCCTTTGCCAGCGCGGCCACTTCCCCCATGGTGTGAAGACCCAGAAGGCGCAGGCTGGTTTTGATCTCCGCCGAGACGGGAAGCAGGTCGACCGGATGGGGAGAGAGGAACCTCCCGGCATCGGCAGGCACCCGGTTCACTTCCATAGACTTTCCGGTCCGGGCTGCCACGAAGGCGGAGAATTTGGCGTTCCCCACTCCCACCGCCGGTTCCAGGTCGGGGGGAACGGCGTCCAGGAGCATGTACACCAGGCGGTCCTCGCCGCCGTACAGGGCCGCCAGGCCATCGAGACGCGCATAGACCGTGCCGAGTTCCGGACCCTCCACGCGATGGCCGACCTCCATCAGGGATCCGAGCACATCGTCGAACACCTGCCGGTAGTAGGGCTCGTC
>JAAXHN010000212.1 GCA_012270885.1 Acidimicrobiia bacterium | reverse complement strand
TCCTCACCGATCAGGGAGACGAGCGCCCCGCGGTCACGTCGTCGGGCGGGTCGAAGCAGGTGATGCAGCTGGTGGTTACCACTTCTCTAGGCGTGCTGGACGGAACCGACGCTGACGGGCACTGTGAAATCATCGGTGCGGGCCCGGTACCCCGTGACTATCTGGCCTCGTTGTCCGATGACACCATGCTGGTGGGGATGCTCTTCGACCGGGCGGGTCGTCCCCTCTGGCTGGGACGTAACCAGCGGCTCGGCAACGCTGCGCAGCGGCTGGCCGTTGCCATACGGGACGGGGGATGCTTCCAATGCGGAGCGCCCATGCACCGATGCGACCTGCACCATATCCAGCCCTGGCACGACGGCGGCAGGACCGATGTGGACAACCTCGTAGCGGTCTGCCGCCGGCATCACAAATGGTTAGAAACCGAGAACCTACAAGTCAAACGCATAGGTGGGCGGTGGCAGGCCTTACCCAGAGACGGCCCCCGTTGAACAAGGGGGTTGATCTGTCATATTCTTGGCGCTTACTTTCTTGGTGTAAGATAAAACAGTACTAAATACGATTTACTAATAAAAATAGATCCTCCAGGGTCCGGACCGGAGCCGATAGGATCGGGGGTCATCGATTCAACGACGACCGTATTCCCCGTCGCTCACCTTGCGTTGTTCCCAAACGGTCTCGCCGCCGGTGGTGTGGGAGAAGTGGATCATCGGAGAGTCGGGGAGGGCGCCGTGCCAGTGGAGCTGTCCGGGTGGGGCGTAGACCAGATCCCCTGTAGAGATCTCGATGGTGGTCCCCTCTTCATTCTGGACCAGTCCGGCACCGTTGGTTACGTAGAGGACCTGTCCGTCGGGGTGATAGTGCCAATCGGTGCGGGCGCCCGGCGAGAAGCTCACCGCCAGGATGTTCAACGAGCCGTCCTTCCTCACCGGTCCGAACAGCACTTCGCCCGTGAAGTGCTCGGCCGGGGCCTTCCTCCACTCGATATCTCCCGGCTTCCAGTGCTTCATCGGTCTTCTCCTGGTCGGCGCCAGGGAGAAACTCTAGGAGGAGGAGAAACTCTAGGGCGTGTTCACGTTATGCGCAGTCGCTTCGGGACCGCGACAAACTAGGAGAGAGGACCGGCTTTCGCGTCGATGAAACGCCACAGGCGCTCGACATGCTCCCTACGAGTGCCGACCCCTCCGACCGACACCCGTATAAAGGACGTGTCCCCGATCCGGGAAGG
>JAAXHN010000211.1 GCA_012270885.1 Acidimicrobiia bacterium | reverse complement strand
GTCCACAGCCCGGTGCTGACGTCAAACGTCCCTCCAGTGAGCTGAGGGGTGCCTCTGTAGGCTCCTCTCAGTTCTTGTCCGTTCGCCGTGACGGTGGTGCGAACGACTACGTTGCGCGCCGTCGTCGGCGGGTAACCAGGAATTTGATGGTTATGTACCGTGACCACCCAATACAGACCGGAGGCAGTGGGGTGTTCCGGGGAACTTTCCAGGACGAGGTCCAGCGCCGGGAGAGGGGGATCAGCGGAGACAGCACTAGCCGTGGCGGTCACCAGGGCGACCGCCACGGCCAAGAGGCACAGTGAAATCAGCCTGAGTGCCACGATGCCCGTCGCCGGATGCTACCGGCTGCCCCAGGTTACGGTTACGGGTGCGGCGTCAATCCAGACGGTGGAGTGCCCCCCGGAACCGTCCGGCTCCTCGTAGGTGGCATAAAACTCCACCATTTCCGTTGTTGCAGTGTCGCGCCGGATGGCGTGGGTCGTTGCCGGTCCGCTGGTGGTGCCCTCGGAGTCGACGAAGTGGTAGCTCACGTCATACCCTTCGCCGAAGTCCGTCAACACGGCGGTGAAGGTCACCGTCTCGCCCGGCAGGGGGTTGGGATTATCCACCTCGATGACCGCTTGGGTGGGCACGTCGTCCAGGAGAATCCGGACCGCCAGGGTATCGTCGATGGTGGAGTCCGCGTTGTTCTCGTGGTCCACCAGGTCGGTCACCCCCAGGGTGAGGTCGTAGGCCTCGCGAGTTTCGTAGTCCAGCCGTGCGCCGTCGGCCACGGCGATCTCTACCCAGTGGGAGTGGGGATCGGGGCTGGGAACCAGGTCGAACTGGTCATGGCCATCGCCGATGAGCCGGTACTCCAGGGTATCAACCTCAGCCCCGAAGACGGAGACCGGGCCGCCGATGAGGACAGTTCCGGCCGGGGAATTTTCGGCCACGCTGCGGTGGACGCCGAACTGGGGCGGCTCCACCTCGGTCAGCGCGCTGCCCACCTGGATTACGTAGCGCTGCACCTCGCTGGTTGCGGTCAAGTATTCACTGATGGGCCGCCAGTCCTCGCCGGCTTCCTGCGGCGGGTTGGTCTCCTGGCGGACCCAGCCCTGGAGGTGGACCGAGAGCTCGTAGGTGCCGGGTTCGGTGAAGACCCACTCCAAGTCCTCGAGCTGGCCGGGTGCCATCGCCATGTCCTTCACTTCGGCTTCAGCGCTGCTCCATACCAACTCCGGAATGTCCACACCTTCCTGGTGCACCCGGTAGGCGAAGAAATGGGGGTGGTCGCCCGGGTCGATGCCCGTGCGCTCCAGCTCGAACTTGTAGCGGAAGGGCAGGGCGCCGTCATCCCTGGCCCAATACTGGTCGTCGAAGCGCGTTGTCGAGAAGCCCAGGGACAGGTCCGACGCCTCGTCGTCGTCAGTGTCCGGGTCGTCCAGTTGCAGCCACCAGACCTGGCTGCCGGAATCTATGTGATCATCCTCAATAAGCCCGGGATACAGGCCCGGACCTATACCCGCAGGCAGCTGACGGACCTCGGGGTCGTTCGGGTCGCCGTCCACCACCGTCGCCTGGTGCTCGTCCAGCACGTGGATGATGGCGACCTCGAC
>JAAXHN010000210.1 GCA_012270885.1 Acidimicrobiia bacterium | reverse complement strand
GCAGCCCTGCGGCCCCGGCGCCGCCATCGCCTTCCAACCCGAACCCCACGAGGTGACCGAAGGCCACTTCGCCCTCTTCGACGGCTACTGGCAATGGCTGAGCCAGGACCCGATCAACGTCGGCGTGATGCACACCAACCTCTGCCCGCCCCTGGTAACGCAGACCACGGAACCGGATCCTGGAAACGAAGAAGAGTTGATTACGGTCACCACCCTGACCGACTCCGAAATCGACGTCGAGGTCGCCATCATCCACGTGCTGGATAAACACAAGGCGACGGTGGTGGACGGCGACCCGAACGACCCGAACGTCCGTCAGCTGCCTGCGGGCACGGGTGCTGGCCAGTATCCTGAGCTTATTGATGATGAACACATAAATGCCGGCGACGAGGTCTGGTGGCTGCGGCTGGACAACCCGGTCACTGCCGAGGACGAGAAGTCGGACCTCGCGCTGGGCTTCTCGACGATGCGCTTCGACGACAAGCACTGGGGAGACGCGCCTGACGGCGGCCCGCCCTTCCGCTTCAGCTTCAAGTTGGAGCGCAACCCGGGCATCGACCCGGACGACCATCCCCATTTCTTCGCCTACCGGGTGCACCAGGAAGGTGTGGACGCGCCGGAGTTGTTATGGAGCAGCGCCGGAGCCGGCGTAAAGGACCTGAAGATGGAAGCTGGCCAGCTTGAGGACCTGGAGTGGGTCTTCACCCATGAAGGCACCTATGAGCTCTCGGTGCAACTCCTGGGCTGGGTCAACCATCCAGAATCCGGCGAGGACTGGCGGCCCATCAGCGAGTACGAGACCGCTACCAGCGAGGTGAAGCGCTACGTAATCCAGGTGGGCAGCGCGCTCACCGAGGTGGAGCCGCCCCGGTTTGGCGTCAACCGCAGCGTGCCTGAGAACTCCCCCGCCGGCACCCAGCTCGGCGGCCCCATCACCGTCTTCCCGGCTGAGGTCGATACGCTGGAGTACCGGCTCAGCGGCGAAGGCCATGATCAGTTTGACCTGGTTCCGGCCACCAATCCCCACTCGGTACAGATTGTCGTGGCCGACGGCGCCCGGTTGGACTACGAGACCAAGGACACCTACGACCTCACCCTCGGGGTGACTGACAACGTGGACCACGAAAGCAACTCCGACCCCAGGCTGGACGACACCCTGGCGGTCCGGATTGAGATCACCGACGTGGATGACAACTTCACGGCGTCGTTGTTCGTCGACAACTCGACTCCGGCTGTTGGCGAATCCATCACGTTCCACATCCTGGCGGACAACGTCCCGGCGCCGGAGGCCGACTTCCACTTTAACTGGACCGAACAGGACCAGGGCGGGGGCCACCCGGTGACCGAAGGGGGATACGGCTTGATACCCCAGACATTCCAGCCGATCATCACCCCTGAAGAAGCGGTGGTCCGCGAGTACTACATCACATTCTGGACCCTGGACGACCAGAACCAGCAGCAAAACAAAGTGCGCTCCAACCTGGTCACTGTAACCTGGGGCAACCCGTAGGAGGTAGGGCGCAGGGCGAAGAGACTGTTGGAATCGGGGTCCTCTCAAAGTCGCAGTAGCGGTCCCCGTGTCCTGAACCCGTCACGCCGGCGAGAGTCGGCGTGACGGGTTCAGGTCTCCCCACCGCCTGCCCTTTTGTGTGCAATGGAGATGTGCGTCAAAGGTTTCATAATCCTCATGCTACTGGCGGCTCTTGCAGCCCTCGCCTCCGCTGATTCCACCGTAGCGAATGCTGAAGCGGGCAACCACCCGGCGCTCGACCTCTACCTGGAAAGTACCCCGGTGCACCCCACTGCCATCGGTGAGTTCTGGACGCTCACGGTGCATAACCACAAAAATCATGGTCACCCTCCGGTAACGGCGCGTAACGTAGTCGTTCGCACCACCTTAACGGTGGAGGGACAAGAACTGCGAGGAACC
>JAAXHN010000209.1:431-1117 GCA_012270885.1 Acidimicrobiia bacterium | reverse complement strand
CGGACGCCGCCCAATTCGTAGACCGGGCAGACGTTGCCCCTGGTGAAGTAGCGTTCCTCGTCGAAAACGCCGTAGTTGGGCAGGAAAATCTTGTCGTAGTTGTCTATCAACCGCCCGTCGTATCCGATGGCCGCGGCGTTGGCGATTCCCACCCATTCCTTAGTTCCCTCTCCCCCTGGGAGAAGGTTAGGGTAAGGGCGTGGCCGGACGTAGCCCAGCACCACGGCGATGCCGCGAGACTCGGACACCACCTGCTCCATGGCGGCGACGTTGGCTTCTATGAAGGACTTCTTGAAGAGCAGGTCTTCCGGCGGATAGCCGGTGGTGGCGAGTTCGGGAAAGGCCACCAGGTCGGCCCCCGACTCGCGGGCCAGGCGCAGATATTCCACCATCCGGGTGGTGTTGCCGGGGAGGTCTCCCACCGTGAAGTTGAGCTGCGCCAGCGCCAATCGGAACGTGCGGGCCATGTCATCCCGTCATTCCCGCGAAAGCGGGAATTCTTTTGGCGTAAGTATAACACTCCGGTTTTCACCACAGAGAGCACAGAGGGCACAGAGATTCTAAAGGGGATTGAAATGACTCTCTGTGTTCTCCGTGTTCTCTGTGGTTAACTATTGCAGTGTTAAACTACGCCGAACTTGTGAGAAGGAAGCACGGCGGGAGATTTATGCTCAGCGGAGCCGGGG
>JAAXHN010000209.1:0-359 GCA_012270885.1 Acidimicrobiia bacterium | reverse complement strand
GTGGCGTCGGTGGCGGTGCTGTCGGTCTTCGTGATTCCGATGACCGAAGAGTTTGGCTGGTCGCGGGGTCTGTTCTCCGGCGCGGTGAGCCTGGGCGCAGTCTGCGGGCTGATAATGTCTCCCTTCGCCGGACGGCTGATCGACCGCTACGGCTCCGGCATTATCCTCGCCGGGTGCTCGGCGGTGGTGGGGGGCTGCGCCCTGGGGATGGCGGCGGTAACGCAGGCCTGGTCTTTCTACGCCATATACGTGCCGGGCCGGGCGGTATTCTCCAGTCCGCTGGAACTGGGAACCACCACCGCCATCAGCAACTGGTTCATACGCCGCCGTCCCATGGCCCTGGCGTTGTTCGGCGCGGT
>JAAXHN010000208.1 GCA_012270885.1 Acidimicrobiia bacterium | reverse complement strand
ATGGCAAAGGTGACCACCAACACCGTTATCGCCGCCAGCGTGAAATACAGAAGGGGGATGGGCAGGTCGAGACGCCCACCGATGCCGTGACCCAGGATCATGCTCTCACCTCAGGGCGACACTTTCAACTCGATCAGGAGCCGATGGCTCACGTGATCCTCCACCTCGAAGACCCCGGGCAGGTCCCCTACAAACTCGTTAACAGTGAGAACGCCGGCCTCTACAGAGAACTCCTCGTCGTAACCGTGAATGTGCACCAACAGCCGGATGTCAGAGTCGAACCGGAGAGAGATCCGATTGCCCAGGGGAACTTCGACTCGGTCTTCCCCCACTGCCCTCCCCTCCCTCACTGTTATCTCCACGACGGTCAGGTCATCGGGGAGTGTGGTGGTCGTGGTTGCCTGGGTTGTGGTGGTTGACGGCGCGGCCGTGGTCGTGGTGGTCGTTGGAGTCTCTTGAGCAGGTCGAGTGGTGGTCACAACGCTGGGTGTGGTCGGAGAGGAGGGAACACTCGTGGTGACGGGGCTGGGCAGGGTTGAGACGGGCGGGACGGTGGTAGAGGGAGCGGCAGGCACCGTGGTGGATACGGAATCGGAAGGCGGCGCCGAGGTTGCGACCGTACCCGAAGAGGCGTCGGCCACCGCGGGTTCCGGTTGAGCCCCAACTTCGGAGGAGGAGACCTGCGACGCCGTGGTGGCCGGGGAATCCCCGGAATCCGAAACGCAGGCCACGGCTAAAAGGAGCAGGACGCCCGGCCAAGCGTTCTTCCATCTGCCGGCAACCATCTTAAAGGGGAAAACTATCCAACATTGCGGGAATGAGCTAACGGTACCGAGTCACGGCCTTCACCAGCCGCGTGCCGCATCACGGCGGGGTGCGGCCCGCGTCAGTTCACAGAGCCGGTTAGAGCCAGCATGCTGCTACCTCCGGACGCCCGGTGGGAAAGGAGCGAACCGGGGGAACCGATCCCGAATCGGTCAGGCGCCTACAGTGCTCCGGCCCCCGTCGGCGATGACGTAGGAGCCGATCATGTGGCTCGCCTCCGGCGTGGCAAGAAAGAGAGCCGGTGCGGCCATGTCGTCGGGAGTCGGGACCCGTCCCGCCGGCGTCGCCGCGGTAATAGCCTCCCGGCGACCGGTATTCCAGTCCTCCCGGGAGACTGTCGACTCTGTCGCCATGAATCCCGGCGCGAAGGCGCTCACCCTCACCTTGGGAGCAAAAGCTCTCGCGTACGACTTGGTGAGCGCCATGACCCCGTACTTTCCCGCCGCGTACTGAGGGGCTCGGGGGCTGCCTCTCACCACCACGGTGGAACCTATATTGACAATTGCGCCGCCGTCTTCCTGTTCGAGCATCCTCGAACCGAATTCGTGGATCATGTAGAGCGTTCCCTTGACGTCAACGTCGATCACCCGATCCACGAGTTCTTGGGTGACATCGCGCCAGGACATCTGTTCGGTGGCGATGTCCCCGACATTGTTAACAAGAACATCCAGCCCGCCGAAGTCCTCGAACACTGCCTCGGCCATCGCCTTTACCGCATCCCACGAACTGATGTCAGCCTGGTATATCGACGCCTGCGAACCCATCTCCCGTATCTGTTCGGCGGTTCGTTCCGCTCCGGCTTCCGAGCTGTAGTAGTGGACGGCGACCTGCGCACCTTCCTGACCGGCCCGACGGGCGATGGCGCTACCGAATCCGGTGCCGGCGCCGGTGACCAAGACCCGTTTCCCTGCGAATCTCTTGAAATTCTCGGCCATCGGACTACCTCTCTGATCTGTTCCCTCATGAGTTCAGCGGAGGCCAGCGGCAGCGTATCGCATTGGCCAGCGCCCTGGTCACGGACCCGAGTCTTCTGGTGCTTGATGAGCCGGTCTCGGCTCTCGACGTCTCCGTCCAGGCCCAGGTGCTCAATCTCTTGAAGGACATCCAGAGAGAGTTCAACACGACCTACCTGATGATCTCTCACGACCTGGCCACGGTGCAGTACGTTGCCCACCAGGCGGCGGTGATGTATATGGGTCGAATCGTGGAACAGGGACCTACCGACCAGATCTTCGAGTCCGCCCAGCATCCATACACCCAGGGACTGCTCGCCGCCGACCTGCCCACCCATCCCCGGGACCGCGGTCCCCGGCTGGAGATCGTGGGGGAGTTGCCCAGCCCACTTGATCCCCCATCCGGTTGCCGGTTCCGGACACGCTGTTCGCACGTCATGGAGGTCTGTTCTACGACTCCCGAGAGAGTGGATGTGGGTACGGGACACCTGGTGAGATGCCACCTTCATACCTCCCCTGTCCAGTCCCTGTAAGCAAGAAGATATATAATTTGCATTGAACCGCCAAGACTGCGAGGACTCATGCTTGATCGCCATTTGGTGTGGACGGGATCGTTCAATGAGGTGGCTTCCGATAGCGCCCTCGAACGCAAAGTCGGTATCTACGACACCACCCTTCGGGATGGAGAGCAGACCGTCGGCGTGGCCCTGGGCCCCGAGTCGAAGCTAGAGATAGCCCTCGCCCTGGACCGTCTCGGTGTGGACCGGATAGAGGCCGGTTTTCCCCGTGTCTCTCAAGATGACGTGGAAGCCTTTCGCCTCATCCTCGCCGCCGGCCTGAAAGCCGAGATCTGGGGATTCTCAAGGGCGGTGAGGGCCGACGTGGAACAACTGGTCGAACTGGGAGTGAGGGCGGCGGTGATCGAGACCCCGGTTAGCGACGGCAAGCTCTCCGCCTATGGGCTCACCCGTGAAGTTGTCACCCAACGGGTGGTCGATTCGACACGTTTCGCAGTTGACAACGGGATCCAGGTCTGCTTCTTCGGGGTCGACGGCAGCCGCGCCGATTTCGGATTTCTGGACGAGATTTACACAAGGGCGATAGAGGCCGGAGCCACAGAGATCGCTTTGGTCGACACCTTGGGTATCGCCGCACCGGAGGCGGCGGCGGCCATGGTGACCCAGGCACGGCGGTGGGTCGGCCCCGAGGTCCCGATCCATTGGCATGGCCACGATGACTTCGGGCTGGCCACCGCCGGCTCCTTAGAGGCGGTCCGCGCCGGGGCCGATTGGGTCCAGGGCACGATCAACGGTATGGGGGAGCGAGCCGGCAACATGGACATCGGCGAGTTCGCCATTGCCTTAGAGGCCGTGTACGGAGGCGAGACCTCCATGAGGTTGGAACACATGGTGGAAGTGGCCGCCACCGTCCAGAGACTGTCCGGTTATCAGTTAGCGCCATGGAAGCCCGTGACCGGCCGGAATCTGTTCGTCAGGGAGAGCGGAGCGGTGGCATCACAGTTCCACGACCCGCCCGCCATCGAACCCTACTCCTCGACATTGGTCGGCGCCGAGCGAGGATTGGTGCTGGGCAAGAAGAGCGGACTGGCCAGCATCAAGATCAAGGCCGAGAAACTCGACGTCCATGTTCCCGAGGAGTGCCGGGCCACCTTGCTGGATCGAGTCAAGATGCGCGCCATAAAGGACGGAGGGCTGGTCTCTAACGAGACGTTCATCGAGTTGGTCAAAGACGTCGTCTCCGACTCCGGGGGACCCTAAAACACACCGCAGCGCACCGCCGGGCGTTTCCAATAACCGCTAGCATCCGTCCAAAGTTCTGTTAAGCGGAGGTAGCCAATGAAGTTGGCCACATTCAGTGGCGGGAAAGTCGGCCGTATCGAGGGTGACCGGGTGGTTGAACTAAACGTCGCCACCATGCGGCGGTATTTCGAGCGTGGTGGTGAGGTTGGAGAGACGGGGGCTGACTACAGTCTGTCAGAGGTCAAGCTCGAAGCGCCGATCATACCCAAGAAGTTCTTCCACACCGCCGGCAACTACAAGGAGCACCACGAGGAGTCTCTCAGGGTCAACTGGTCCCACCCGGTTCTTCCCTGGATCGTGTTCTTCCAGAACATCGACGCCATCATCGGACCCGACGACCCCATCGTCTATCCCCACCAACTGACCAGCGAACTCGACTACGAACTCGAACTGGCGGTGGTCATCGGAAAGTCGGGAAAGTTCTTTTCTGCCGAAGAAGCGGACGACTACATCGCCGGCTACCTGATCTTCAACGACATCACGGCCCGTGACATCCAGAGAAGGGAGATGAAGTCCGGCGTCTTCTCGTTCTGCAAGGGAATAGACACGTTCTGCCCCATCGGACCCTGGATCGTCACCCCCGACGAGGTGGGGGATCCGCACTCCCTGGGAGTGGAACTCCGGGTGAACGGAGAGAGACGCCAGGTGTCCAACACAGGGAACAT